>JAETOP010000049.1 GCA_021771675.1 Oscillospiraceae bacterium | reverse complement strand
CAAAGTCCCCCAAAAGGCGGAATACTTTGTGTATTTCCCTTTTTCCAAACTGAAGAGTGGGTACAAAAGATCCGCCGAAACCCGCAGCTCCTATTGTGCGGTGTTGCCTTAAGAAATAGGAGTTGCTTCATGAGAAGCAGCTCCTTATTTTTATATGTGCTTATCGGTTTAACTCAGCAATCTGGCAGAATAGTGGCCTTTTTTCAATTTTATGGATTACCCTGTTGGTTGCGCTGGCGCTTACGGCGCCCAAGGCTCCCGAAGTGTAAGGGGAGCTGGCACGGCGTAGCCGTGACTGAGGGACTGCGCGGTGAAATGTTACGTACTCACATGAAGCTTTCAACAGTTGCCCCGGACGGAAAAATTTCTTAGATTTTTCTTAGGGCTATTGATGAAGCGGGGGTTCCGTGATAGAATGGTGGGGAATACACAAAAATTGTCGAGGGAGGCCCCGGCAATGAAGGAGGCCCATTATGAAACTTCTCGCAAATATGCACCCCGTCAGCGTGCTGGTCATCTTGATTATTCTGGCGCTGTTTACCGTCTCCCTGGCCATGCTTCTGGTGGTTTGCCGGGCTTACCGGCGGCAGACCAAGCTGGCCGTCACCGGGGACACCTACCGCAGTCATGTGTTGCACGATGCTCTGGAGGACTTCACCACCGCCTACAAAACCTTCGGCCCGGACACCAACACCCCCGCCATTGTCAGCAGCGCCATCACCAACAATCTGCACACCTATTTGATGTTTGAGCGGTTTTTGAGCAATGCGGTCTCCCTGTTCGTCACCATGGGATTGCTTGGCACCTTCCTGGGCCTGAGCCTGTCCGTATCCTCCCTGTCAGCGCTTCTGGGCAGCACCGCCGACTGGCAGAACGAGCTGAACAACATGGGCAGCGGCCTGCTCTCCGCCCTGTCCGGCATGGGCGTGGCCTTCTATACCTCCCTGTTCGGCGTGGGCTGCTCCATCATCCTCACCATTCTGCGCACCATCTTCAATCCTGAAGCCATCCGTCGGGAGCTGGAAAATGAGATGGAGCTGTGGCTGGATCACCGCACCGCTCCCCGGCTGAGCACCGACCGGGTACAGGACGATTCCGAGCTGGTCAAGCGGATGATCGGCGGCATGAACACCGCCGCCAACGCCATGGACTCCTCCCTGAAAGACTCTACCGACGCTCTGCTGAAAACCCTGGACGGATTCAGCTCCACCGTGGACTCCTTCAACAAGGGCGTGCGGGACTTCTCCGAATTTGACTACAACCTCCGGGGCACCGTAGAGCGAATGGACGTGGCCGTGCGGGAGCTGTCCGCCGCCATTCGCCGGGTGACCCGTGGGCCCGAGGGAGGCAGCAGGCGATGAAACGAATGCGCAGGCCTTCCTCCGGCGCTGATACCGGGGGGGAACAGGGCTTCTGGCCCTCCTATACGGACATGATGTCCGCCGTGGCCCTGATTCTGTTCTTTTTGATGCTGCTGGCCTACATCCAGAACATCATCACCAACAACGACCTGCTCCACAAGGAGCAGGAGCTGAAGGATACTCTGGAGCAGCTCTCCATCGCCGCCGCCCAGGTGGAGGACAAGGAAAAGGAGCTACAATCCATCTCTGACGCCCTGGAGGTAGCCTGGCAGGATCTGGATCAGCAGCAGATCAAGCTGGACGAGCAGCAGGAGCAGCTCCGCCAGCAGGAGGCAAGCATTGCCCAGCAGGCGGACTACATCGCCCAGCAGCAGAAGGACATTGCCGACCAGGAAGCCACCATCGCCCAGCAGCAGGCCCAGATGGAGCGCCAGCAGATCTACCTGACCAACACCCAGACGGAGCTGAGCCAGGTTCGGGCCCAGATGCAGGCGGCAGCCTTCCTCCGGGTGGACATTGTGGAGAAAATCCGCCAGAACGTGGAGCAGGTCATGGGCAGCTCCAACACCATCTCCATCAGCGACACCGGCAGCCTGATCCTCAGCGAGAGCGTGCTCTTTGACCGGGGCTCCTCCGCTCTGAAGCCCAACTCCAAGGCGGTTCTGGATCAGCTGGCCTCCGGCTTTGCCAGCTTCCTGGCTTCCAGCGACAGCCTGCAATATGTAGACACCATCGTCATTGGCGGCCACGCGGACAGCACCGGCAGCAACGAGCTCAACCGGAAGCTCTCCTCCGATCGTGCCAATTCCGTGCTGAACTACATGATGAGCACTCAGGGCGGTGTTCTTTCACCCTACGCCCAGTATTTCTGCGCCGCCGGATACAGCTCCACCCGTCCCGTGGCCAGCAACGAAACCATGGAGGGTCAGGCCCAGAACCGGCGCATTGAAATCTCCATCACTCTGAAGGACGAGAGTGTGCTGGAGGCTCTGAACCAGTATCTGTCCATCCAGATGCCGGGCAGCGAGAACTGAGCGCCAATCAGGCCATCCCAGAAAAACGGGATGGCCTGAGTTATTTTATGGGGCTTGGCGCAAAGGTGATACCGGGCGGAGGGGGAAGTTATGAGATAATTGTCTTACATCTTCCCTTCCGGCTAGAACTTTCTTTGGATTTCCTGGGCGCCACGGGTCAGAATTTCCTCCCACCCCTGGCCCAGGGCCTGGGCCAGGAGGGCGTATTCCGTCAAACTTCCGTGGGGGACAGCCCAGGCTCCGGCATCGGTGCCCGGGGCAATCAGGCCGTCCATCCCACGAAACCGGCGGACATTCTCCATGATGGATGCCAGAATCTTCTGAATCGCCCCCTCCTCAAAGCGGCCCTTTCCCCGTAGATTCCCGATGGTGGACAGGGTGGGCACCCACACCACGCTCCTTTCCGCCATGGCGGAAAGGGCCCCGTCGTCCAGGTAGGCCCCGTGTTCCACGGAGTCCACCCCGGCATCGGCGGCGGCCTCCACCGTCCGGGCCCCGTTGGCATGGGCCATGACGGCAAAGCCCTCCTCATGGGCGATGTGAATCAGCTCCCGAATCTCTCCGGGTGGCAGCCCCTCCTCGGTGAGCACCCCGAACCGGTCAAAATCCATCAGGCCGGAGATCATAATTTTCACGAAATCCGCCCCCTGCTCCCGCAGACCGGAGACAATGGCAGCATACTCTCTCAGGCTTTCGTATTTCCGGCCGATGAAGCCGCCGTAGTGCCCCGCTTTGCACAGAGGCGCCAGGGGCGTCCGGTAGCGGATGCCGTACTCCGGGGCGATTTCCCGGGCCCTGGCCCCCACCCCCCAGCGGTCCCCGCCGTCCCGGAGGTAGGTAAAGCCCAAATCCCGGTAGGTTTCCAGCCGGGAGCGGATCAGCGCTTCCCGGGGAGCCTCCGCATGGGCGGCGATGGCCTCTTTCCAGTTGCGGCCATCCAAAACCATATGAATGTGGCAGTCACAGTACATGTTCTTCTCCCGAAATTTGCTCCCCTGCCAGTGCGGCAGGGGAGCATTTGTAGGGAAGCTCTGATGAAATCGACAAGAGCTGTCAGCAGAAGATTTTGGCTCAGCCGAAAGTTCTAAAAGCAGGGGAATACTGTATGTATTTCCTGCTTTTAGAACTGCACGGATGGGGCAAAAGATTCGCTGACCAGCCGCAGACGGTTTATTCAGAGTTTCCGTAGTTACTTAATCAGCTCGTCGAAGCGGAAGTAGTGCAATGTGTTGTAGTAGCTGATGTTCTCCACCATCCGGCCCAGGGTCTTCATGTCGGCGGGGTACTCCCCGTCCTCCACCAGCTGGCCGAAGAGGTTGCACAGAATCCGGCGGAAATACTCGTGCCGGGTGTAGCTCAGGAAAGAGCGGGAGTCGGTGAGCATTCCGTTGAAGGTGCCCATGGCCCCCAGGCTCATCAGGCTCACCATCTGAGCCTCCATGCCGGGCTTGTGGTCATTGAACCACCAGGCGGAGCCCTGCTGAATCTTGCCGGGGATGGGAGAATCGGTCTGGAAGCAGCCGATGATGGTGCCGATCACCCCGTTGTCGGAGGGATTCAGGGAGTAGAGAATGGTCTTGGTCAAAGCATCCTCCGCCTCCAGCTTGCCCAGCAGCTTGGAGAGGCCCACGGCGTTGGGCTGGTCGTTGATGCAGTCGAAGCCGGTATCGGGGCCAAGCTTTGCGAACATCTTGGTGGAGTTGTCCCGCAGGCAGGCAAAGTGGAGCTGATTGACCCAGTTCAGGCGGCAATACTCCTTGCCCACGGCGATGAGCAGAGCGGTGTGGTAGGCCAGCTGCTCGTCCCAGGTGATGCCCTTGCCGGACTTCGCCCGGGCGAAGATGCCGTTCAGCTGCTCCTCGGTGGCCTCCACACAGAAGCAGTAATCCAGAGCATGATCGGAAACACGGCAGTTGTGGTCATTGAAGTAGGCGATCCGGTTCACCAGGGCCCTGCGCATATCCTCCATGGTGTTGATGGGGAAGCCCACCACCTTCTCCAGCTGGGCAACGTAGGCGGGGAAGGTGGGCTTGTCCGCCCGCATGGCCTTGTCGGGCCGGAAGGCGGGGAGCACCACAGCGGGAGCGGTGGGATCGGCGGCCAGCAGCTCATGCCAGTGCAGATCGTCCACAGGGTCGTCGGTGGTGCAGATCAGCTTCACCCCGGATTTGCGGATGATGCCCCGGACGGACATATCCGGCTGATGGAGGATGGCGTTGCACTTCTCATAAATTTCCATGGCGTTGTCGCCGTTCAGAGGCTCGGTGATGCCGAAATACCGCTGGAGCTCCAGGTGGGTCCAGTGGTACAGGGGGTTGCCGATGAGGTTGGGCATGGACTCGGCCCACTTCTGGAACTTCTCGGCGGGGGTGGCGTCACCGGTGATGTAGTATTCAGGAACGCCGCAGGAGCGCATGGCCCGCCACTTGTAGTGGTCGCCGCCCAGCCAGACCTGGGTGATGGAGTCGTAGCGCTTGTCCTCGTAGATCTCCTGGGGGTTGATGTGGCAGTGGTAGTCGATGATGGGCATGGTCTCGGCGTGCTCATGGTAGAGCTTTCTGGCCGTTTCCGTTTTCAGCAGGAAGTCCTGATTCATAAAAGGTGTCATACAAATTCTCCTTTGCAGTGTAGAATTTATTTACCGTGCCTAACACCTTCTATCATAGGATAGTTTTCCTCTTTCGTCAACCTTTTTTTCGTTTATCCTCCATTGCTGCGGCCTTCATGCCACGATAAATGCGCCGCTTGCTCTGCGCTGACCGGGAATGGCGTTGACAGAGTAAAACAGGGTATGGTATAATCAAGCAAAATGGGAAGGAGACCGGTTTTTTGACAAAGCAAACCTGCAAGCGACTGCTTGGCACACTCTTCTTTTTTGGCATTCTGGCCCTGACCTTCTGGTATGTATTTCGGGACGAAAACCTGGGCAAGGTTCTCGATTACCTCACGGATGCGGATATACGCTACGTGCTTCCGGCCATGGCAGCCGTGGTCGGCTTCATTCTGGGGGAGTCCCTGGCCATGAGCCAGCTGCTTCATCCCCTGGGGGCAAAGCCAAAATTCTACCGCTGCTGCCTGATTTCCTTTGTGGGGTTCTTCTACAGCGCAATCACACCCTCCGCCTCCGGCGGCCAGCCCATGCAGCTATTGTACATGCGTCGGGACGGTGTCCCGGGAGCGGTGTCCACGGTGGTGCTGCCCGGGATGATCGTCTGCCGGGGAATCAGCTACTATGCCCAGCTGCTCATCAGCGGCGTGATGACCGGGGCGGCACATCTGGTATTTCAAAAAAATTTGGAAAAAAAGGGCGGAAATCTCCCTTCCCTTTTCCCGTAAAAACGAGTATAATGTTGCAATTGACATTAAAATAAAACAACAGGAGGACTTTTCCATGAAATACGGCTTTGGTGTTGATCTGGGCGGTACCACCGTGAAAATCGCCTACTTCGACGAAACCGGCAAAATGATCTCCAACTGGGAGATACCCACCGTCACCGCCAACCACGGCAGTCAGATTCTCCCCGACATCGCCGCCTCCATCCGGGAATACCGGGAGCGTAACGGCGTGCAGGATGATGATCTGCTGGGCCTGGGCATCGGCGTTCCCGGCCCCGTGGACGGCAAGGGCGTGGTGAACCGCTGCGTCAACCTGGGCTGGGGTGTATTTAATATCAGCGAGGAGCTGTCCCGGCTCACGGGGCTTCCGGTGAAGGCGGGCAACGACGCCAACGTGGCCGCCCTGGGCGAGTACTGGAAGGGCGGCGGCAAGGGCTTCGACAGCATGGTTCTGGTCACCCTGGGCACCGGCGTGGGCGGCGGCATCGTCATCGATGGGAAGCTGCTCCATGGCGCCCACGGCGCAGGAGCGGAGATCGGCCACATGGTGCTCAACCGGGACGAGACTGCCGTCTGCGGCTGCGGCAAGCGGGGCTGTGTGGAGCAGTACTGCTCCGCCTCCGGCATCGTCCGGATGGCAAAGCTTCAGCTGGAAGCCTCCCAGGAGGAATCCTCCCTGCGGAACCTGGAAAAGATGACCTGCAAGGACATTTTTGACGCCGGCAAGGACGGGGACAAGCTGGCCCTGGCGGTGCTAGATCAGTACTACGCCTACATGGGCGAGTTCCTGGCCAATGTGTGCAACGTAGTCAACCCGGAGGTGGTAGTGCTGGGCGGCGGCGTCAGCAAGGCCGGCACAGTGCTGCTGGACGGTCTGCGGCCCTATTTCCACAAGTATGTCTTCCACGCCGCTTCCAATGTGGAGTTCGCCCTGGCCTCCCTGGGCAACGACGCCGGCGCCTATGGCGCCTTCAAGCTGGCCCTGGACGCATACAACGGGTAATTCTCCCGCCCGCCGGGATTCAAGCGTCCTGAAAATATGGAAAGCGCCTCCTCTTGCCCAAGCCGCAGGGGGAGGCCTTTGCATCTTCATAAATTTTCAAGCGCCTCTTTGATTTGTTCCCAGGTAATGCCATCCTCCCCCTGGGGGGTTGCCCGGTGGATGCAATTTTCTCTGCAAGATAATCTTGCAGGATATAGGCCGCTGACAGGGCAATCACACGCCTGCTGTCCGGCTCTCCCGCTTCTGTTTCCAATTCCGGGATGATCTCCTGTTGAAGATCAAGAAGCATATCGTAGGCGATTTCGTAAGGATTCACCTCTTTTTCGCCCCGCTTCAAGTATTCGATTTTTAACATCGAATATAGAATATATATTGTTCTACAAAATCGGCATATAATAGTCAATACAAGGATGGTGACGATATGCCGAAATTTGTTGCGAGGAAGCCGGAGAAAGAAGTGATCTCCATGCGCATTGACTCCGATGTTCTGAAAAATGTGGACGAAAAGGCCGCCGCTGTCGGAATCAGCCGGAATGAACTGCTGAACCAAATGATTCTTTATGCCCTGTCCAATATGGACGAGCCCGACCAGGCGGCTCAGGCCGATGTCGCCTACCAAGCAAGCAGAAAGTGAAGCTTGCATCACCATGATTTCGTACGACAATCTGTGGAAAGTAATGAAGGACAGAGGGATTTCTCAATATTCCTTAATCAAGGACTATCACGTCAGCCCCGGGCAGCTCACACGGTTAAAGTGGAATGAAAGCGTCAGCACCCACACAATTGAAGTTTTTTGCCGGATTCTCCACTGCTCCGTCGGCGAGATCATGGAGTTCATCGAAGATGAACCTGTGGCAACAGAGGGAGCCAAATGGGGATTTGAACCAAATTAAGCCTTGAATCTTGTTATGACGCAGCGGTAAACATCCAAATACAGAAATTACAACGAAATTTTGCGGGTACACTACACTTTTTACAGCGAATAATGTTTTTGCCCTTCAAATTTTCTTTGAAGTTGCGGTGCTGACTGCAAAAAGGCATTTATCGGGTTAAATAAGCAATTCGGCAAATTGGTATTTGATGGGTTGCCGCACTTCCCGCTTGATCGTAGGGGAGGCTATTAGCCTCCCGCTAGGTAACGTTTTTAAGTTCTCTGTTGAATGGTAAAGGATGACGGCTTCTGAGGAAGGCCCCCCTTACACTTCGGGAGCCGCCCTCAGAAGCCTTTACCTGATCCCATTCAACGGAACACTCAGGTATTTCACCTGGCGGGAGGCAGATTGCCTCCCCTACGCAGAAAAGGGCAGTGCGGCATATTCTTCAACAGTCAAAGCTTTACCGGGCGAAATTTATGCGGTAATGATAGACCATCCCCGTGCGAATTGTCAGCGGCAACTCGCCGCCAACTTACAGTTTGCTAAATTGCTTACGAATGCCGATAATCGAAAAAGGCATAAAAACGCCCCGGAACGTAATGTTCCGGGGCGAATTGCAACTGTATCAGTCAGTGACGTAGGGCAGCAGGGCGATTTGACGGGCACGCTTGATGGCGGTGGTCAGATCGCGCTGATGAGCGGCGCAGGTACCGGTGGTACGGCGGGGCAGGATCTTGCCACGCTCAGACAGGTAACGGCGGAGCTTTGCGGTGTCCTTGTAATCAATGCTGGTCACCTTATCCACGCAGAATGCGCAAACCTTCTTGCGCTTGCGGGGACGCATACGCTGTTCGTTGGCCATGGGATATACCTCCTTCGTAAGTTTCTTGATGAAAAAGTTCTTTTCTTAGAAGGGCAGCTGGGCGTCATCGTCCTCCAGCATCGCAAAATCCGAAGCCGGAGCGGCGCTGGGAGCGGAATAGCCGCCGTAGCTGGGAGCCGCAGGCACATTGTAGCCGCCGTAGGAGGGGGCCGGAGCGCTGCCGCCGTAGCTGGGCACCGGGGCATCATAGCCGCCGGAACGCTGTTCCGAACGCTTGCTTTCACCGAAGTAGACATTGTCCGCCACGATTTCAGCAGAGCGACGCTTGTTGCCGTCCTTATCGGTCCAGCTGCGGATTTGCAGCCGGCCGGACACCACCGCCATGCTTCCCTTGGTGAAATACTTGGAGACGAACTCTCCCGTAGAACGCCAGGCGACGCAGTCGATGAAGTCGGTTTCCCGCTCCCCGCCATCCTTGGGGGCAAAATCCCGGTCAACAGCCACGGTAAAGCTGGTGACGGCGATGCCCGTTCCGGTACGGCGCAGCTCGGGATCACGGGTCAGGCGACCCATGATAACAATGTGGTTGAGCATGTTGAATTACTCCTCCACAGCGGTGGTCAGGCAGCGCAGGATGCCGTCGGTGATCTTCATCACACGCTCCAGCTCTGCGGGGAATTCGGGCTTGCATTCCATGTTCATCAGAACGTAGTAGCCCTCCACCAGATCGTTGATGGGGTACGCAAGACGACGCTTGCCCCACTCATCGATGCTGGACAGAGTACCCTCCGCCTCCACCATTGCCTTGAACTTTTCCACAAGTGCTGCGATGCCCTCCTCGCCCTGGGCAGGGTCGATGATGTAGAGCACCTCATACTTACCGGTGATCTTAGCCATGTTGATTGCACCTCCTTTTGGACTTTTGGCCCACGGCCGAACCGTGAGCAAGGATTGTCCGCTTTTGCAGACCCTACTATATTACAGGAACCGGGCCCATTTGTCAAGAATTATTTTGGAAGAGCAGTAAGAAAATGAGGAATCAGGAGTGAGGAATTATGCAAGTCAGTTTCGCTGAGCAAAACCAACATACACATCTCCCCCAGTCCAGTATCATTCCTAATCCCTAATTTTCCCATCAGTTCTCCATGTCCGCCTTCTGGGCTTCCAGGCCCTCGGACACCGCCAGGGGGCGGAGGACGCCGTAGGCATCGAAGCGGGTGTCGTTGGTATCGCAGAGGAAGACCAGTCTGGCCTCCACATTCTCAAAGGTGGCCTGGGAGGCCCGTGCGGCCACATCCTGGGCGCCCACATCGGACAGGTACAGCCTGGTCCGGCCCTCCGGCAGGGGGAAGGCGGGTGTGGCGCCGCAGAAGGAGACCACATAGGTATCCGAGGAGCAGTTTGCCACGATGCTTTGAGCGGCGGCGGAGATGGCCTCGTCCATGTTGCCGCTGAAAATATACTTGTCCGTTTCCGCCGGGAACCGGAAATTGTCCAGCACGATCTCGTTGAAGCCCATATCCTTCACCTCGTTGACAATGGAGGTGACCCAGCCCAGGGTGTTGGCGCTGGTGGGGTCCATCCAGAAGCATCCGCCGCTGTCCATCCACAGTCCCGCCCGGCTCTTCATATAAAGGCCGCTGCTCACGTTCCGGTTGCCGAATTCATAGTCCCGGAAGGCGGAGACCTTGGCGATCATGTAGAAGCCCTTGGAGCGGATGTACTGGATCAGCTCGTCCACCGCCGCCACATTCACGCTGGCAGAGCTCACCGCACCGGTGAGCTTGGAGGTATAGTAGAAGGAGCCGTAGCCCCCCTTCAGCTCGATCATAATGGGAGTGCCTGCCTTCAGGCGGTTCAGATCCGTTTTTATATCATCCATGCTTCCCTTCAGGGCGTCATAGTCAATGTAATAGCCGTTCAGAGCGGTGAGCTCCGTGGTCAGCTCCACGGCGTCGGAGCCCTCGTTGAAAAAGATGGACACATTTTCATCCGCCTTGGGTGGGGTGGCCACCACCCCCACCGTATCCAGAGGGGAGCGGCTGAAATCCAGCGTCGCCCCCTCCCGGGTGTAGACCACATAGCGCTCCACCCAGACGTTCCAGCAGAAGCCGAACAAAATCGCCACCAGCGCCACCGACAGCAGCACCATCATCACCCGCTGCAGGCTGCGGCGGGTCTTATAAGTCATTCGCATAAGTTTCTCCTATTATTTTAATTCCTTCCGGCAGGAAACGCAACGCCATTCCTCCCGCTCCCGCAGATCGGTGACGGCAATCCCCTGGGAAGCCAGGGCAGCGGTGACATCCCCCAGCCGGGTGTTTAGAATGCCGGAGCAGATCAGATGGGTTCTTTCCCCCAGAAGCCGGGGCAGCACCGGGGCCAGACCGATAATCACGTCCGCCACAATGTTCACCAGCACCACATCCCATTTTTCCCCCGTCAGGGTCTCCATCAGGCTGCGATCCTGGGTGACGTTGCCGGTGAGGGCCGTAAACCGGGGGGAGTCGAAGCCATTGTAGGCTGCGTTCTCCCGGGCAATGTCCTCCGCCTTGGGGTCGATGTCCACTCCCACCGCTTTTTCCGCTCCCAGCGCCAGGGCGGTAATGGACAGAATCCCGCTGCCGCTGCCCAGATCCAGGCACCGGGCACCGGGGGCAACTGCCTGCTCCATGGCCTCCATCACCATCTGGGTGGAAGGATGGGCGCCGGTACCGAAGGTCAGGCCCGGGTCAAGAATGATTTGCTTCCGGCTCCCTTCATAATTTTCCGCCAGCCAGAAGGGAAGCACCACCAAGTCCTTCCCCACCTCCTGGGGCGGGTAGCTGTCCTTCCAGCTCTCCTCCCAGTTGGTTTCGGCCAGGGGGGAAACTGCCATGGGCAGCCCAGCCTCCTGGGCAAAGCGGCGCAGGCGTGCCAGAGAATCCCCCTCGGTATCCTCCAGGTAGAGCTTAATTTGGGAGAGGCCTTGCAGCTGCTGCTCCAATTTTTCGTCGATATAGTCCCAG
The DNA here is from genome assembly GCA_021771675.1 of Oscillospiraceae bacterium. The sequence goes on along the minus strand of JAETOP010000049.1, from coordinate 18,283 downwards.
TAGGCCCGGTTCTCCTCCAGAAAAGCCTGGAATTCCTGCTGATCCTCAATGACCAAATCCGAGAAGCCCCGGGCGGTCAGCTCCTGGGCCACCGCCTCCACCTGACGGGCGGCGGTATCAATGGTAATTTCCAGCCATGCCATGGCAGCAATCCTCCGATTTCGGTTTCCCACCTATTTTACCGCACTTTTCCCCAATTGACAACCCCTTTTTGAAGCGCCCCGGCAGGGATGGGCTATCCATCAACGCAAACCACGGACACGCCGGAATTTAAGGCAACACCGCACAATGGGAGCTTCGGCTTTCGGCGGATCTTTTGCCCCATTATGCGGTGTTGTCCTAATTCCTGACGGCCCAATGTTCCGTCTTAAAAGTAGAGTTCGGTGGCGGTATTGCCGTGGACGTAGAGGCAGATGGCCTTCTTGAGGAAGTCCTCCGTGACGCCGAAGATGTCGGCCAAATCCCACAGCTCTGTGTGCCCGGCGGCGATGGCGTCGTCCAGGGCCGACACCGGGATTAAGCGCCGGATGGCCCACTTGTCCGCCCGGTTCTCGTGGCGGCCCCGCAAATCCGCCGGGGCGTAAATATTATAGAAGCTCCCCGTAAGGCAGTGCCCCAGCTCGTGGGACAGGTGGACTCGCTCCTGGGTGCCCCCGTCGGCCACCCGATCGTCCATGCCGATGAAGCATTTCCCCTCCAGGGTCATCAGGGACATGGAGCCGCACTTGGCCATGGGGTAGCGCACAATGGGGATGTTCTGCCGGGAGGCCTGGGCATAAAGCTCCGGTAAAAGGATCATATTCACTCCTCTCCGCGCTTTTTTGCCTCCCTGTCCTTAATATATGCCGCAAAAGAGCGCACTTCGTCGTACATTTCCTGGGTGATGTCCTCGCTGCCGCCGAAGAGGGCAAATTTAATTGCCTCGTCGCTCACCGCTGCCGGCTCCGGCTGCTCCTCCCCCAGCAGCGCCGAGGCGGGAACGCCGAAATAGGCGCCCAGCTTGGCCAGCACCGTACCCGTGGGGACGGAATCCGGCTCCCGCTTCCACTTGGACACGGCGGATTTGCTGATGCCGGCGTCCAGAGCGGCCCGGGAGGGGCTGATGCCATAGCTGCGGCTGAGCCGGGCGAACCGGGCATAAAAGCTGTCGCCGCTGACGTCGGGCTCCTCCTCGCCGGCTTCGGCCTCCACCTGGGCCAGGGTTCTGCCCTGGGCGGCGGGACTGTCGGGGTTGGGCGGGGCAAAAGGCTGGGGCGCTTCGTCCTGCAGCAGCTCCGTGACGGAGATGCCGAAGTAATTCGTCAGCTTCTCCACCACCGGGCCGGAGGGAAAGGCGGCGGGGTTCTGCTTCCACTTGGAGACTACGGCCTTGCTGATGCCGGCGTTCAGAGCGGCCCGGGAGGGGGACTCTCCCCGCCGGGCGCAGAGGGCACAGAAACGATCATAAAACATTTTTTTACAACTCCCTTGGGGAAATCCCTTGTGTAAACTGCTGAGGTTCGGCTCCGTTTACCCAGGTTTTCCGGTGGTGGTTTTATGACAGTTCACTAAAAATGTTCAAAGTTAAAAAATATGTGCAAATACCAGTTGACAGGGAGATATAAATGCACTATAATAAACTCGCAGTGAACGAAAGTGAACTGTAGAAATGAAGTAGCAAGAACGGATAAACTCCGGGTGCAACAGAAGTAATCCGCCTTGGTACTATCTTACCACGGGAGTAATGAAATTTCAACTGCAATTTCAATTTTTTCACGGAAAGGATACCACATTTGGTGTCCAAAAAAACGGACAGAAGGAGGCACGGAGTGATGAATGAGCCCTGGCTGGAGGCGGAGCGGCTGGCCGCCCGGGCGGATCGGTGGCTGCTGAGGCGGCCGGTGTGCGCCGATTGCGGCAGGCACATCGCCGGGGAGCGGTATTTCCCCCTGGAGGACGGAAGCGCCCTGTGCGAGGAATGCGTAGCAGAGCGGATGGTGGAAATTGAAGACAATTAAGCGGCGAGTCGCCGCTGACGGTTTCGCACCGGGATGGTGTGTAATCGCTACCCCAATATAAGCCCGGTAACGCTTTCGGGGCAGAATGTTGCGTGGTGGAAGGGAATGGCTTCTGAGGGAGGCCCCCCTTACACCAATGTCATCAACTTAAGGATTCTACTGTAGGGGAGGCTATTAGCCTCCCGCGCAGAGCAATCCCCAAAAGCGGCACCAAGTCAGGCAAATCCGTATCATTTTCCATTTTCCGGCTCCATTCACCGGAACACTCAAAAACCATACAAAAGCGGGAGGCTAATAGCCTCCCCTACGGTAAAAGGGCAGTGCGGCAAATTGCCAAACGCCAATTTGCCCTGATAAATAATTTCTAACTCCTAATTCCTCATTCCTAATTATCTTGCCCACATCTTATATCTCACAATTCGGGGGTGAACACACAATGGATGAAACAGAACGGCTGCACACGGCGGCGGGGCAGCTGCTGGACCGGCTGGAGCAGGCGGTGGAGGAGCTGGACAAGGGCACCGTGACGGTGCGGGAAAAGGTGAAGACCCCCAACGGGGAGGAAATCATCGAGGTGGTGAAGGCCCGGCGCAGGGGCGTGGTGGATCGGGCAGGGCTGAAGCAGCTAACCGGGGTGCTGAAGGATTTGCAGGACATTCTCTCCCGGGACGGCTCCCTGGACGCCAAAGAGCGGCAGATGAAGCTGCAAAAGCTGGAGCAGGAGCTGCAAGCGAAGCCGGAGGCGGAGTCCGTCACCGTGATTCTGGAGGGGGAGGCGGAAAGCTATGCCGGGTAAAAAACTGGTGATGCCCCGCCCCAACCCCAAGCAGCGCCAGGCCCTGAGGGAGCGGCACCGGTACGTGGGCTACGGCGGGGCCCGGGGCGGGGGGAAGAGCTGGTTCGTCCGCTGGAAGGCGGTGCTGCTGTGCCTGCGCTACCCGGGCATCAAGATACTGATTACACGTCGAACCTACCGGGAGCTGTACAACAACCACATCGCCCCTCTGCTATCAATGCTCTCCGGGGCGGCCTCCTACAACAAGGGGGACAAAATTTTCTTCTTCCCCAACGGCAGCACCATTTCCTTCGGCTACTGCGATGCCGATACGGATCTGGGCCAATACCAGGGGGCGGAGTACGACGTGTGGTTCGCCGACGAGGCGGGGCAGTTCCCGGAGAACTGGCTGACCCAGATCGACGCCTGCGTCCGGGGCACCAATGGTTTCCCCAAGCGCACCTACTACACCCTGAACCCCGGCGGTCCCAGCCACGGCTATTTTAAGCGGCTCTTCATCGACCGCCGGTTCACAGAGGACGAGTACCCGGAGGACTACGCCTTCATCCAGGCCCTGTGCACCGACAATCAGGCCCTGATGGAAAGGCAGCCGGAATATCTGCGCCAGCTTCAAAAGCTGCCCCCCAAGCTCCGGGCCGCCTGGCTGGAGGGCCGCTGGGACGTGTATGAGGGGCAGTTCTTCGAGGAGTTTCTCGACCGGCCGGAGCACTACCGGGATCGGCAGCATACCCACGTCATTGCCCCCTTTGAAATTCCGGAGGACTGGAAAATCTACCGCTCCTTCGACTGGGGCTATCACCGGCCCTTCTCCTGCGGCTGGTGGGCGGTGGACTTTGACGGGGTGGCCTACCGAATTCTGGAGCTTTACGGCTGCACAGACACCCCCAACCAGGGGGTGCGGTGGACGCCGGAGCAGGTATTTTCCAAAATCCATAGAATCGAGTCGGAGCACCGGTGGCTCCGGGGGAAGCGGATTCAGGGCATCGCCGACCCGGCCATCTGGGACGGGGAAACCGGGGAGAGCATCGCCCAGACCGCCGCAAGGCATCAGGTGTATTTTCGACCCGCCGACCACAAGCGGCTGCCCGGCTGGATGCAGGTTCACTACCGGCTGAGCATGGATGAGAGGGGCTACGCCATGCTCTACGTCTTCAAAAACTGCCGGGCCTTCATCCGTACCATTCCCCTGCTCCAGTACGACCGGACAAGCCCCGAGGATCTGGACACCGACGGAGAGGATCATGTGGCCGACGAAGTGCGCTACTTCTGCATGTCCCGGCCCATCAAGCCCAGGGTAAAGCCCGCCGGGGACGCCTATGACAGGTCTCCTCTGAAGCTCTTCCTGGATATTCCCAAGGAACAAATTACTGCGGCCCCCAAGAGGCCGGGAATGGAGATTATCAATGAATAAAGAAAAACTGGAACCGGTGGTGGGTGCGGCGGAGGTCCGGCGGGCCCAGGCGATCCTGAACCGCTACAAGGAGGGCAAGGCCAATCTGGAGCGCCGGGTGGTGGACAACGAGCAGTGGTACAAGCTGCGCCACTGGGAATGTATGCGGGGCCATGGAAAAAGCCAGGTGGAGCCCGCATCCGCTTGGCTGTTCAACGCCATCGCCAACAAGCACGCCGATGTGATGGACAATTTTCCCAGCCCCAACGTACTGCCCAGGGAGCAGGGGGATCGGGCGGAGGCCAAGCTGCTAAGCGCCATCCTCCCCGTGATTTTGGAGCAGGGGGAATTTGAGCAGGTATACGATGAGGTGAATGACTACAAGCTCAAGGCCGGCACCGGCATCTACGGCGTGTTCTGGGATGCCAGCGCCTGCGGCGGGTTGGGGGACGTGGCCGTGCGGAAGGTGGACATTCTGAACCTCTTCTGGGAGAGCGGCATCACGGACATCCAGCGCTCCGCCAACGTCTTCCACGTGGAGCTTCAGAGCAACGAGGCGCTCTCTGAGCAGTACCCCGGCCTGAAATTCGCCGGGCCGCCCTCTGAGGAGGTGGGCAGCAAATACCTCTATGACGACCGGGTGGACACCACCGACAAGTCCGCCGTGGTGGACTGGTACTACAAGCGCCGGGTTGGAGGGCGGACGGTGCTCCACTACTGCAAATATGTGGGCGACCAGGTGCTCTTCGCCACGGAGAATGAGCCTGAATACGCCCAGCGGGGATGGTATGACCATGGGCTGTATCCCTTCGTCTTTGACCCCCTGTTTCGCACGGCGGGCACCCCCTGCGGCTTCGGCTACATCGATGTGGCCAAAAGCGCCCAGGAGTACATCGACCGGGGCAACCAGGCCATCCTCATGAACCTGCTGGTCAACGCCCGGCCCCGGCACTTCATCCGCAGCGACGGCAGCGTCAACGAGGAGGAGTACGGCGACCTGACAAGGGACTTTGTCCACGTGGAAGGCGGGCTGGGCCAGGACAGCATCCTGCCCATCCAGAGCACCGGGCTCAGCGAGGTGTACCTTTCGGTGCTGAACCAGAAGGTGGACGAGCTCAAGGAGGTCACCGGCAACCGGGACATTTCCACCGGCGGCACCTCCAGCGGCGTCACCGCCGCCTCCGCCATCGCCGCCATGCAGGAGGCGGGAAGCAAGCTCAGCCGGGACAGCAACAAGGCGGCCTACCGGGCCTTCCGGAAGGTGTGCCTAATGATCATCGAGCTGATTCGCCAGTTCTACACCCTGCCCCGGTGCTTCCGGATTATGGGGGAGCAGGGCACCCAGGAGTTCATCCAGTATTCCAATGCCGGACTGCTCCCCCAGGATCAGGGCAGCCAGATGGGGGTAGCTCTGGGCAGCCGGGTACCCCTGTTCGACATCAGCGTGTCCGCCCAGAAGCAGAGCGCCTATTCCCGGATGAGCCAGAACGAGATGGCCCTGCAATTCTACTCCGCCGGGTTCTTCGACCCCCGGAACGCCCAGCAGGCCCTGATCTGCATGGACATGATGGACTTTGACCGGAAGGAGATGGTGATGCAGCAAATCGCCCAGAACGGCCAGCAGTACCGGCAGGCCTTAGCGGCCCTGGAACAGGAGCAGCCGGAGGAGAGGGAAGAGCGGCAGCCCGATCAGAAAAAGGCGGCCCTTCCCAAGCAGAAGCAGGAGCACTATGCCGCCCGGAAGGCCCGGCAGCGGGTGGCGGAGTCCACGTCACCGGTGTAAACTGTCAAAAATCCCCTTTGGGGCTTTTTGACAAAAGGGTTGCAGTCTGCTTAGCGCACAACTCGCACACGCAGCCTGAGATGTATTTTCGTCCAGGTACATGCCCTGGCCGAAAATGATTCAATTTTATTCGCCGCAGCGGCGAACTCTGCGAGGCTTTTTTGACACGGTGGATGAAATGTGCTTTGCACGTGAAAAGGAGGAACGGGAATGGTTGAGGCAAAATTTTACCGGGGTGGAGAGGGCAGCCTGCACATGGTGCTCTCCGGCCACGCCGGGGCAGGTCCCAAGGGACAGGATTTGGTGTGCGCCGGAGTCAGCGCCCTGGCCTGCACCCTGGGCCGGGCGGTGGAGCGGCTGTACGAGCAGGGGATGCTCCGGCGGGTACCCAGGGTGGAGCTTTACGAGGGGGGTGCGGAGGTAATCGCCGTGCCCAAGAAGCCCTATGCCCGGGAGGGGGCCATGGTATTCTGGACGGTGCAGAACGGCATCGCCGAGCTGGCCCAGAGCTTCCCGGAAAACGTGGGACTGAGGGAGACACTGCGGCTGTGAATTAGAAATTAGGAGGATGACAGGGTTTCCCCTGCACCCGTAGGGGCAGCTATTAGCTGCCCGCCAGGTTGTGGCTTTATGCCATTCCTCGTTGGCCGCACTGGTGCGGGAGCACCCCAAAGGCTCCCCTTACACTTCGGGAGCCTTTGCTCAAAAACCGTTACCTGGTTCCATTCAACGGGGTACACAAAAACCATTACCAAGCGGCGGGGGCATGACCCCGCCCTACGGTGAGAGTCAAATATATTTTACAGGAGGAGGAAAATATGGAGAAAATGTGGTTACAGCGCTTTGCGGAGGGGACTGCGGAGGGCGCAGCGGAAGCGGGGGGCGGAGAGGCCGCTCCGGCGGAGGGGACTGACGGCCTGGTGGAGCAGCAGGCGGATGAGGTTCAGACCCAGCCGGAGCAGCGGGAGAATTCCCTGACCCGGGAGCACTGGCAGCAGGTGGAGCGAATCTACTCTGGGCTGTTGGAGCAGGCGGAGGAGCTGAAGCAGCTGTTCCCCGACTTCGACATCCGGCGGGAGCTGGAGGACAGCCGGTTTGCCGGGATGCTGCTGGCCGGGGTGGACATGGGCAGCGCCTACCAGGCCCTCCATGCGGGCCAGATTCTCCCGGCGGCCATGGAGTACGCCGCCCGGCGGGTAGAGGCGGGAATTGCCGCTTCCCTGGGCACCGGAGGCCGGCCCGGGGAGAACGGCCTGGGGGGCGGCGGAGCAGTCCTGGTGGGCCGGAACGTCACACACCTGTCCCGGCAGGACTACGCCAAGGTCTGTCGGATGGTGGAAAGGGGGGAACGGGTGAGCTTTGGCTGAGGCGGCGAGTCGCCGCAGACAATTTCGCACAAGGCTGGGAGGAAATCGTTTTTGCCCTAACCCGCCCGGTGACGTTTTTGCGGTTGAGGAACTAACTGAGCATTGAGGCGGCAGGGCCCGCAGACAATTTCGCACGAGGCTGGGAGGAAGTCGTTTTTGCCCTAACCCGCCCGGTGACGATTTTACGTCAAACCAAATTCGAAAGCTTCCTCTCTCTTCCCAAGTGCGGCCAGAGGATTCTTAAGGGGGTGGTGCTCTGCGCAGCAAATTAGAATTTCAATGATTGCCAGTGGCAATCATACCATAGTTCATCGGCTTTGGCGTGCGGGAGCACGACACTCAGCGCCCCTTAAGTTGGCTTCTTTGCTTCCTTTCTTGCCGAAACAAGAAAGGAAGGCCCCCGGCAGGGGCAGGGGTGAACTTCAGCGCCGCTGAAACCCAAACCATTGGGGAATACCTTTCCACATTGGACATTAAGAGGATCCAAGTGCCTGCTGTACAGTCCCCCAATCAGCTTCGCTGACAGCCCTCCTTACACAGAGGGGCCTTCCTCAAAAGCCGTCATGCTTTACCGCTCAACGGAACGCTCAGGCGCTTTACCTGGCGGGAGGCAAAATTGCCTCCCCTACTGGATGCGGGAAAACGGGAGGCAGGTTGCCTCCCCACAGAAAAAATCTACAACAATTAAAAAGGAGAAAACAGTATGGAAATGAATTTGCAGTATTTCGCACAGAACGTGAACGTGACCACGGACGCCGGGCTTTCCGTGGAGAACAAGACCTTTTATGACCGGGCGCTGCTGGAGGAGGCCAGCCCCAATCTGATTCACATGCAGTTCGGCCAGAAGCGGCCCATCCCCAAGAACGGGGGCAAGCGCATCCAGTTCCGCCGCTACGCCGCCCTGCCCAAGGCCACCCAGCCCCTCACCGAGGGCGTGACCCCCGACGGCCGGAAGATGACCGCCGCCGCCGTGGAGGCGGAGGTGCGTCAGTACGGCGACTATGTGTGCCTGTCCGACGTGCTGGACCTGACCGCCATCGACAATAACGTTTTGGAGGCCACCCGGGCGGTGGGCCATCAGGCGGGACTGACCCTGGACACCATCACCCGCAATGTCCTGCAGTCCGGCACCAACGTGTACTACTGTCCCAAGGTGGCGGCCAACGGCACGGTCACTGCCGTCACCGACCGCTCCGGCCTGGACAAGACCTGCGTGCTCACCGTAGACGTGGTGAAGAAGGTGGCGGCCATGCTCAAGGCCAGCAACGCCCCCAAGTTCGGCGGGGACTATGTGTGCATCCTCCACCCCTATGTGGCCTACGACATCATGTCCGACCCCCGCTGGGAGCAGATGCACCAGTATTGCAAGCCCGAGAACCAGTTCGAAGGAGAGATCGGCCGGATTGCCGGCGTCCGCTTCGTGGAGACCTCCGAGGCGGCGGTGTACACCGGCACGGACAACGACTGTCCTGACGGCCTGGCGGTATTTGGGTGCCTGTTCATCGCCAATGGGGCCTACGGCGTCACCGAGGTCACCGGCGGGGGCCTTCAGACCATCATCAAGCAGCTGGGCTCTGCCGGTACCGCCGACCCCCTGAACCAGCGCAGCACCGTGGGCTGGAAGGCCATGCAGACTGCGGAGATTTTGCAGCAGGCCTATCTGTACCGGGTGGAGTGCTGCAGCGCCTTCTCCCCCACCGCCAAGATGAACTGAGGTTAATGAAGGTGCTCCGCACTCGATAGACCCTACGGGTTCGATATGCGCTGCGGCGCAAGAGGGGCGGGAGGCTAATAGCCTCCCCTACCCCAAAAAATTCAAAAATCACGAAAAGGAGAAAATCACATGGAAAACAAGCTGGTAAAAATCAAGATTCCTCTGACCCGCAATGACAAGGAGGACGTGTTCGTTGGCGTCAACGGCCACACCTGGCAGATCGCCCGTGGCGTGGAGGTGGAGCTGCCCTGGTATGTGGTGAAGGTATTGCAGCGCCAGGAGAAGATGCTGGCCCAGGCCCTGGAATTTGAGGACATGGCCGCCCGGCCCCTGGAGCAGCTGGAAAAGAAGGACTGAGCCATGACGGCAATGGAAGCCATCGGGTGGGTGGACGAGAAAAAACACAACCTGTACTCCCTGGAGGACAAGCTCCTCTGGCTGGGCCAGGTGGAGAAGATGGCCGCCCAGCTGCGCCGCCGGTGCGGCCTGGAGGGGGAGAACACGCCCCTGGAACCGGAGTCGGTGCTGAGCGTGCCGGAGGATACCCTGTATTTTCGCTACCTGGAGGCCCAGATCGACTACAGCAACCAGGAGTATCTGAAATACAACAACGCCATGAGCCTGTTCACGGAACAGTGGCAGGAGTATGCCAATTCCCTGCGCCGGGCCTCCCCCGGCGTGGGCAGACGGAATTTCTTTTAGGAGGGATGCCATGCGCTTTGTAAAACTGGCGGCCCCCACAAGCTACCGGGAGACCATCTCGGTATTCGGCGGCTTCAACGCCGCCACCCGGCCGAGGGCCGGGGAATTCGCCGCCATGGAGAATTTCTCCTCCGACCAGTATCCCCTGGCCGCCACCCGGCCCGGGCGGGGAGCATATGCCTCCCCAAAAAATCCCCAGGGACTCATCGCCCGGGACAGCCTGTGCTGGGTGGACGGGAGCAAATTCGTGATGAACGGCTACTGTGTGGAGATGAACCTTTCGGAGCGGGTGGAGGACTGCCCCAAGCGCCTGGTGAGCATGGGGGCCTATGTGGTCATTTTCCCGGACAAAAAGTACATCAACACCCTGAATCTGGAGGATTTCGGCAGCCTGGAGGGGTCGTACACCTCCTCCGGTGCCGTGACCCTCACCCCGGTGAACGTGCTGGGGGAGCCTATGCTGCCCACCTATATCCAGCCGGAGGAGCCGGGGGAACCGGAGAACAGGAGCCTCTGGCTGGACACCTCCCAGCAGCCTCCCGCCCTGGTTCAGTGGTCGGCTGGCTCCGGAATGTGGGTCAGCGTGGAGAGCACCTACGTCAGACTCGCCGCCCCAGGCATCGGCAAGGCCTTCCTGGTAGGAGACGGCGTTGAGATTGCCGGGGCCCCGGAGGCGGTGGCCTCCCAGGGGGTGATTGCCCTGACAGGGGAGGATTTCCTGGTAGTTCCCGGGCTGCTGGAAAAGCAGATTACCACGGAAAACCCCATCACCATCAGCCGCCGCCTGCCGGTGATGGACTACGTGATCGAGTGCGGCAACCGGCTCTGGGGCTGCCGCTACGGCCCCAACCGGGCGGGGCAGATTGTCAACGAAATCTACGCCAGCAAGCTGGGGGATTTCAAGAACTGGAGCTGCTTCCAGGGAGCCAGCACTGACAGCTACATCATGAGCCTGGGCTCGGACGGCCCCTTCACCGGGGCTATCACGCATCTGGGCTATCCCCTGTTCTTCCGGGAGAACTGCCTGCACAAAATCTACGGCAATTACCCCGCCAATTTCCGGCTGCAAACCACTTCCTGCCGGGGAGTTCAGAAGGGCAGCGGGGAGAGCCTGGCCATCGTGGGGGAGACCCTGTATTACAAATCCACCGCCGGGGTCTGTGCCTACGACGGGGCCCTGCCGGTGGAGGTATCCCAGGCCCTGGGAGAGCAGGCCTACCACAACGCCGTGGCGGGAGCCCTCCGGGGAAAATACTACATTTCCATGCTGGATGCGGATGAGCGGCCCCACCTGTTCGTCTATGACACCTTCCGCTCCCTCTGGCACCGGGAGGACGCTGCCCGGGCCAGGTGCTTCTGCCCCTGCCGGGACGAGCTGTACTTTCTGGATGATGCCGGAATCATCTGGGGTGTGTTGGGCCGGGGGGAGCCGGAGCAGAAGCTACCCTGGATGCTGGAAACGGGGGATCTGGCCCTGGAGTTTCCGGACAGCAAATACCTGTCCCGGCTGAGCCTGCGGTTGTCCCTGGCCCCGGGGGCACGGATGCAGGTCTCCCTCCGGTATGACGAGGAGCCGGTGTGGCACCCCATGGCCGTCCTCCGGGGAACCGCCCTGGGTACGGTGACGGTACCGGTGGTGGTACGGCGGTGCGACCATCTGCGGCTGCGCCTGGAAGGCGTCGGAGAAATGCGGCTGTATGACCTGACAAAAACCATTCAGCAAGGGAGTGATTTGTTTTGACGGGGGTGGAGATTCGCCTGCCGGAGCTTTCCGGCGGCACCGAGACAGAGCAGCTGCACCGGATACAGAATTATCTGTTCTCCCTGGCCCAGCAGCTGCAAATCGCCTTTGACAGTCTTTCCCAGCAGAGCAGTACTCCCGCCGTCCCCACCGTCCCCACCGCTGGGGTCAAAAACCAGGCCCAGACCGTGAATTTTTCCGCCATCAAGGCCCTGATTATCAAAAGCGCCGACTTGACCCAACACTTCCAGCAGGAGGTGGAAAGAAATCTGCGGGGAAGATATGTGGCCCAGTCCCAGTTCGGCACCTTCCAGCAGGAGACAGAGCAGCGGTTCACCGCCAATTCCCAGGAGCTGACCCAAAAATTTTCCAACGTACAGCAATTGGAGACGGCGGTGGAGGGGCTGCAATCGGCGATGCTGGAGGTGAATGCCAGCATCCGCACAGGGCTGCTGGGGGAGGAAGAGGGCAGAAGCGTCTACGGCGTGGAGATTGGCCAGCAGACTTGGGAGAACGGGGTCATCCAATTTCAGAAATTCGCCCGGCTCACCGCCGAGAAGCTGTCCTTCTATGACTGCAATGACATCGAGGTGGCCTATATCAGCGACCGGCGGCTCCATGTCACCGCTGCGGCAGTGCGGGAAATTACAGGGGACAGCCTGACGGTCCGGCTCCTGCGGCTGGGGGAATACAGCCTGGAGCTGGGAAAGGATGGACATTTGAGCATCCGCTAAGCGGGCGGCGAGTCGCACGGGGCTTGGGGTGAGATATTGTGGCTGTGCGTTGAATGGGAGCGGGTAAAGGCCTCTGAGAAAGGCTCCCCTGTGCAAGGGGAGCTGTCACGGCCTAAGCCGTGACTGAGGGACTGTACAGCAGGCACGAAACCGCTCTTGAAGTCCAATGTGGATCGGTATTCCCTTTTCGCCCAACTGCATGCAAATTCGTAATATTTCACTGCACAGTCCCCCAGTCAGCTTCGCTGACAGCCCCCCTTACACAGGGGGCCTTCCTCAAAAGCCTTTCCCTGGTTCCGCTCAACGGAACGCTCAAAGCCCAACACCACTCACTCAAAAAAATGCCGCTGGAAGGCGGCGGAATGGAGATGAATATGACGCAGAAGAAAGAATACACCGCCTCCCAGAAGGTGCAGCAGGCCCTCTCGGCGGTGGAGGAGCATGGAAGCAGGAAGCCCGAGACCTTCAGCTCCGCCTATGATGATCGCCTACAGCAGGTGATGGACCGAATCACAAACCGGGAGGATTTCCACTACAATCTGGCGGGGGACGCCCTGTACCGGCAGTACCGGAACCAGGCGGTGCAGCAGGGCCGCCTGGCCATGGAGGATACCCTGGGCCGGGCCGCCGCCCTCACCGGGGGCTATGGCAATTCCTACGCCAATACGGTGGGGCAGCAGGCCTACCACCGGGAGCTGAGCAGCCTGGCGGATCGGATTCCGGAGCTTTACAACCTGGCCATGGGCCAGTACCAGCTCCAGAGTCAGACCTTGCAGCAGAAATACGACCTGCTCTCCGGGGCAAAGCAGCAGGAATACCGGCAGTATCAGGACGGCCTGTCCGCCTGGCAGAAGGAGGCGGAGCAGCTCTGGCAGCGCTACACCGATGAGCGGGATACCGACTACCACGCCTACCGGGACGAGGTGGCCGACTGGAAGTGGCAGCAGGAGTATGATGAAGACCGCCGCCGCTACGACCAGAAATGGGAGGCGGAGCATCCCCAGGTCACCGGCGGCAGCAATAATACTGTTTACGTCTCCTCCAAGAAGCAGGAAAAAGAGGAGAAAAAGGGCATCTCCTGGAAGCCTCTGGCGGCAGTCCTGGGCGGTCTGCTGATGGGCAAGCGGCTCAGCGACCAGCTGTCCAAATAGGAATGGGGGGACTGATTTGGCAACTACAGCAAGCACGGAGTTCAGGTGCGGGGGGTACATGGCCCGGGTGACGTACCAGGTGGAGGGGGATGTGGCGCAGAACCGGTCGGTGGTTCGCATTACCAGGGTGGAGCTCAAGGCCCTGACCACCCTCCAGCCTACCACCATGGCCTTCCTGGGTTCCATTCGGGTAAACGGGGTGGAGGCCGTCACCATGACCATGGGCGATACCTATGCCTGCTCTGCCGCCGTCAGCAGCCAGGCTTTCGGCGGGGGCGGCGTGGACGGCCCCCACGGCGGCTGGGCCATCGGTTTCAAAACCAAAGACATGACGGCAGAGCACGGGGCCGACGGAAACGCCCGGATTACCATCTCCCTGGCAATCAGCCTGTACTTCTATGAGGCCGTCCGGGACAGCGGGGTGGGCTCGGGGACGGCGGACCTTCCCCAAATCCCCCGAACCTCCGCTCTGGAGGTCACGGGGGCGGCGTTGGGGCAGGAGCTGGTGATGGTTTTGACCCGGGCCTCGGCGGATTTTGAGGATACGATTACCTGGCGCTGCGGCACGGCCTCCGGCACCCTGGCGGAGCGGACGAAGGCGCAAGAGCTTCGCTGGACGCCTCCCCTGGAGCTTTCCTTCCAGGCTCCGGCGGATACCCGGGTCAAGGTGGTGCTGACGGTGACCACCTTCCTGGGGGAAACCCAGGCGGGGAGCCGGGACACGGAGCTCCTCTGCCCCATTCCGGGAAGCGTGACCCCCAGCCTGACGGTGGCGGTGGAGGATCGGATGGGCTACGCCGCCGTCTACGGGGGCTTCATCCAGGGCCAGAGCCAGGCTAAGGTAACCACCCAGGCGGCGGGGGCCTATGGTTCCACCATCCGGAGCGTCAGCGTCAAATGCGGAAAGCTCACGGGCAGCGGGGAGCAGGTCGCCTTTGCCCTGGAGGACAGCGGCAGCGTGGGCATCACCGTGACGGTGACGGACAGCCGGGACAGAACCGCCTCCCAAAATACCGCCGTCACCGTCCTGGCCTACAAAAAGCCCTGGGCCCTCATCCGGGAGGCGGTGCGCTGCGACGAAGGGGGGAACGTCCAGCCCGACGGGGCCTGGCTGAAGCTGGTCTTCGACGCCGGGGTCACGGCTCTGACGGGCAACACCGCCCAGTACAAGGCAGTCCGCACCGTCCACGGCGGCGGATCTGCCCAGCAGGTGACCCTGACGGACTATGCCGGTCACTTCACCGTCACCGGTGGGCAGGTGATCCTTCCCGCCGGGGTGGACACGGGCTACGACTGTCAAATCCAGGTCCAGGACAGCTTCTGCACCGGCGGGAGCGATACCGTGCTGGTGAGCGTGGCTTTTGCCCTGCTGGATTTGTGCCGGGCCACCAGGGCCGTGGGCATCGGAATGCGGGCCAAGAAGCCGGGAGCTGTGAGCATATGTGGATGAATGTATCCGGCAGCTGCGGGAGCAGCTGAATCTGAATGAAGAATGAGGTGAATAAATGACAGCAATCACACTTTATTGCCGGGGCGGCATGGCGAGGGCCAGGGTGGAGGGGCCTGTCACGGCGGGGATGGTGGGCATTCCGGTCAGCGTGGAATGTGACGAGGCCTGGGAAGGACTGACAAAAACATTGAAGGTGCGCTGCGCCCAGGTGGTTCGCCAGGTGATTCTGGATGGAGAGAATCGGGCAACCCTCCCCTTCGAGTGCCTGGTGGGAGGGCAGAAGCTGGAATGCGGCCTGGACGGCTGGGATTCCGGGTGGAAGCTGCGAATCCCCACCAATTGGGCCTTCTGCGGCGTGGTGAAGCCCTCGGTGGCGGACATTGAGGGGACGGAAGGAGCGGAGCCCACCCCGGGCATTACAGAGCAGCTGATGCTTCGGCTGGAAGCGGTGGAACGGGAGATTGCCGGTATCAAGAACGGGGTGTACAGCGGGGAATACCAGATAACGCCAACTCCGGAGGGGTTTGTCCTGCCCACCGCCAAAAAGCTGATGGAGGACAACCTGACGGTGCGGAAAATACCGTATTTCGAGGTCAGCAATCCATCCGGCGGCAAAACGGTTTACATCGGGAAATCCGATGAAATATCAATTACGTAAAGGAGAAAAGAACATGGCAAACAGCAAAGTGGTCTTTGGTGAAGAAGTTCTGATGGATTTGACGGGCGATACCGTAGCGGCCGACAAGCTGCTGGCCGGCATTACCGCCCATGGAGCAGACGGTGAAGCGATTACCGGCACCTGTACGTTTGATGCCAATACTCAGGACGCCACCGCAGGAGCGGCGGAAATCCTGAGTGGCAAAACAGCATACAAAAATGGGGCGAAAGTCACGGGCACCATGGTAAATAAAGGCGCTGTCAATCTGACGATTACAGCGAAGGCTGGAAAGGCAGCGATCCCCCAGGGATACCATAACGGCGGCGGCGGTGTGACGATTGACGCAGCGGAGCAGGCAAAAATCATTGCGGCCAATATCCGCAGCGGCGTGACGATCCTGGGCGTTGCGGGCACCATGAGCGGCACGGAGGGGGTAAAGGCGCAGTCCAAATCCGTTACCCCCAGCAAAACCGCTCAGACTGTCCTGCCTGATTCCAACTACAATTATCTGTCCCAGGTGACTGTTGCGGCCATCCCGTACACGGAAAGCGAGAATTCCGCAGGGGGAACAACGGTCACGATCGGCTGATAGGAGGTGGCCGATATGGCCTATAACAAGGTGGTCTACGGGGGCAAAACCCTGATCGATTTATCCAGCGCAACTGCCACAGCGGACAAAATTCTGTCCGGGTACACTGCCTATGGGAAATCCGGGGCGAAGCTCACCGGCACGGCAAGTGCTGCAGGCGGAGCGCTGGTCGTTACCGCCCCGGCTGGGGTAACTGCCAGTGTGACAAAGGGCAGCAAGACCGAAACAAAGACCGTTGGTACCGGCGGCACAGCCACATTTCATGGGCTGGAAGCTGGCACCTGGGTTGTAAAAATCGTCAGAGGCAGCGAAACGGCAACAAAAAGCGTGATCATCAAGACCGATTATGCCGTGACGCTGACCTTCTCTACCATTCCGGCATTCACCTATACCGGCAGCTTCCAGATTGTAGACGATAACGACAACCCCATTACCACGAGTTCAGGAAACTGGAAAATCCGGTTTTTAACATCCGGTACGCTGAAATTCACCGACCTGCGGGGGGCTGAAAACGGAATTGACGTATTCCTGGCTGGCGGCGGCGGGGGCGGCGCTGCTGCTGGTGCTGGCGGCCGTGATGCTACTTATTATCGCTATGGCTCCGGCGGGGGCGGCGGCGGATACATGAAAACGAGCAAAAATGTCAGTGTGTCCACATCATCGTTCTATACCATCACAGTTGGCGCAGGCGGCGCAGTGGGCAAGGACGGCGGCGCAACGACTGCCTTCGGCTCCACCGCAAACGGCGGCAAGGGCGCAACGAGTGCAAACGGCGGAAACGGTGGTTCCGGCGGCTCCGCCGGTACATGGGCCGTAGTCGCAGGCTCCGTGGGCGGCGAAGACGGAAGTAACGGTAATGTGACGGGTAATAACGCCAAGACACCTGGCACGGGCATTGGAAGCACCACACGGGAATTTGGCGCTTCCGGCGCAAAGCGGTACTGTGCCGGCGGCGCATCCGGCGGCGGCAACGGCAACGGTGCTGACAATACGGGTACCCCGGCACACCAAGGCGCTGTTAACAGCTCTGGCGGCGGCGGATACGGCAATCCTGCCGGTCCCGCCAATACCGGAAGCGGAGGCGCTGGCGGCAGCGCAAACGGAGCTACTGTAGAGCAGGCTGGCGCTGGCGGTTCCGGAATTGTCGTCATTCGTAACAAAAGGTAGGTGGATTGTATGGCAAAGACAATGGCGGTGCTGGATGACGGCACAGTGACCAATATGATCTGGTGCAGCGAAGCAGAGCCGGAGACGGACAGCCTGAAAGACCCGGCCGACCGGCCTGTTGGAATCGGGGATACCTATTCGGAGGGGAAATTTTACAGGGACGGCGCAGAAGTTTTGACGCCGCTGGAAGCGGCATTGGCTGAGATCGCCGCCCTGCGTCAGCAGATTGGTGATTTGGATGAAGCATATCGGGAAGGGGTGAACAGCCTGTGAATCAGGAAGAACGAAAGGAAATCATGTACCGGCAGGGACGGGCGCATGCCCTGGATTTGCGGCAGAGGGCCGCTGCTCTGACCGGCACGGAGATCATTGACCGGGAAAAGGATGTGCCGGTGTTTGTGGCAGGGAAGAACTATACCGACTGGCCGGTGGGGTCGCCGGTGGCGGATGGCGGCCAGGTGTGGCAGCTGCTCCAGCCCTATGACAGCGCCGCCCACCCCGGGCAGCCTGCTGATCTGCGGGCGCTGTGGGGACTGTGCCACACCAAGAACCCGGCGATGGCAAAGCCCTGGGTTTCCCCCTATGGTACGTCCGGCATGTACATGACCGGGGAGTGCTACCGTGGGGCGGAGGGCACGGTGTACCGCTGCCTGGCGGATAATACCGTATATGACGCCGAAGATTTTCCGTCGCTGTGGGAGGAGGTGCAATCATGACCACATTGCAGCAACAGCACCTGCTGGCCTACCTGGGCTATGACCCCGGTTATTTCGATGGCGTTGACGGCCCTAAAACCCAGGCGGCCCTCTCCCGGTTCCGGTCTGACTACGGGGTCGGAGCGGAGGGGCTGGTGGGTGCGGTGGCCGGGACGGTTCCCAAGCTGGACAGGCCGAAGCAGGAGGCTTCCGGAAGCTCCACGTTCTGGGCCAGAATCAAGTATTTTAAGCCGGACGAGCCGAACATCCGCTGCCCCTGCCCCCGGTGCGTGGGGAAGCGGGAAGACCCCACGGAAAAGCTGATGGCCGCCGCCGACAGCATCCGGGA
>JAETOP010000048.1 GCA_021771675.1 Oscillospiraceae bacterium | reverse complement strand
GGAGGCAGGTTGCCTCCCCTACGGGATAGCCGAAAGTGCCCACCATTCAACCCACTACCGTAAAAGCGTTACCGGGCTTATATTGGGGTAACGACCACAGACCATCTCCGTGCGAGCTTGGGGTGAAGCGCCCTGCGCTTCAAATTACAATTTGCCAGGTTGCGTGAGACCGAAAGCGAAAAAAATCCTAATTCCTAATTATCCCGCATTTCCCGCAAAAAACGCCCCGTCCGGAAATCCCGGGACGGGGCGTCATTTGTTATGCCACACGCAGGTCTTTCTGCTTTTTCTTCCGCTTTGCGTTGCCCTTCCAGGCGTACATCACCAGAGCCACGGCGATGACCGCATAGCTCAGGAAGGCCCGGAAGTACTCGCCGATGACGGCGTCGCCAAAGAGGGCGCTGGCGGCCTTCTGCACCGTCAGGAACATCAGGTGGAAGAGCACGGTGCCCAGCAGCGCCTGGGAGTTGGTGGCCCGGTCGATGCTGGCGCCGCCCACCAGGATGGCCGCACCGGCGTACAGGCCCACCTGCTCATGGGCGGAATAGGTGGTCAGGGTGCCCATGCCGTCGCTCTGGATGAACAGCAGCTGGCCCCAGCCGGCAAGCACCGTGGAGATCACAATGGCGATCAGGCGAACCTGATCCACATTGATGCCGCTGGCATTGGCCACGGTCTGGCTCTGGCCCACGGCCCGGAACTTCTGGCCCAGCCGGGTCTTCATGATCATCACATTGAAGACGCAAAGCAGGGCAATGAGAATCCAGGTCACACCGGGGACGGTGATCATCTCACTGTTTTTCCCATTGAAGCAGTTGGCAACCGGCGGCAATGTGAAGACGGCTGCCAGCACCAGGCTGCATCCGGCGGTGACCAGAGCCTTTTTCTTCGGCATTTTTTTCAGCAGGTACATCACGAGGGCCCAGACCAGCCCGGCCCCGGCCAGGATGTACACGCAGGTCAGGAAGGGCAGCCGGAAAATCCCGTCGATGGCCTGGGCCAGGCCGTTGGTGGTCAAATCCAGGGTATTCTTCACGCCGGTGGCGCCGATGATGGTGACCTTGCTGTTCAGGGGGATGAAATTGCCGAAGATGTACAGAAACAGCAGCTGGTAGGCGCCGTTGGCGAAGTAGCCCAGAATCATGGAGCCGATGGTTTCCTGGCCCTTCATCTTGTTAAGCATCACGCCCACAAGATACCCAAACAGGGCGCCCAGGGGCAGCGTGATGGCGGCAGCCACCAGGATGCCCACCGGCCCCGTCAGGTTCCAGTTGATGGCCAGAAGCAAGCCGATCTGGGCGGCCATGGCGCCGATGGTGATGGCGAAGTTAATGCCCATGCCCGCCACGATGGGGATAATCAGTGACAGCACGATAAAGGCGTTCCGGCTCAGCCGCTTCATCAAATCCCGGGCCACGGAGGTCATGTCCAGGTTGCCCAGTACGATGAACAGCAGGCTCAGCACCAGGAACAGAATGGTGACAATATATTTTTTCAGGAAATCCGTGATTTTTTTGCTCATTTCTGCTCACCTCCGGACTGGGTCAAAGCGTAAAGGATGATACCATTGGAGATCATAATCCGCATGACCTCGCTGAGGCCGCCGCCGCTGACCGCTTCGTTGGCCACCTGCTGGCCCATGGAGAGCACGCCCTCGAAGAGGATCACGCCGATGATGACGTGGCTGATTTTTGCCTTTTTCACGCTGGCGCCGCCGATGAGGATGGCGCTGGCGGCGATGAAGCCCAGCTGGCGGGGAGCGGTGTAGAGCTGGGCGTAGCCGAAGGCCTGGGAGTAGACCACAATGCCCACGGCAGCCAGCACGGTGGAGAGCACGGTGCCCAGAATGCGCATATGGTCCACATTGATGCCGCTGGCCTCGGCGAACCGGGGATTGGAGCCGGCGGCGCTCATGCTGATGCCCAGCTTGGACCGGCTGAACAGCCACATCAAGCCGCAGCAGATCAGGAAGAACACAATGCCGCCGGTGGGAACCTTCACCCCAAAGATGGTAAAGGAGCCCAATTCATCCAGAATATAGGCGTAGTTGCCCAGCAGGCTGTGGGTGACCCGCAGGCCCCGGCCAATCAGCAGGTTCACCACCTTGGGATTGGTGTAGGGAATGCCCATCCACACCATGCACATCAGGGACACGAAGCTGTAGCCGACGTAGGTGGAGATGGTCATTTCGGAGCCCTTCATCCGGTTCAGCAGGATGGCGTAGCCCCAGCCCAGGGGAATGGCCACGATGATGCCCACCACGATGGAGAAGATCAGGCCCGCCCAGCCGGTGATGTTGTAGTTCAGGGAGGTGACCAGGGCAAACAGGCCGCTGACGCAGCCGATGGTCATACCCATGTTCAGGCTGATGCCGCACTGGATGCCGGGCATCATAGCCAGCACCAGCACGCCGTACATGGACACACGCTCCAGAATGTTGCCGATGAGCATGCTCATGTTGATCTTGTAGAACTGAGCCGCCAGCATCAGGCAGATGAAGAAGAGCAGGATGATGGAGCGGCTGACGCCCATTTTCCCGGTGATGGGCTTCCAGAAGGAGAAGAGCACCGCAAACAGCAGCATTCCCACCCCCAGAAGCAGCAGATTCTCCGCATTGGCGGCTGCCATCATCTTCACCCTGGTAAACCCGGTGAGGTTCTTGTCAGCGCCGCAGGAGGCGTACTTGGTGTACTGCTGGGCAAAGTCCCCCTCAGAGGCGGTGATGACGGAGAGAATGCTTTCCCGCAGGACTTCCGCATCCTTTTCCTTCAGCTCGCCCAGGGCGGGAATGCCGGAAGAGAGCACCTCCCACATGGAGGTGAAGGCGCTGTTCACGTTTTCCTCCAGCGTCTGGAGCTCCTGGCTGTAGACGATGAAGCTGTAGTCCACCTCTGTCTCGGCAGTTATCTCCTCGGTCTGGGCCAGGGAAACAGTCTCGCCGGAGGCCGCCTGCCTGGCGGCGGCGATCAGCTCCTGCTTGTAGTCGTCGGCTTTTTCATTCTCCGCCAGGCTGGGAACTGCTTCGGTGATGACGGCCCAGAGGGTCTCATCATCGGCCTCGGCGTAGGCCGTCCAGTCCTCCACCGCCCCGCTGGCGCTGCTCCACAGCTGGGCAGCCTCCTGGGCGTGGTCGGCGGCGATCTCCGCCTGGGCCTTTGCCTTTGCCAGCTTCACCATGCCGGGCTGGAGCTGCTGATTTTGATTCAGCGCCTCCACCTGGCCGCAGAGGGCAGCCCAGAGGGCGTCGTCGTCAGGGTTTTCCTCCACGAAGTCCGACCAGTCGGCCACGGCGGAGGTGACTTCGGTATACAGTGCGGCGTAGGCCTCTTCCTCTGCCGCCTTCAATTCATTGTAGCGGCCCTGGATCGCCTGGACGCCGGGAATGGCAGCCTCCAATGCGGCGGTATCCACGCCGGTGGTGTCGGAGTAGAGGGCGGTGGCTTCTTCCCGGGCCTCTGCCTCCACCTTGTCACAGGCAGCTTGGAACGCATCGGTACCCATCTTTCGGAACTCCTTGCTCTTGCGAAGCTCCTTGTTGTATTCCAGCCGACGGGCGGCGGCAATGGAATCCACCAGGCCGCTGGTGGCGGTGCTCAGCACCGCATCGGTGCGCATGGCGTCCAGGGCTTCCTGGGTGGAAGCTGCGCCCCGGGCCAGATAACCCAGCACGGAGGTAATCATCAGCGCCGCCACCAGGACAAAGAGCGCAATGCTGACGATCTTCCGGGAGGCGCCGGTTTTCTTTTTTGTTTCTGTCATGCCAGATCACCTTCATTCACTTTCTTGCCGCTCATGGCCAGGCCGAAGGCGGCATCGGAGCTGTCGGGACGGAGGATGGAGGCGATTTTTCCCTCGGAGACAATGGCGATTCGGTCGCAGACCGAGCGCAGCTCCTGCAATTCGGAGGAGACCACCACCACCGTCAGCCCCTGCTCCCGGTTCAGCTTCACCAGGGTTTCCAGCACCAGCTGCTTTGCGCCGATGTCGATGCCCCGGGTGGGCTCGGAGACGAAGAGGAATTTGGGCTTCATGGCCAGGGCCCGGGCCACGCAGACCTTCTGCTGGTTGCCGCCGGAGAGGGTTCCCGCCGTCTGGGTGGGGCCGGTGCAGCGGATGTCCAAATCCTGGATGCTCTGCTCGGCGAACTTGCGGACGGCTTTGCTGTCTCGCAGACGGAAGGGCCCCGTCAAAAATTCTCCGTTAACCTGCATGGCGGTGAAGGCGATGTTGTCCTCGATGGACTGGTCCAGCAGCAGACCCACCCCCCGGCGGTCCTCGGAGACCATGGCCATCCCCGCTTTCAGAGCGGACTTGGTGTCGTTCAGGGGCAGTGCCTTGCCAAAAAGCTCCACCGAGCCCTCGGCGGGGTACAGACCCATGACGCCGTTGGGCAGGCCGATTTTGCCCTGGCCTGCCAGGCCGCCGATGCCGATGATCTCCCCGGTGTATACATCCAGGTCGATGCCCTTGACCATCTCGCCGGGCATCTCCACCTTCAAATCCCGCACCCGCAGGGCGATCTCGTCCCCGTGGCTGTGGTCGGTGTTGCCGTCGATTTTGATAACGCTGTCGTCCCCACGGCCGATCATCAGGGCGGCCAGCTCCTCGGCGCTGGTTTCCTCCTTTTTCCGGGTGCACACCAAAGTGCCGTCCCGGAGGATGGTGATGCTGTCGCAGGCCTCCATCACCTCGTCCAGGCGGTGGGTGATGAAAATGATGGCGATGCCCCGGCTGGCGATGTCCTTCATCACGGAGATCAGCTGGGCTGCCTCGGATTCCGCCAGCACGGCGGTGGGCTCGTCGAATACCAGCAGCTTCACACCGGTTTTGTCGATTTCCCGGGCGATTTCCACGAACTGCATGTAGCCCACGGGGAGGGTGCCCACCATGGTGTCCTCGGAGATGTTGATGCCCACGCTGTCCAGTGCCTTTCGGGCGTCCTGCTTCATCTGCGTGCTGTTGAGCAGTTCCAAATCCCGGCCCAGCAGCTTGCTCACTGCCCAGGAGCTGGTCAGCTCCCGGTTGAGCTTGATGTTCTCGGTGACCTTGAAGCCGGGAATCAGCATGAACTCCTGATGAACCATGCCGATGCCCTTCTCCATGGCGTCCATGGGGGACGCAATTTTCACATTTTTGCCGTCCATCAGCACCTGGCCCTGAAAGCCGCCGGTGGCATGGATCACGGGCATTCCGAACAGAACGTTCATCAGGGTACTTTTACCCGCTCCGTTCTCGCCCAGCAGGGCGTGAATCTCGCCGGGGCGGATTTTCAGGGTGACATCCTTCAAAACGGCATTTTCGCCGTAGAGTTTGGAAATGTGGTTCATTTCCAGGATATACTCTGCCACGTTCAAAACCTCCTTCTGTATTTTGGGAAATTTGGAAATTTGAAATTGTTGGGAATGAGGAATTAGGAGTTAGGAATGAGGAATTATGTTCCTTGGGTTCACTCGGCAAATTGGTGTTTGGCGGCGCAGCAACTTATGATGTGCCGAGATGACAGCACAGTCAATTCCTAATTTCTCATTCCTAACTCCTAATTATCAGCGGGCCCTGCCCGCCTGGTGCAGATAAAAGGATACCCCCTGTCGGCGGCATTCCACCGCCACGGGTTATCCTTCTATCGGTTATCCTGAAAAACGAGCCGCCCGAACCCGTGCCGGTAGGCACCTGGTCCGGGCGACATATTATTTACTTACAGCGGAATCAGCCAACGTAGTCGGCGAAGTTGATGGGCTCCAGAGCCATCAGGTAGTAGTTGTCAACGGTGGAGCCGTCAGGGGCGGTGTAGACATCCAGTTCGATGGATTCCAGGCTGGCGGCCTTGGCGATGCACTCAGCCATGAAGGCCTCGTCAACCTTGCCCTCCAGCTTGCCCTCGGCGTAAGCGCAGGCATAGTCATACATACCAGCGATCATGCTCATGTTCACGGGCAGGGACCAGGTGGAGAACCGGCCGGTGGCGTCCTTGCTGTCCAGGAAGTTGGCCAGCTCCTTCAGAGCGGCGTCAATGTCGCCCTGGGCGGTGGACTCCAGACCGAAGGCCTGCTGGAAGCCGTGGAAGGGAGAGGGGCAGCAGGGCAGGGCGTAGTAGGCGTTCTCCTGCTCCAAGACGGCCTGCTGAAGAGCAACCTGCATGCCGCAGTTGGTGCAGTAGAAGCAGACCTTCTTGCCGGCGTACTCTTCCATAACCTTGGGCACATCCTCCAGGATGGCAGCCTGAGCGCCGCTCATGCCGGCATCACCGGTGGGATCGGGGCAGTCACGGTCGACGAACTCGATGCCGTAGCTCTCGGCGGTGTCCTTCATGGCAACACGCTTGCCCTGGATGGTCTCGTAGCCCAGGTGACGGGCGAAGGAGTAGTGAACCAGAACCTCGCAGCCCCACTCGTAGGCCTTGTCGGCCACCTGGTAGCCGCAGCCGGTCTCGTCGTTGGCCAGGCAGATGTCAGCAGCAGCGCCGATGGGCACGGGGTCCTCAGCGGGAACGCCGCAGACCAGCAGGATGTCGGGGCGCTTTTCTTTGATCTGGTTGAAGGCGGCGGTAGCGCCCTGCACGCCCTGAACGAAGATGATGGCCTTGACCTCGGGGTCCTCGGCGAAGGTCAGCAGCTTGGAAATGGTGGTCTCAACCTCGGAGGAGAAGTTGTCGGGGTAAGTATCGTGCAGAACCACATCGGGATACTTTTCCTTCAGAGCCTCGGCAGCGTAGTACTCCTCATCGCCCTGGGAAGTGGTGCCAGTGAGGATTGCGATTTTGTAGGGGCTGCTTTCTTCGGCGGCGGCGGCAACAGCGAACACGCCAACCAGCATGATGACAGCCAGCAGCATAGAGACAAGCTTTTTCATGGATATTCCTCCTAATTAAATTGTCCTTTTACAAAAGACGAAAGTCTCTCCGACAAGAACTGTCCACATTGTAGCACCAAATGTCCACGAATGCAAGGAAAAACCGTTTGTCAAACAGGATTTTGGCAGATTGTATGAAAGAGGAGGATTTTGGATTGGCAATGCTGGGAATATTCACCAACATGGTTTCGCCCTGTTTCGAAAAACCCGCAAAAATATCATCTATCCCGGGGATTTTGCCGGGAATTCCCTCCAAGAGGCCGGGGAAAGGCTTGATTCTTCCCTCCGGGCCGAAAATGCCATGGACGCTGAATTTTGCAAGTTATCCGTCCTGGTTATGCACCGTTCAGTCTTCCAGAATTGCTTCGGCGGTGAGGATGCCGTCGATGGCGGCGGACATGATGCCTCCGGCGTAGCCCGCCCCCTCTCCTGTGGGGTAGAGCCCACGCAGGGCCGACTGGCGGCTCTCATCCCGGAGGATGCGCACCGGGGAGGAGCTTCTGGTCTCCGGGGCGGTGAGCACGGCGTCACCATCGGAAAATCCGGCCAGCTTCCCCTCCAGCGCCGGGATGGCCTCCTCCAGGGCCCGGGTGATAACCTCGGGCAGCACCTGGTGGAGGTCGCACCAGAATACCCCCGGCCGGTAGGTGGGTCCCACCGTCCCCGGGCCCAGGCTCGGCTGCCTTTTCAGAAAATCTCCCACCCGCTGGGCAGGGGCCCGGTAGCTTCCGCTGCATTTGTACGCCCGGGCCTCAAGCTCCTGCTGCCATTTCACGCCCCCCAGGCTCCCGGGATAGGGGAACACCTCCGGGTTCAGGGTGACCAGCAGTGCGGCGTTGGCGTTTTCCCCCGCCCGGTCGGCATAGCTCATGCCGTTGGTGACTACCTTTCCTTCCTCGGAGGCGGCGGCCACCACGAAGCCGCCGGGACACATGCAGAAGGTGTATACCGTATTGTCCTTTAAGTGGGCTACCAGCTTGTAGTCCGCCGGGGGCAGAGCCGGATTGTTGCCGCCATATTGGGCCCGGTTCACCGCCTCCTGCTTGTGCTCGATGCGCACGCCCATGGAGAAGGGCTTTGGCTCCATGGGGATGTGTTCTGCTTCCAACATTTGGAAGGTATCCCGGGCGCTGTGGCCGATGGCCAGCACCGCCTTCCGGCAGGGAATGTGCGCCCCATCCCCCGTAATCAACTCCCGCAGATGCCCGTTTTCCTGAACCAGGCCGGTGACCTGGGTGCGAAAGCGCACCTCGCCCCCCAGGGAGATGATGCGTTTGCGCAGATTCTGCACCACGGTGAGCAGCACATCCGTGCCCACATGGGGCTTGGCATCGTAGAGAATGTCCTCCCGGGCCCCCGCCGCCACGAACTGCTCCAGAATCCAGGTGATTCTGGGATTGTTCACGCCGGTGTTCAGCTTCCCGTCGGAGAAGGTTCCGGCCCCCCCTTCGCCGAACTGGACGTTGCTCCCCGGGTCCAGAGGGCCTCCGGCGAAGAAGGCCTCCACCTTTTGATGCCGGGCGGCGGCCTCCTCACCCCGTTCCAGCACCAGAGGCCGCTGGCCTGCCAGGGCCAGGATCAGAGCGGCAAACATCCCCGCCGGGCCAAAGCCAATCACCACCGGCCGGACTTCCGGGGCCGGGCGGGGCAGGGGAGGCTTATAAAATTCTATGGGGGCCAGGGCAGCCCGCTTGCAGGCGGCGTGTTTGAGAATCTTTGATTCGCTGCCCTCCACTGCCACGTCCACGGTGTAGATCAGGTGCACCTCCGCCCTTTTCCGGGCATCCACGCTTCGCCGGACGATTTTCAGCCCACGGATTTTAGAGGGGGAGAGCCGCAGCAGCCGGGCCGCCTCAAAAGGAAGCTGGCTGGCGCTGTGCTCCGGGGGAAGGGAAATATCCCGCAACCGAATCATACTGTCTCCTTTCCGGCGCTGAGCCCCGCCAATCTTCCGGAGCTCCAGGCCCATTGCAGATTGTAGCCGCCGCAGTCGCCGTCCACATCCAGCACCTCGCCGCAGGCGAAGAGGCCGGGGAGGAGCCTGCTTTCCATGGTTTTCTCGTCAAATTCCGCCGTCACCATTCCCCCAGCCGTCACCTGGGCGCTGTCCATGCCCATGGGCTCTGTCAGGGGAACCTCAAATGCCTTCACCGCACGAACCGCCTCCTCCAGCTCTTCCCGGGACAGTTGGGAAATTGGCCGCTGGCCGGGGATGCCCGCCGCCTGGGTCAGCACCCGGCCCAGACGGTTGTGGAGGATGCCGGTGAACAGCTCTGAGGCGGCCAGCCCCGTCTTTTGACGGCGGCACAGCTCCCGGAGCAGGGTATCCTCCCCGGTTTCCGGCAGAAAGTCCAGCCGGCAGCACCAGTCGCCCTTCCCCTGGCAGGCGGAGCGGGAAATCTCAAAAATCACCGGCCCGGACAGGCCGTACTCCGTCAATTGCAGTTCCCCGGTGCTTTCCCCGAGGGATACCCCATCCCGCAGGATTTCCGCCCGACAGTGGCAGCGGACGCCCTTTAAGCCAACAACGCCGCCCCAGGAGGTTTTCAGCTGCACCAGTGCCGGGGAGAGCCGGGTGCAGTGATGGCCGAGACTGCGCAGCAGCCGGTAGCCGGACATGCCACCACCCAGCTTGGTGCCCGCCAGGCCGCCGCAGGCGACGATCAGCCGATGGCAGTCCAGGGACTCGCCCCCGTATTCCAGGCGGAAGCCCGCCTGGGTTTTGCGAACCTTTTCCACCTCTGTCCCCAGCAGCACCCGGATATTGGGCTGCTCCAGGGCGAAGCGCAGCACGTCCAGGACGGAGCCCGCCTGGTCGGAATAGGGGTAGACCCGACCCGAGTCCTCCGCCACGGTAAAAAGCCCCAGGCTCCGGAACCATTCCAGGGTAGCATCCACCGGAAAGGCGGAGATGGCGTATTGTGAAAAGGCGGAGTTCTCTCCATGGTAGCCTCCGGCGGAAGCGTGCAGATTGGTCAGGTTGCAGCGCCCGTTGCCGGTGGCCTGGAGCTTGCGGCCCAGACGGGCCTGGCGTTCCAGCAAAATCACCTGATTTTCTGGATTCTCCGCCGCCGCCAACGCCGCCGCCATCCCGGAGGCTCCGCCGCCGATAATTGCAATTGTCATAAAAAACCACCCAGACTGTGAGATAATTAGGAATTAGGAGTTAGGAATGAGGAATTGTCCAGATCGGGTTTGAACCAGTCAGTTGGTTGCGCTGGTGCGGGAGCCTTGGGTGCTTCCGCACCACAGCAACCAACTAGCCAACTCAAAACCGTGGGTGGGTCGGCGGGTTCATGAGCCCGCCCTACGCAAACGTTCCCTGCAAGTACAATTTCATTCCTAACTCCCCCATTATACCCCACAAATCTCCGCCGCACAAGAAAAACTTCTTCCCTCCCGGGCGGGAATATGATATACTAAGGGGCGGTGATAACATGGACCGAAACAATATTGAGAAAATCGCTAAGAATTCCGAGGACCGGCTGCTGCTGGCAAAGCTCTGGGACAAGATCGATGCCGGGATGCGGAAAAATATTCCTGCCTCCACGCCCTTCCTCTCCCCCCGGGAGTTGGAGCTGGCCCGGTTTCTCTTCGGAACGCCGGAGGGCCTCCACGAATTCGGGGGCTACGAAGAGGCGGAGCGGAAAATGCTGGTCTTTCTGCCGGAGTATCTGGAGAAAGGGGAACTGATGGGCCCGGACAGTCCGGTTGCCTGCCTGCGGGCCACCTTCTACCAGGGGGACAGCCCCAGCCACCGGGATTTCCTGGGGGCGCTGATGGGAGCGGGGCTGACCCGGGAGAGCCTGGGGGACATCTGCGTGGGAGAGGGCAGCTGTGACTTCTTCGTCACCGCCCCAATCGCCCCCTACCTGCTTCAGAATTTCACCGGCGTGGGAAGAACCCATATCCATCTGGAAGCCGTCCCCTTAGACCAGGTTCAGATTCAGGAGCCGGAGGTAAAGGAAATCAGGGACACCCTGGCCTCCCTGCGGCTGGACAGCGTGATTTCCGCAGGTTTTCGCATTGGCCGGAGCCTGGCCGCCCAGTACATTTCCGCCGGGAAGGCTGCTGTAGACGGGCTCCCCTGTGAGAAGCCGGACAAGCCGGTTCCCGAGGGGGCCAAAATCAGCGTCCGAGGGCTGGGCAAGATCAAATTGGCAAAAATAGGCGGCGCCACCAAAAAGGATCGAATCAGCGTGGTGCTCCACCGATATGTGTGAGGAATCGAAAATGGAAATGAAGGAAGTCATCGCCAGAATCAATGAGCTGGCCCACAAATCAAAGGCGGAGGGCCTGACCCCGGCGGAGACCGCCGAGCGGGATCGCTTAAGAAGAATCTACATCGACGCCGTGAAGGCCAGTCTCACCGGCCAGCTGGAGAACACCTACATCCTCCGGCCCGACGGCACCAAGCAGAAGGTGGAGAAAAAGAAATGAAACTCCCGGAACAAATCATGGCCTTCATCCCCTTTAACGAGCAGGAGCGGCGGGACAAGCAGGAGCTGCTTTCCTGGCTGGACAGCGGGGCGGACATCTACACCCGCCGCTGCAACGCCGCCCACCTGACGGCCTCCGCCTGGGTGGTGAGCCCGGACCGGGAAAAGGCGCTGATGGCCTACCACAATCTCTACGACTCCTGGGCCTGGCTGGGAGGCCACGCCGACGGGATGGAGGATTTGCGGGCCGTGGCGGAGAAGGAAGTCCGGGAGGAGAGCGGCCTGGAGAAGCTGAGGCCCCTGGGGGAGGGAATCTTCTCCCTGGAGATTCTCACCGTGGACGGCCACGAGAAGCGGGGGAAATACGTCTCCTCCCACCTGCACCTGAACGTCACCTACCTCTTTGAGGCCGACCCCGCCGTCCCGGTGCGCTCCAAGCCCGACGAGAACAAGGCCGTGGCCTGGTTCGGCGTGGGGGAGGTGCTGCAAAAATCCACCGAGCCCTGGTTCTGTCAGCGGATTTATTCAAAATTGATGGAAAAGGTTCGTTTGATGGAAAGCAATTCGTCCACACCGTAGAGAAAGCTACAGATGTGCGAAAGGTAACGACTTTTGAGCGCTCTGTTGAATGGAACCAGGGGAGCCTCCCTCAGAAGCCGTCACCTTATTTCACCCAACCTTTTGCCCGAAAGGCGTTACCGGGCGGATTGGGGGCATAAACGGCACCAGACCAGCCCCGTGCGAACTATCAGCGGGCATTGCCCGTTGCCAGAAGGAGAAAAACATGGAATTTCTGCCCATTACCAAGGAGGAAATGAAAAATCGGGGCTGGGAGCAGTGCGACTTTGTGTACGTCTGCGGCGATGCCTATGTGGATCACCCCTCCTTTGGCCACGCCATCATCAGCCGGATTCTGGAAAGCCACGGCTACAGCGTGGGAATGATTCCCCAGCCGGACTGGAAAAATCCCAAATCCATCGACGTGTTTGGCCGCCCCCGGCTGGGCTTCCTGGTATCCGGCGGCAACATGGACAGTATGGTCAACCACTATTCCGTCACCAAGCATCGGCGGAAAACCGACGCCTTCACCCCCGGCGGGGTCATGGGCAGGCGGCCGGACTATGCCACAGTGGTCTACTGCAACCTGATCCGCCAAACCTACAAAGACGTGCCCATCCTCATCGGCGGCATCGAGGCCAGCCTGCGGCGGCTAGGGCACTACGACTACTGGTCGGAGAGCGTGAAGCGCTCCATCCTCCTGGACTCCCAGGCGGATTTGCTGATGTACGGCATGGGAGAAAAAAGCGTGGTGGAGATCGCCGACGCCCTGAACGCCGGCATGGACGTGAAGGACATCACCTACATCGACGGCACGGTGTTCAAAACCCAGACCCTGGATGACAGCTTCCCCACCATCATGCTCCCCGCCTTCGAGGAGGTGAGGAAGAACAAACGGGCCTACGCCGAATCCTTCAAAATCCAGTACGGCAACT
This sequence comes from Oscillospiraceae bacterium, assembly GCA_021771675.1. The sequence continues at coordinate 23,844 of JAETOP010000048.1, read as the reverse complement.
GCGACCCCTTCACCGCAAAGCGTTTGGCGGAGCGCTGCGGCAAGGAATATGTGGTGCAGAATCCCCCCCAGAAGCCCCTGACCACAGCGGAAATGGACGCCGTGTACGATCTGCCCTATTGCCGCACCTACCACCCCAGCTACCAGAAGGCCGGGGGCGTCCCCGCCATCGAGGAGGTAAAATTCAGCCTGGTGAGCAACCGTGGCTGCTTCGGGGCCTGCTCCTTCTGCGCCCTGACCTTCCACCAAGGGCGGATTGTCCAGGTGAGAAGCCATGAGTCCATCCTCCGGGAGGCGGAGGCCATGACCCATGACCCGGATTTCAAGGGCTATATCCACGATGTGGGGGGGCCCACCGCCAATTTCCGCCATCCGGCCTGTGAAAAGCAGCTGACCAAGGGGGCCTGCGGCGGCCGGCAATGCCTGTTCCCCACCCCCTGTAAGAACATGAACGCCGACCACTCGGACTATGTGGCCCTTCTGCGCAAGCTCCGGAAAATCCCCGGGGTGAAGAAGGTGTTTGTCCGCAGCGGCATTCGCTTTGACTATCTGCTCTCGGATAAAAAGGATACCTTCTTTAAGGAGCTGGTCCAGTACCACATTTCGGGACAGCTGAAGGTGGCCCCGGAGCACGTGTCCGACGCTGTGCTCAGCCGGATGGGCAAGCCCAGAAACGCCGTCTACAACCGGTTTGTGGAGAAGTATTTTGCCCTGAATCAGCAGTACGGCATGAATCAGTTTTTGGTGCCTTACCTCATGTCCAGCCATCCGGGCTCCACCATGAAGGAGGCTGTGGAGCTGGCGGAGTACATCCGGGACATGGGCTACAACCCGGAGCAGGTGCAGGACTTCTATCCCACCCCCTCCACATTGTCCACGGTGATGTACTACACCGGCCTGGACCCCAGAACCATGGAGCGGGTCTATGTCCCCACCGACCCCCACGAGAAGGCTATGCAGCGGGCCCTGATCCAGTACCGGAACCCCAAGAACTACTACCTGGTTCGCCAGGCCCTGATTGCCGCCCACCGGGAGGATTTGATCGGATCAGGCCCCAAATGCCTGATCCGTGCGGTGCCTCCCAAAGCCGGGGGCTGCGGGGCGCCCCCTTCCAAGGACGGGAAGCCGTCCAAAGCGCCCACCCGGTCCACTGCCCGCCCAAAGCCCGCCCCAAAGAGAACGGTGAAAACCCCCGTAAAGCGGAAATAAGCAACGCCCGGAGCCACTTGCTCCGGGCGTCCTGTTAAGTGCTTATCGGCTGTTCACCAGCAGCCCGGTAAGCGCAAGAGCCTATTCCTCCGGTGTGATGGCGAAACTGCCCTTGTGGCCCTGGGCGGTGATGGTGATGTGGGTGGTACCCTCCAGGCAGACGGGGTAAATTCCGCTCTGGATGTCCTCCTGGGAAAATACCACGCCGGTCTCGTCCCGGAGTTCCAGGGAAAGGCTCCCTTCCTCCGTCACCACCGTAATCACATAGTCCTCCTGCCTGGGGCGCAGGGTGTATCGCTCCGTGCCCGTGAGCCGGAGATACCGGGCGGTGCATTTTTGAAATGTACTGCTGGAAACGTAGCCCACCCGCAGGGAGGAGCGGACGCTGCCCATCCCCGGGATGGCCAGCAGAAGGGCAGCGCACACAACCAGGACAATCAGAAGCATCCACTTTCTTCCCTTCCCGGGTTCCTGGTCCTCCTGTTTTTCCCGGCCCGCCGCCAGGTACACCGGCAGGAAGAGGCTCCCGAGGAAGACAAACAAGGTAGCCATCTGGCAGACCAGCTGCCCCTCCTCCCCGATGGGAAGCAGAGTGAGGACGATGTTCAGCAGGGGAACCGTCAAAATCGTTACAATCGACCAGATGCGAAATGCCTTTACCATATGGGGCCAGTTGGTGTTGTTGAAGCTAACCCCCGGAAAGTTGATTTCCAGGAAGCCGTCGGTATAGAAGCCGATCCGGTTTTCATCGTAGTACCCGGGAAGCCTTTCCTTCATGAAGCACCAGAAATACAGCCCGAAGATCAGCCCCAGTACCTCATAAACTGCCAGTGGGCTGAAACCAACCTCATAGCCCCCCCGGCCCAGCAGCAAGCTGCCTGCCAGGGATTCCAGCACTCCCAGAATTGCCGCCCCGGCAAACAGCATCGCCCGCTCCTTCCGCCGCACCTTTACCTGCTCTGGGTCTTCCTCCGCCAGGCTCAGGGCCTTCTTCACCAGGATTTCCACATTCTCCGCTTCCACCGGGTTCTCCGCCTGTTTCCCTTCCAGCAGCTCCGTTATCCCCACGCCCAGGCAGTCCGCCAGGGGGAGCAGCAGAGAAATATCCGGCAGGCTCAGCCCCCGCTCCCACTTGCTCACTGCCTTGTCGGAGACATACAGCCGCTGGGCCAAATCCTTTTGCGTCCAGCCCTTTTCCCTGCGCTGCTGGGCCAGAAAGGCAGCGAAGGCCTCCTTGTTGATTTCATACATGGGTTTCCCCTCCTTTTCTGCTCTCACCATACCAAAAAACCGCCGATTCCGCAACCGACCAGCGGTAGAATCGACGGATTTTTCTATTTTCTGCGGTAGCGCAGCATTTGATAGGGAATGCCGTTCTCCTCGCCCTGGGCCAGCACAGCCTCCAGAACCCAGGCTCCATCCTCGTCCAAATTGGGGAAGAAGGTGTCGGACTGGGGGCAGGCGCCCACCTTGGTGACGTAGGCGGTGTCGCAGTAAGAAAGCATTTGGTGGTAGACGCTGCCCCCGCCGATGACGAACACCTGCTCCGCCCCCCGGGCCTTTTCCACGGCCTCTTCGGGACTGCGGCAGGGGATGAAGCCGGGGTGCACCCCATCCCCCCGGGTCAGCAGGTAGTTGGCCCGCCCGGGCAGGGGCTTCTGCCCCGGAAAGTCCTGGGCGGTGCGCCGCCCCACAATCACCGCCGCCCCCCGGGTGGTTTCCCGGAAGAATTTCCGGTCAGCGGTCAGGGCGATGGGCTGGGTGCCGTCAGCGCCAATGCCCCAGTCCTCATAAACAGCTACGATCAGATTCATGCCCCTACCTCAAATCGCCATGGGGATTTCAAAGTCAAAGGGATGATACCTGTAGTTTTCCAGCCGGAAGGAATCCTTGGTGAAAGCATAGAAGTCGGTGACGCTTTCGTCCATGCGGAACTGGGGAGCGTCAAAGCCCTCCCGTTCCAGCATGGCCTTCACGGCGGGGATGTGCCGGTCGTAGATGTGGCAGTCGGCAATCACATGAACCAGCTCTCCCACCTTCAGCCCGGAGACCTGGGCCATCATGTGGGTGAGCACGGCGTACTGCACCACGTTCCAGTTGTTGGCGGTGAGCATGTCCTGGGAGCGCTGGTTGAGGATGGCGTTCAGGGTGCGGCCTGTGACGTTGAAGGTCATGGAGTAGGCGCAGGGGTACAGGTTCATCTCGTGCAAATCCTCAAAATTATAGATATTGGTCAGGATGCGCCGGGAGGCGGGGTTGTGCTTCAAGTCAAAAAGCACCCGATCCACCTGGTCGAACATCCCCTCTTGATACTGGTGCTTGACGCCCAGCTGGTAGCCATAGGCCTTGCCGATGGTGCCATCCTCCCCTGCCCACTCGTCCCAGACATGGCTGCCCAGGTCGGCAATCCGGTTGGACTTCTTCTGCCAGATCCAGAGCAGCTCGTCTACGGCACTTTTCCAGTAGGTGCGCCGCAGGGTCATAATGGGGAATTCCTCCGCCAGGTTGTACCGGTTCACCACCCCGAATTTTTTGATGGTATGGGCCGGGGTGCCGTCCGCCCAGTGGGGGCGCACCTCCAGGTTTTCGTCGGAGAATCCGTTTTCCAGAATGTCCAGGCAGGTGGCCCGGTAGAGTTCATCAGCTTTGCTCATGACGGCGTTGTCCTTTCTTTTGATTATGCGGCGTTCAGCGTTTCATAGAGGGCGGCGAGGTAGTTTGCGTCCCGGTTCTCCTGCTCGTCTGCCAGATACTGTTTGGCCAGGGCCAGTCCGTCTCCCACGATGGCCATGGTCCGGTCGTAGGAGCGGGTGGCGGCGGCGAGGCTCACATCGCCCAGCTCCAGCTGGGCCTGCCAGTCGTCCTTCCGGTCACCGTCCAGGGGGAGAATATAATAGTAGCGCCCGCCCGTGGTTTGCAGATTGACCCAGGTGGGAATCAGATTCACATCCTCCAAATACACCGTGCCGTCGGAATATTTGCAGAAGGTGACCGTGAACCACACCCCGTCCTCGGTGTGCCCCGAGGGCTGGGAGGTCATCACATTTGCCCTCTGGTTGGACACGGCGTTGCCCATGGAGTACAGGCACACCGTCTTGTGATCCGGGTCCACAGTGCTGCTCAGAAGCTGAACCGGCTCCACCACATGGGGGTGGCCGCCGATGATCACGTCTACGCCCATGTCGCACAGCTTCTGGGCGATGGCGGTCTGGTGGGCCACCGGGGTGGTGGTGTATTCCACGCCCCAGTGCAGAAATACCACAATGGCCTGGGCCCCCTGGGAGCGCATCTCGTCCAGATACCCGGAAAGCTCCGTGTAGAAGGGCTCGGGATTCATGGGGTTGAAGGTGTTCACCACAGCCTCCGCCCCCTGGTGCATCATGATTCCGTTCAGGTATACCCGTCCGGCGGCGGCTCCCTCGGGGCGGCCCTCATAGGTGTAGCTGATGAGGCCTAAGTTAATGCCGTTGATGTTTTGAATGGCGAATTTGGGCTCCTCTGCGGTGAGCATGGTGCCCAGAGTCTCCACGCCCTTGCCCCGCACTGTCTCGATGGTGCGGAAGAAGCCAGCCTCTCCGGTGTCGTAGCTGTGGTTGTTGCCGGTGAGGAGCATGTCGAACCCGGCGTTTTTCGCCCCGTCCACGATTTCATCGGGACAGTTGAAGTTGGGATAGCCGGTGTAGGCCCGGCCGCTGCCTGCCAGAGTGGTTTCCAGATTGGCTACCGCCCAGTCGGCGGCCTGAGAATATTCCGACAGGTATTTGAAAACGGAATCAAAATTGTAGCCGCTTCCCGTCCAGGCGGCGTCGATGATGGGCTTGTGCATCAGCAAATCCCCCGTGGCGCCGATGGTGGCCCGGCTCACCACATGCTCCGGTTCAGGCGGCTGGGTGGTGGGCGGTTCGGTGGTGGGCGGCTCCGTAGTAGGCTCGGTGGTGGGAAGATAGGGAATCAGCGGCTCCGTGGGCTTGGTCTCCCGCTGGGGCACCAGGGACTCGATAAAGTCAAACAGGGGATTTTCCGTCGGAGTTTTGGAGAAGGTTGTTTCGTAGAAATACCAGCCCAGAATGCCGATGCCCACCAGAGCGATGATGAGCAGCAGAATCGCCGTGATTTTCAGTGCCGCTACCAGACTGCGCCAAAAGGTTTTCATGGTGCTCTCTCCTTTCTAAGGAAGCGCTGATACTGCTTTTAAGAAATGTGTTTGTCGAGGTTGCTCAGCTAATGGTTGAATGGTGAGGCGTACCGGTTTGGGAACAAAGGCTCCCGAAGTGCAAGGGGTAAGCGAAGCTGACTGAGGGACTGTGCGGTGAAATGTTATGTCTATGCATTTACGTGGGCGAAGAGGGACTGCTTTACCGTAGAATCGATATTCTCAATAAACGCCGACAAAATTCCAGCTGATTTCCCTTTTTTGACTGTATTGGCATGCCTTTTCACATTGGTTTGTAACAGTATTTAGGTGCCTGCTGTACAGTCCCTCAGTCAGCTTCGCTGACAGTTTGCTGCGGCAAACCCGGTGGCGGCTCTGACAGTCCGGCGGACTGTCATTCACTACCGCCACTGCGCTTCGCTTACCCCTTACACAGGGGAGCCTTTGCTCAGAAGCCTTTAGCTGATTCCATTCAACAGAACACTCAGGTATTTTACCTGGCGGGAGGCAGGTTGCCTCCCCTACGGAGTAGCCGAAAGTGCCCGCCATTCAACATTCTGCCCAGAAAGCGTCACCGGGCTTATATTGGGGTAACGACCACAGACCACCTCCGTGCGGATTGGGGTGAAGCGCCCTGCGCTTCAGGCGGCCTCGGTTTGGGTGACAGCGGCCAGGTAGTCCGCCTCCCGCTGCTGCTTCTGGGCCGCCAGGTAATCCTGAACCTGGATGGTTCCCGGCCCAACCAGGGCGGTGGTTCGGTCATAGGATTTCTTGGCGTTTTCCAGGGCCTCTGCCGTCAGGCCGTAGAGGCTCTGCCAATTGTCCCGCTGGGAATCGTCCAGGGGGATGATGGGATATTCCCGCTGGGGCTCTGCGCGCAGGTCCACCCAGCAGGGCAGGGCTTCCACATTTTCCAGGTATACAGTGCCGTCGGAATATTTGCTGAAGGTGAAGCTGAACAGCAGGGCGTCCTCGGTGTGGCCGGTTTTCAGGTTCATCTCCGCAATTCGCTGGTTGGAGACGGCGTTGCCGCTGGAATAGAGGCACACCGTTTTGTGCTCCGGGTTCAGGCGGCTGGTGAGCAGCTCCACGGGCTGAATCACGTGGGGGTGTCCCCCCAGAATCAGGTCGTACCCCAAATCGCACAGCTGCTGGGCAATCTGCTTCTGAGCGGCGCTGGGGGTGGTCTGATATTCGATGCCCCAGTGAATGAACATCACCGTGGCCTCGGCTCCGGCGGCCTTCATTTCCTCCAGGCAGCTCCGGGCCTCCAGGTAGAAGGAATCCGGCTGGGCCTCGATGAAGGAATTCACCAGCAGGGCGCAGGTATCGGAGAGGGTATTTTTGTTCATGTAGACCTTCCCTGCTGCGGGGTTGTCGGGAAGGCCCTGGTAGGTGTAGTTCACCATGCCGATTTTGATGCCGCCCACCTCCTGCACCGTATACTTGGGCTCGCTTGTTTCCGCCCGGGTGCCCAGCACCTGGAGCCCCTTCTCCCGCACGGTGCGCACCGTGCGCAGGAAGCCATACTCGCTGGTGTCGTAGCAGTGGTTGTTGGCGGTGAGGAGCAGGTCGAAGCCGGCGTTTTTCAGAGCGTCCACAATTTCGTCGGGGCAGTTGAAGGCCGGATGGCCGGAATACTTGTAGCCCTTGTCCGAGCCGGCCAGAGTGGTTTCCAGATTGGCGATGGCCAGGTCGGCGGCGGAGGCATAGGGGGTGAGGTAGCGGAAGATGGAGTCAAAATTGTAGCTGCCGTTGCTTTGCAGCCCGGTGTTGATTACGGGCATGTGCATGAGAATGTCGCCGGTAACCGCAATCTCCGCCGTGGAAACTACATGCTCCGGCTCTAAGGGCTCCGTCGCCGGGGGCTGGGTTTCCTTGCTGCCGAAGAGCCGCTGCCAGAGGGAGGGGCCCTTCTCCGTGGACGGCTGAGCTGCCTCCACCGTGGGCTCCTGAGAGGGAGTGACCTGGGGGATCGTCTCGGGAGCTGTGACAGTCTCCGGCGCCGCCGGTTCCCGGGAGGAGCTCAGCACCAGCCGCAGTCCCAGGGAGAGCAGCACCAGCACCGCCATCACCAGCACCAGCCCGGCCACAATGGCGCGGTCGCCGCCGTTTTTCTTTCCACCATATTTGGGGTTGTGTTTTTCTGCCATGGTTCTCTCCTTCAATCCAACAGGTAGGCCACTGACCGGATTACTTTGCCCCCGGCGGTGTAGACCCGGGGCACTCTCCGGCTGATGCCGCAGACGAATTCATAGTTGAAGCTGCCATATTGGGCGGCGATCTGCTCGGCGGTGATGATTTCCTCCCCGTCCCGGCCCACCAGAACCACCGGGTCGTCCGCCTGGACGTCCGGAATCCCGGTCACGTCCACCATCATCTGGTCCATGCAGATGCGCCCCAGAATGGGGGCCCGCTTCCCCCGAATCAGCACATAAAACCGACCGGAGAGACTGCGCCGGTAGCCGTCGGCATAGCCCACGGGGACGGTGGCCACCCAGGTGGGGCGGGTGGTGGTGTAGGTGCCGCCGTAGCCCACCTCCCGGCCGGGCTCCAATATTTTCAGATGGGTAATCCGGCTCTCCCACCGCAGGGCGGGGCGCAGGTCCAGCAGCCCCGGATCCACCTCGTCGCTGGGGTACATGCCGTAGGTGACGATGCCGGAGCGAACCAACTCGTATTCACAGCCGAAATTCATCAGTCCGGCGGAATTGTCCAGATGCCGCAGCGGGATGACAACCCCCCGCTGGCGAAGCATTTTGTCAAACTGGGCGAACCGGGCGGCCTGGGCCTTGGCCCGGGACAGGTCGGCGCAGTCGGCGGTGGCAAAATGGCTGAACAGCCCCTCCGCCTCCAGATTGGGCAGGGCGGCGATCCTGGCGCAGGTGTCGGCGTCGGCCTGCGTCACCTGGAAGCCAATGCGGCTCATGCCGGTGTCCACGGCGAAGTGGAAGGGGGCGGTGAGCCCCAGCGCTGCGGCTGCCTGGGACAGGGCCAGACCATCCTCCCAGCGGTAGATGGTGGGACGGATGCGGTGGCGGATGGCATCGGGAAGGGCGGAGGCCGGAGTGTGGCCCAGAATGAGGATGGGCTTTTGGATTCCGGCCTGGCGGAGCTCCAGGGCCTCCAGAATGGAGCTGACGCCAAAATAGGCGCTGTCCCTCTCCAGATGCCGGGCCAGCTCCACCGCCCCGTGGCCGTAGGCATCCGCTTTAACGATGGCCATGACGGGGGCCTGAACCCGGGCCTTCACCGCCGCCATATTGTGGTCGATGGCGTCCAGATCGATAATCAGTTTTGTGGAGTCAAATATCAAGGAAAATCATCCTTCTACGGAAAGTTTCCCACCATTCTATCATATTACCCGGGAAAAGTAAACTGAATTTGGGAAACATTAAGAATTCTTAATCCAGAGCGTCAGTTTTCCCAAATTGCCTTCAAAGCGGCCTCCCGGGCGGCAAGAATACGGTCGCACCAGCGGTCGAATTCCGGGTCCTCCCGTTGCAGCTCCGGATGGGCAAAAATATTTGCAATGGCATCCCGGACGCCCTGCTCAAAGCGCACCGTTGGCACAAAGTCCGGCACCGCCCGCTTCAGCTTGGCGTTGTCGAAGACCACGCTGTTGGCCTTGTCGCCGATGAGGCCGCCCAGCAGGTCGTATTTCTTTGTGGCCGCCAGAAATTCCGAGGAAACGTGAACCGCCCTCAGCTCCACCCCCAGGACGCCCGCAATGGTCTGGTAAATCTGGTTCCAGGTCAGCGTTTCGTCGTTTGTGATCTGGAAGGCCTCGCCGATGGCGTGGGGATTGGCCATCAGGCCCACGAAGCCTTTGGCAAAGTCGGAGTTGTGGGTCATGGTCCACAGGGAGGTGCCGTCGCCGTGGATGATCACCTGCTTTCCTTCCAGCATCCGCTTGATGACCTGGAAGCTTCCCCGATCCCCGTGGACGCCCAGGGGCACGTTCCGGTTGTCATAGGTGTGGCTGGGCCGGATGATGGTCACGGGGAAGCCCTGCTCCCGATAGGCCTTCATCAGCGCCTCCTCACAGGCGATTTTGTTCCGGGAGTATTCCCAGTAGGGGTTACATAGGGCGGTTCCCTCAGTGATTCGGTAGTCGCCCGCCGGCTTGTGGTAGGCGGAGGCAGAGCTGATGTAGAGGTACTGCTTCGTTTTGCCCTGGAAGAGCCGGATGTCCCGCTCCACCTGCTCCGGCAGGAAGCCGATAAACTGGCAGACGCAGTCGAATTTCCGGCCCTGCAGAATTTCCTCCACGGCCCGCTGGTCGCCCATGTCCGCCGGAATCCAGTGGACGCCCTCCGGCGCTTCCGCCCGCCGGGTGCCCCGGTTCAGCAGGTGAACCTCCCAGCCCCTTTGTACCAGCAGACGAGTGATGGCCATGCTGATGGTTCCGGTGCCGCCGATCAGTAATGCGTTCATATGTTCCACTCCTTTTCCTTTTTTTGTTAGTTAGGTATATGTTACCAGATTTACTAGGCTCCGTCAAATGGAAGTTTGCGTGCCGCGCTTCAAAAGAAATTCTTGCTTTTTTCCCTTTCCGTGGGTATAATAAACTGATACTTTTCTATTTTACTTGAGGTTATGCTGTGTATCTGAAATCTTTGGAATTGCAGGGCTTTAAGTCCTTTCCGGACAAGACGCTGATCCGCTTCGGCGATGACATTACCGCCATTGTCGGGCCAAACGGCTCCGGCAAATCGAATATCTCCGACGCCATCCTCTGGGTCATGGGCGAGCAGAGCTCCAAGACCCTCCGGGGGGCCAAGATGGAGGACGTGATCTTCGGCGGCACCCAGAAGCGCAGTGCCGTGGGCTTTGCCGAGGCCACATTGACCCTGGACAACACCGACCGGGCCCTGGCCTACGACGCCGACGAGGTGATGGTCACCCGCCGCTATTACCGCAGCGGCGACGGCGAATACTACATCAACCGCCAGTCCGCCCGGCTCAAGGACATCAACGAGCTGTTCATGGACACAGGTCTCGGCCGGGAGGGCTACTCCAACATCGGCCAGGGCCGGATTGACGAAATTCTATCCCTGAAAAGCAACGACCGCCGGGAAATCTTCGAGGAGGCGGCGGGCATCTCCAAGTACCGCCACCGGAAGGAGGAGACGGAGCGCAAGCTGGCCCAGACCGAGGACAATCTGCTGCGCATCGGGGACAAGGTCTCCGAGCTGGAGCTGCAATTGGAGCCCCTGCGGGTTCAGTCGGAGAAGGCCCGGAAATATCTGGAGCTGAAGGACGAGCTGCGGGGGGTGGAGGTAGCCGTGTGGCTGGACACCTTGGACAAGCTCTCCGCCGCCGCCAAAAAGGCGGAGGAGGACTACGCCTCGGCCTCCTTCGTGTTGCAGCAGGCCCACGACGACCTGGACAAGCTCTACGCCCAGGCGGAGCAGCTGGGCGCTCAGCTCCGGGAGAAGGACGAGAACCTGGACACCCTCCGGGTGAAGACCAATATGCTGGAATCCACCCACCAGCAGCTGGACGGCCAGATGGCCGTGCTCCGGGGAAATGTAGAAAACAACAACGCCAACATCCAGCGGATTCAGGAGGAGTTGAAGGGCCAGGAGGACCGCTCCGGCGGCATCAGCAGCCAGATTCAGCAGGCCCAGGCCCGAGTCAAGGAGGCGGATGAGCTGATTGATGCCAAGGGGAAGAGCCTCCAGGAGCTGGAGGGGCAGCTGGCCGCCATGACTGCCAGCGCCCAGGGCATGACCAAGCGCTTTTTGGAGCTGCGCAGCCAGGAATCCACCCTGACGGCGGACATTGCAGGCCGGGAGGCGGACATCCGAGGGCTGGAGGAGAGCATCGGACAGAGCGGGGAGCGCCTGGAGCAGCTGACCAGCGACCTTTCCTCCGGAGCCTCCCGCCGAACCGGGGCCCAGCAGCAGCTGGAGCAGGCCCAGCAGCAGCTGCGCCAGGCCCAGGAGGAGGTCACCGCCGCTTCCAACGCCATCTCCGGCTATACCCTGCGCCAGACCAGCCGGGCCAAGCGTGCCGAGGAGGCCGCCGAGAAGCTCCGTCATCTGACCAGTGACTTAGATTCCGTCACCGCCAAGGCACGGGTGTTCCGGGCCATGGAGCGGGATTTTGAAAGCTACCAGAAATCCGTCCGCATGGTGATGCAGGAGGCGGAGCGGGGCAGACTCCGGGGCATTCACGGCCCGGTGTCCCGGCTCATCCGCACGGGCGACGAATATGCCGTGGCCATCGAGATTGCCCTTGGGGCCGCCATGCAGCAGATTGTGGTGGGAAATGAGTCCGACGGCAAGGCGGCTATCTCCTTTCTGAAACGCACCGGCGGCGGCCGGGCCACCTTCCTGCCTCTGACGGGAATCCAGGGGCGGCTTTTGCAGGAGAACGGCCTGGAAAGCTGCCGGGGCTTTGTGGGCATCGCCTCGGGACTGGTTCAGTGCGAGAAGACCTACCAGTCCATCATCGATAACCTGCTGGGGCGGACGGTGATCGTCCAGGATATGGACGCCGCCATCGCCATGTCCCAGAAATACCGCAGCCGCTTCAAAATCGTCACCCTGGACGGCCAGGTGATGAACCCCGGCGGCTCCATGACCGGCGGCTCCGTGAGCCGGGACGCCGGCATCCTCTCCCGGGCCAATGAACTGGAAAAGCTCACCGCCCGGGAAAAGCAGCTGGAAGAGCAGAAGCTCCTGGTTCAGGCCCAGGCCGCCGAGGCCCGCCGCCAGCTGGATCAGGCGGCCTTCGAGCTTTCCGCTGCTCAGGATCAGCTCCGCCAGGCTCAGGACCAGGTCCTCCGGCTCCAGGGCCAGGAGAAGCAGTACCAGGTGATGGTGGATGCCATCATGGAGGCGGAGCAGTCCGCCCGCCGGGAGCTGGAGGCTTTGCAGCAGAGAAACCAGACCGACCGGGAGCGCTGCGCCGCCCAGAAGGGGAAAATGCAGATATTGACCCAGCAGCTGGCTCAGTGCCGTGAGGCACTCTCCCAATTGGAGGGCAGCCAGACGGAGACCGTAGAGGCTACCGCCGAGATCAACGCCCAAATTACAGATTTGAAAACCGAGGCCGCTGCTTTAGAGGCCGAGCGCTCCACCGCCCTGGCCCACATCCAGGACCTGGAAAGCCTGCGCTTCGCCATGGAGGGGGATCGGGAGAAGAAGCTCCATCTGGTGGACGCCATTCGGGAGCAGACCAGGCAGCTGGAAGAGGAAATCCGGGCCCTGCGATTGCGGCAGGAGGAAAACGACGACCAGGTGGCAGACATGAAGCGCCAGGTGGAGCGGGCCATCTCCGACCGCTCCCGGACCGAGGCCGCCAAGACCCTCTCCGAGCGGGAGGCCCAGGAGAAGAGCAAGGATATTTTGAATATGGAGCGGGCCTGCGCCCTGCTGGAGCAGAAGAAGCTCACCTCCTCTATGGAGGAAAAGCAGATTATCGACAAGCTCTGGGATTCCTACGGCCTGACCCCCAGCACCGCCAAAGATTCCCGGGGGGAGATTGAGTCCATCGCCGCCGGAAACCGGCGGGTGGGAGAATTAAAGCGGAAAATCGCCGCCCTGGGCACCCCCAACCTGGGAGCCATCGAGGAATACGCCCGGGTGAACGAGCGCTACAGCTACCTGGCCGCCCAGCGGGATGACGTGCTCACCTCCAAGCGGGAGCTGGAGGGAATCATCCGGGACATCACCAAGGAAATGACCACCATCTTCGTCACCGAGTTCCAGAAAATCGACCACTATTTCGGGGAGGTTTTCCAGGAGATGTTCGGCGGCGGCAAGGGAGCGCTGATTCTGGAAAATCCGGAGGAGCCTCTGACCTGCGGCATCGAAATCCGGGTCCAGCCCCCCGGCAAGCAGGTGAAGACCATCACCCTACTCTCCGGCGGCGAGAAGGCCTTCGTGGCTACAGCATTGTACTTCGCCATTTTGAAGGTGCGGCCCACCCCCTTCTGCCTGCTGGACGAGATCGACGCCGCTCTGGACGACCGGAACGTGGAGCGGTTCGCCAGCTACATGCACAACCTGAGCAGGAAGACCCAGTTCATCGTCATCACCCACCGCCGGGGCACCATGGAGGCCTCCAACGTGCTCTACGGCGTCACCATGCAGGAGCAGGGCGTTTCCACCCTGCTGCGGCTGGATTTGAACCAGATGACCGAAATGCTGGGCATCGGGGAATGAGGAATTAGAAGTTAGGAATTAGGAATTGCGGTTCGTCAAATTGGTGTTTGGCGGAGTGATCCTGCTCTGTTGAATGGTGAAGGGTGATGGCTTCTGAGTCATGACCTGCTTCCATTCAATGGAACACTCAGGCACTTTAACTGGCGGGAGGCAGGTTGCCTCCCCTACGGGATAGCCGTAAGTGCCCACCATTCAATCCACTACCGCAAAAGCGTTACCGGGCGAAACTTATGTGGTAATTACTGACTACCGCCGTGCGCAATGGGGTGAAGCGCCCTGCGCTTCAAACACCAATTTACCGGGCAAAACGGGTATATACATCACAACAATCGGAAAGGAATCAATCTATGGGATTTTTTGACAAAATCAAGCAGGGGCTTGCCAAGACCCGGGAGGCCATCAGCGAGACCTTTAACGACGTTTTTTCCGTCTCCGAGCTGGACGACGATTTCTATGACGAGCTGGAGGAGAGCCTGATTCTGGCAGACCTGGGGGTGGAGACCGCCTCCAAGGCTACGCAGCGTCTGCGCAAGGAAGTGTCCCAGCGGCACATCCGCCAGGCCCAGGAGGCCCGGCAGGCTCTCCAGGAAATCTTAGTGGACATGGTGAACGTGGGCAGCCCGGAGCTGACGCTGAAAACCCTGCCCAGCGTGATCCTGGTTATCGGCGTCAACGGGGTGGGGAAAACCACCACCATCGGCAAAATCGCCAAGCAGCAGGTTCAGCTGGGCAAGAAGGTGCTGCTGGTGGCTGCCGATACCTTCCGGGCCGCCGCCGCCGACCAGCTGGAAATCTGGGCGGAGCGCAGCGGGGCCGCCATCGTCCGCCAGCACGAGGGGGCCGACCCGGCCTCCGTGGTGTTTGACGGCATCCAGGCCGCCAAGGCCAGGGACGTGGACGTGGTGATCATCGACACCGCCGGGCGGCTGCACAACAAGGTGAACCTGATGAACGAGCTGAACAAAATCACCCGGGTGGTGGAGCGGGAGCTGCCCCGGGCCAGCCGGGAGGTGCTGCTGGTGCTGGACGGCACCACCGGCCAGAACGGCCTGATTCAGGCCAAGCAGTTCAAGGAGATTGCGGGAGTCACCGCCATCGCCCTGACCAAGCTGGACGGCACCGCCAAGGGCGGCATTGTCATTGCCGTGGCGGATGCCCTGCAAATTCCGGTGAAGTTCATCGGCGTGGGAGAGCAGGAGGACGATCTGATGCCCTTCGTGGCGGAGGATTTCGTCAAGGCGCTGTTTTAAGGAGATACCATGAAAGTCGTATTGGCAAGCAAAAACAAGCACAAGCTGGAGGAGATCAGCCAGATCACCAGAAAATTTGGCATGGAGCTGGTGCTCCAGTCCCAGCTGGGGGTGGACATCGACGTGGAGGAGACCGGCACCACCTTTGAGGAGAATTCCTTTTTGAAGGCCCAGGCGGTGATGGAGGCCACGGGGCTGCCTGCCCTGGCGGACGATTCCGGCATCGCCGTGGACGCCCTGAACGGGGAGCCGGGCATCTATTCTGCCCGCTATGGCTTTGACCCCACCCTGGACGACTGGGGCAGACTCCAGCTGCTGCTGAAAAATACCGAGCAGGTGCCCGACGGGCAGCGCCAGGCCCAGTTCGTCTGCGTCATCACCCTGGTCACCCCTCAGGGGCAGACCATCCAGGCCCGGGGAGAAATCCACGGGGAGCTGCTCCGTGCCCCTGTGGGGGAAAACGGCTTCGGCTACGACCCCATTTTCTACTATCCCCCCATGGGGAAATCCACGGCGGAAATGAGTCCGGAGGAGAAGAATCAGGTTTCCCACCGGGCCAACGCCCTGAAGGTATTCTATCAAAAGCTCAAGGAGGCAGGCTATGCTGACAAGTAAAGAACGGGCCGAGCTGCGGGCTCAGTCCAACGCCCTGGACACCACCCTGATGGTGGGCAAGGGGGGCGTCACCCAGGCGGTGATCGCCGAGGCGGAGAATCTGCTCACCGCCCGGGAGCTGGTGAAGGGAAAGGTGCTGGAGGGGGCGCTGCTGTCTCCCCGGGAGGTCAGTGACGCCATCTGTGAGGCCACCGGCGCCGAGGGGATTGCCTGCCTGGGCTCTAAATTCGTTATTTACCGGTTCAGTGAAAAGTGCCAGCAGGAGCGCAACCAGACCGGTCGGGCCAAGCGCAGGGAAACGCCTGTGAGCAAATCCGACCCGGTGCGCAAGGGAATCCACGCCCGCCGCCAGGCCGAAAAGAAGGCCAAGGAGCAGCGCAACGCCTATTTCCGGGAGCAGGCCATCGCTAAGGCCATCGAGCGTGACCGGGAAAAGCAGCTGAAGAAGTAGTTAGGCGGGCAGGGCCCGCAGCCAATTTCGCTTTTGGCTGGTCTGTTATCGTTTGTGCCCTAACCCGCCCGGTAACGCTTTTGCGGTAGTGGATTGAATGGTGGGCACCTTCGGCTATCCCGTAGGGGAGGCAACCTGCCTCCCGCCAGCTACCGGCCTTTGAGCGGTGCGTTGAATGGTGAAGCGTGACGGCTTTTGAGGGAGGCTCCCCTGTGTAAGGGGAGCTGGCACCGCCGAAAGGCGGTGACTGAGGGACTGTCGCAGTACAATCTTACCTTTTTGCCTAACCTGCTGCGAATTCGTAATATCTTACCGCACAGTCCCCCAGTCAGCTTCGCTGACAGCCCCCCCTTACACAGGGGGGCCTTCCTCAAAAGCCGTCACCTGGTTCCATTCAACGTTCTGTCCAAAAAGCGTCAGTCAGCGGGCGGGTCAAGACCCGCCCCTACAGCAGTCGGGCAAACATCCTGCCAAACATCAATTTGCTGAGATAACCACCGGATCAATTCAGGCTGCATCAATCGGGCCACAATCAGGGAAGGAGCGGCATATGGAGAAAATCGGAATTTTCGGCGGGTGCTTTAACCCGCCGCATCTGGGCCACATCCGGGGGGCGGAGGCGGCGGCCCGGGCTCTGGGACTTGACCGGGTGCTGCTGGTGCCTGCCTTTGAGGTGCCCCACAAGCAGCTGTCCCTTTCTTCGCCCACGCCGCAGCAGCGGCTGGCCATGACATATCTGGCGGCGGCGGGACGGGAAAAGCTGGAGGTGTCGGACATTGAGATTGCCCAGAAGGCCCAGGGCTACACCCGGGATACCCTCTTGGCTCTGCGGGATAAATATCCCCAGGCAGCGTTTACATTGCTGCTGGGTTCGGACCAGTTTGAAATCTTCCCCCAGTGGAAAAATGCGGACGAAATTGTGGCTTTGGCGGATTTGGCCGTCCTCTCCCGGGGACAGAAGGGGGAAGGGGAGGCCGTCGCCCAGACGGCCCGGGAGCTGTCCGCCCTGGGAGCCAGAGTCACCATGCTGGACAATCCGGTGACGGAAATCTCCTCCACCCAGCTGCGCCGGCTGCTGGCCTTTCGCTGTGCCGACGCATTTCTTTCCCCCGCTGTGGCACAATACATCTGTGACAACTGCCTCTATGACGCTGCCGCCAATTGGAAGCACCTTCCCATGGAGGCGCTGGAGCCCATCGTGGTGGGGCTTCTGAATTCCAACCGGGTGGCCCATGTGCTGGGCTGCCGGGATACCTGCGTGGAGCTGGCCCGGCGGTGGGGAGCGGACGAGACGGACGCCGCCCGGGCGGGGCTGCTCCACGACATTACCAAGGCCTTGGACGGCCCGCTGCAATTGACATTGTGCAGCGCTTATGGTAAAATATTAGACGATTTTTCCAGGAAATACCCCAAAACCCTCCATGCCCTCACCGGAAGCCTGGTGGCGGAGCGGATTTTTGGGGAGAACGAGGCGGTGGTCAGCGCCATTTGCAGCCACACCACCGGCAAGGCAAATATGAACACCCTGGAAAAGATTGTGTACGTAGCCGATTATATGGAGCCCAACCGGGACTTCCCCGGGGTGGAGCGGCTGCGATCGCTTGCCTTCTCAGACCTTACCGCCGCACTGAAGCTGGGGCTGGAAATGACCCTGGAGCACCTGAAACACCAGGGCAGCGAGGTATCGGGCCAGTCCCGGGAGGCGCTGGATTACCTGAGAAATCTCTGATTTCATCAGACTTTCCCTAATATGCTTTACTGGTTTCACTCAGCAAAACGATGAATGGGAGAAGGCAATGGCCTCGGGAGCTGCCGCTCCAGTGCAGCTAACGAAAAAATCCCTGAATTACGCCAAATTGGCCGGGTTGTTGCGTTAACCCAATAATCCCATTCCCTAAAATAAAGGAGAACAATTTATGTTAACCCCCAAAGAAATCGCCTATGAAGTCACCAAATGCCTGGATTCCAAAAAGGGCATGGACATTAAGCTTTTGAAGATCGCCAAGGTCAGCAGCCTGGCGGATTATTTCCTCATCTGCACCGGCACCTCCAACACCCATGTCAAAACCCTCTGCGACTACGCCGAGTACACCATGGAGCAGCTGGGGGAGCCTATGCTGGGCCGGGAGGGCCACCGGGGCAACAGCTGGGAGCTGCTGGACTTCGGCTCCATCGTGGTCCACGTGTTCACCCCGGAGGCCCGAAAATTCTATGACCTGGAGCGGCTCTGGGCCGACGCCGAGGAAATCGATCTACAGGAAATTATCGCTGCGGAGTAAACGCAGCTTAGAGAGGGATATTCGCCATGAACTATGATTACGCAAGCATCGAATCAAAGTGGCACAAATACTGGCAGGAGCACGACACCTTCCACACCGACGTGTGGGACTTCTCCAAGCCCAAGTATTATGTGCTGGATATGTTCCCCTACCCCTCCGGGGTGGGGCTCCACGCCGGGCATCCCGAGGGCTACACCGCCACGGACATCATGTCCCGGATGAAGCGGATGCAGGGCTACAATGTGCTCCACCCCATGGGCTACGACTCCTTCGGCCTGCCGGCGGAGCAGTACGCCGTGAACACCGGCAACCACCCCAATGGCTTCACCCAGGAGAACATCAAGACCTTCTCCGCCCAGCTGCGGGAGCTGGGCTTTGACTACGACTGGTCAAAGATGGTCGCCACCTCCGACCCGGAGTTCTACAAGTGGACCCAGTGGATTTTTAAGAAGCTCTACGAGGCGGGCTACGCCAAGCGGATTGAGATGCCGGTGAACTGGTGCGAGGAGCTGGGCACCGTGCTCAGCAACGACGAGGTCATCGACGGCAAGTCCGAGCGGGGCGGCTATCCCGTGGTCAAGAAGAATATGATGCAGTGGGTCATCGACCAGCCCGCCTTTGCCGAGAAGCTGCTGGAGGGGCTGAATGAGATCGACTGGCCCGAGTCCACCAAGGAAATCCAGCGCAACTGGATTGGCAAGAGCACCGGCGTGGAGGTGGACTTCCAGCTGGTGGGCGGCGGCCGGTTCTCCATCTATACCACCTGCATCGAGACGATTTACGGCATCACCTTCATGGTGCTGGCCCCCGACGGCAAGATCGTCCAGGATTTGATGGATCGCATCCAGAACCAGGACGAGGTCAGAGCCTACATCGACGAGACCGTGAAGAAGAGCGACATGGACCGCACCGAGCTGAACAAGGGCAAGTCCGGCTGCCCCTTGAAGGGCGTGTACGCCATCAACCCCGTCAATGGCAAGCAGGTGCCCGTGTTCATCGGCGATTTCGTCCTGGCAAACTACGGCACCGGCGCCGTCATGGCCGTGCCCAGTCACGACCAGCGGGACTTTGAGTACGCCCAGGTCCATGGCATCCCCATGATTCAGGTCATCGAGGGCCGGGACGTGTCCGAGTGCGCCTTCGAGAAGCAGGACTACCTGGGCAAGGGCTGTAAGCTCATAAACTCTGAGGAGTTCACCGGATTGACGGTGGAGGAGGCCAAGGAGGCCATCACCTGCAAGCTGGAAAAACTGGGCGTGGCCAGAAGGAAGAACAACTATCACTTCCGGGAGTGGATTTTCGCCCGCCAGCGCTACTGGGGCGAGCCCGTTCCCTGCGTGTATACCGACGACGGCAAGACCGTGTTCCTCCCTGACGAGGAGCTGCCCCTGGTGCTGCCCGAGCTGGAGGATTACAAGGGCAAGAACGGCCAGGCCCCCCTGGAAAACGCCGCCGAATGGAAGCAGTATAACAGAAACGGCATCCACGGCGTCCGGGAGACCTCCACCATGCCCGGCAGCGCCGGTTCCTCCTGGTACTACATGCGCTATATCGACCCCCACAACGACAAGCAGTTCTGCGATCCGGAGCTTCTGAAGCACTGGATGCCGGTGGATTTGTACGTGGGCGGCCCGGAGCACGCGGTGGGCCATCTGATGTATTCCCGGATTTGGAACCGGTTCCTCTATGACCAGGGTCTGTCCCCGGTGAAGGAGCCCTTTCAGAAGCTGGTGCACCAGGGCATGATCCTGGGCGAGAACGGCATCAAGATGGGCAAGCGCTACCCCGAGTTCGTGGTGAATCCCAGCGACGTGGTTCGGGATTACGGCGCCGACACCCTGCGGCTGTATGAGATGTTCATGGGCCCCCTGGAGGTCTCCAAGCCCTGGAGCACCACCGGCGTGGCGGGCGCCAAAAAGTTCATCAACCGGGTGTGGAATTTCTTCACCGAGAGCGGCAACATCACGGCGGAGAACGACGGCAAGCTCACCAAAATCTACCACCAGACCGTGAAAAAGGTGACGAATGATTTTGAGTCCCTGGGCTTCAACACCGCCATCGCCCAGATGATGGTCTTCGTCAACGAGGTCTATAAGAACGGCACCTGCCCCCAGGAGTACGCCGAGGGCTTCATCAAGATGCTCTCCTGCATCACCCCCCACGTGGGCGAGGAAATCTGGCAGCTGCTGGGCCACGAGGACACCATCGCCTACGAGAGCTGGCCCACCTACAGTGAAGAGAAGTGCCGGGACAGCGAGGTGACCATGGCCGTCCAGGTGAACGGCAAGATGCGGGGCACCGTGGAGATGGAGGCCGACCTGGATAACGACCGGGTGGTGGCAAATGTCCTGGCCGATGAAAAAATCGCCCGCTTCCTGGAAAAACAGGGGGGCAATGTGGTCAAAACCATTGTGGTCAAGAACAAGCTGGTGAATCTCATCGTCAAGTAAGGCACAGCGATTGAAATATTTTTGTAAAATATGTAAATTCTGTGGTTTTTTCTTGACATATGGGGAAGAAGGCTATATAATATACCAAGCCGATAAGGCCCTGAAAGCATCCTGGATCGAGCCGGATGCGTCGGAGGGAGGGAAAACCATGTCTGAAATTCGCGTCAAGGAGAATGAATCTCTGGAGAGTGCTCTGCGTCGGTTCAAGCGCAGCTGTGCCAAGGAGGGCGTCATTGCCGAAGTGAAGAAGCGCGAGCATTACGTCAGCCCCAGCCTGAAGCGTAAGCAGAAGTCCGAGGCCGCCCGTAAGAACAAGAGAAAGTTCTACTAATATCCCTCTTGATTGATGCTCAAATTCCCCTCTGGATTATTCCAGAGGGGTTTTGCGTTGCCCTTTAATGAATCTGGAAGGTCGCAACCTGGTTGTAGCCTACAAAATACAGCGGCTGGGTGTTGCCAATGTCCTGAAGGAAGGCAATTTCACCGGTGACGCTTTCCCCCTTGCCCAGGACGTGTCCCCAGATGGGATTCGCAAGATAGCTGGTCACATCCTCCGTATTGCTGTTTTCATTGGGGATGTTAAAGTGGATTCTGGCCGCTACCCATGATGCCGGGTAGTTCTCGGTGAAGTCCAGCGTTTCCAATTCTCCGCCCTCGTAGCGAACCTCCAGGGAAACGACGATATACTCCTTGCCCTCCGCCGGAGGCTCCGCTCCCTGGGGGGCGATTTTTTGATACGCTTCCTCGCCCTCCAAAATCTGCTGCACACGAATGGTCAGCTGAACGGCGGCATTGCCCCCCTCGGGGGTCATGGCAAAGCCGTCTATCTCTGCGGAAATGGGAAAAGAAACGCGGGTGGTGTCTTCGCTGCTTGCTTCGCCGGTGCCGCCAGTTTCCCGGGCGGAACAGGCGGCCAGCAGGAAAAGCAGTGACAGAAATGCGATGACAATTTTTTTCATGGTAACACAATCCTTCCTCATTATCAGATATAAAATATGAGATAGAAGATATAAGATAGCAGAAGAGTTTCCCTCATTTCAGCTATTTTGTATCTTTCCCTCTGAGCACTATTTTTCCAGCCCATAGGCGCTCACCCGGTAGCCTGCCTGGGTTTTCGTGACCTCCATGGTCAGATAGGTGTAGGAGTCGGACTGCTCCGTTTCCAGGAAGACCAGGGATACTGTACCGGAGCCATTTTTCCCGATTTGCTCCTCCAGTCCCTCCAAGCCCCGCAGGTCTGTGATGCGCACCCGGCTGGCATCCTGGGTGTACATGTCCTTCAAATTGCCGCTGTCTCCATAGTAATTGCTCAGCATCAGAAGCTGATTCCCGCTGAAATAGCCCTCGGCGAATTCCATAATCGCCTTCTCCGCCTCCGGGCTGGGGGAATCGGACAGGGGACAGGTGAAGCTGGAGCAGATTTGGGAGAAGGTCATTCCCCAGCCCTCGACGGCTTCTATAAAGTACCGGGCGGTGAGTCGGAAGGAGCCGCAGCTCCCCGCCCCCACAATCCACACATCCTTCACCTCTGCGTCCCAGACGACTTCTTCCGGGGAGATGTGGAGGGTGTAGACTCCGGTCTGCGGGTTCAGCTGTGCGTTCAGCAGTCCGTCCGTCATTTCTGCCCTGGTTTTCTCCATGGCGGCATAGGGGAGCAGCCCGGGCAGAAATTCAATCTGAATATCACTGGGGGGCAGATAGTCCGCATAGTCAATGGGGGTGAGGAACACCCCCTCCTCGCTTTCCGTCATGGCCAGCTCGCCGGCGTCATATTCAAGATGGAACGCAGGCCAGGCCTTTTGCTCCACCTCCTCCGGGGCGACAGCCTGGAGGATGGGGGGCAGGGGAGTATCCAGCCGCTCACCGCCGGTGGCGGCATAGAGGCTCAGCGCCCCAGTGACCATCAGCGCTGCCGCTGCCGCCAGGCCCGCAAAGCCCGGCCATTTTTTCTTTCTGGGCTGAATCAGCACCTCCTTCCGGGGGTCGCCCATGTACCCGGAGACCTCCAAAAGAAAGCTGTCCTTCACATTCCCCAAGGCCCGGAGAATTCGTTCTTCCTGTTTCATAAGCGCACACCCTCCTTTTCCAGAAGCGCTCGCAGCTGCCGGCGGGAGCGCAGCAGCGTCATCTTCACATTGCTTTCCGACAGTCCCAGCTTCTGACCCACCTGCCGGACACTGCATAGGTACCAATAACGCAGCAGAAATACCTCCTTTTCTTTCTGGGGCAGGGAAGTGAGAAACCCATTGAGCAGTTCCGTCAGCGCCCGGTCTTCCAGATATTCCTCTTCACTTTTTCCGATACACTCCGAAAGCTCGTCCAGGGCCAGGGCTACCTGCCCGCTGCCCCGCTTCTCTGCCCGGTTGTATTTGTACCGATCCAGAGCGTGATTCCGGGTGATCTTGGCCAGCAGGGCCGATAGCAGGCTGGGCCGCCGGGGCGGAATGATCTGCCACAGAGACAGATAGGTGTCGTTGACGCACTCGTCGCTGTCCAGATGATCCTGCAGAATGTTGTAGGCGATGGCGTGGCAGTAGCGCCCGTATTTCTGGTCGGTTCGGGCAATGGCCTCCTCCGACCGCTGCCAGTACAGCGTGACAATGGCTTCATCCTCCATAGAGCCGCTCCTCTCTCTTTCTTTCACCTATATAAACGACAGATGGAATCCTTTGGTCACAGAAAATCACGGAATTTTTTCCGGGACGCAAACGGGCCGCCTCACCAGTGTGAGACAGCCCCTGTTATGCGGCATTGCCAGATTATATTACTCCCACTCGCCAAGTGGAAATGCAGTCTAAACTTTTTTGTATAGACCGTTTGATTCCATTTGGCTTGATTTGATACCAGTTATCCTGATCCTATGGGGTATCCGACTTTCTGCTATCAAAAAGCTATCAGGGGATGCTATCAATAGCGGAAATTTGTTGTGTGTGATATTTGTATTATATCATGTATGTTGACGAATTGGCAATATGGTTAGAATGGAAATTCGTCACCCTCGTCCTCTAATTCAGGAGTGTGCTGCATTGATGGGGATGTTTCAGACAGAATAGCAATAAGATCTATAACGCGCTAATTACAGTTAAAAAATCACTGATATACTGCAATTGGGAGAACCACAAGGGCGGGGCCTTTAATAACGTCTCGAGACCGCAGAAAATTCTGTGTAATCGACATCATATGACAGTATAAATACTGGCGGCAAAGTCAAGGATGAAAGTAAACATTCACGACAAAGGAGCCAGTATTATGCAGAGCGCA
>JAETOP010000047.1 GCA_021771675.1 Oscillospiraceae bacterium | reverse complement strand
GCTCTGCGGCACACCACCCAGCTGAGTTATGAGAACTGGATCTATCTCCACGCCATTCCGGGAGTGGGGGATATCCCCCTGAACAAGCTGTCCCAGTCCGACCTCCAGCAGTTCTTCACCGAGATGAAAAAGGGCGGGCGGCTCAACAATGTGGAGCGCCACGGCGCGGGGATGGCGGATCGCTCGGTGCGCAGCTGTCACGCGGTGTGCCAGATGGCGCTGGACCGGGCGGTAAAGGAGGGCCTCATCCGAACCAACCCGGCCATCGGCTGTAAGCTGCCGCCCCTGCGGGAGAAAGAGATGAAGATTCTGAGCCGGGAGGAGATCCAGCGGTTTTTGATCCAGGCCAAGGCGGAGGGAATGTACGAGCTGTTCCTCCTGGAGCTGACCACCGGGATGCGCCGGGGTGAACTGCTGGCCCTCCAATGGTCTGACCTGGACTTCAAGACCGGCAGACTGCGTATCAACAAGCAGGTGTATTCCGTCAACGGCAAGCTGGAGATAAACGAGCCCAAGACCAAGGCCGCCGTCCGTACCGTCATTCTGCCGCCCGCCATGGTGGAACTGCTGGCGGAGTACAGGGCGCAGATTTTCTCGGAGTGGATGTTCCCCTCCCGCATCAAGCCGGAGCAGCCTGTGGACCCCGGCTACATCCGAAAGCGCCTGCAGGTTATTCTGGAACGGGCGGGGTGCAAAAGGGTGAGGTTCCACGACCTGCGTCACACCTTCGCCACCATGTCCCTGGAGAATGGCATGGACGTGAAGACCCTGTCCGCCATCATCGGCCACGTCTCGTCGGCCACCACGCTGAACATCTACACCCACGTCACCGACGAGATGCAGAAAAACGCGGCCCGGAACATCGACCAGGGCATTACCGGGGCGGAGGTGGAGGAAGAACCGGAATGTGAGGAAACTGCTGTACCCGCAGCCTTCACACCGTACCGTCCCCCGCACCGCAGACCGGGGACAGGGTGCATCAGCCAGATCAACGACCACCTGTTTGAGGGCCGCTATTCGCCTAAGTGGATTGACGGCAAAAAACACGCCCGCAACATCTACGCCCATACCCGTGAGGAGTGTGAGGAAAAATTAGCGGAGTTGATCGTCCAGATGAAACGGGAGCTGGCGGAGCTGAAAGCGGCACAGGCAGCAGAGATGCTCTCCAAACATTGAGGCGCCATATCCAAAGATAGGCCAGCGAACCGAAAACGATTCGCTGTCCTCTTATGAACGAAACTTATGCAGACAATTCCAACAGGGCACAGAGAGATTTTGATTCTGCCAACATAATTTTATTTTCCTGTTTTCTCTTCTGAAATTATAGTGTATACTAAGAGACAGAAGGGGGTGCTGGTATGCCTCAAAGCTTAACGGATATACAGATGGTGCTTGCGCCTGTTTTTGCCGCTTATGGCATCTCACGCGCTGTCCTGTTCGGTTCTGTAGCCAAAGGAACTGCCACAGAGAAGAGCGACCTGGACTTATTGGTAGACAGCAAATTACAGGGACTGAAGTTTGTGGGCTTTATGGAGGCCGTTCGTCAAGCGGTGGGAATGCCTGTGGACATTTTTGATGTACGGCATATTGAGAAGGGCTCAAAAATCGACCGTGAAATTTGTTCTACTGGGGTAACAATTTATGAGAAATGAAGTCATCCTTCAAAAGCTGTATAGTTATTCCGAAAAGCTGATGAACTATTGTCAGGGCTATACCTATGAGGGCTTTTCTGAGGATACAAAGCTGGTGGAGGCCTGTGTGTTTAATCTCAGTCAGATGGGAGAATTGTGCCGAATTGTGGATGCTGCTTTTGCAGAGGGTCATCCTGAAATACCCTGGCGTGAAATGAACGGCCTTCGAAATCGCATAGTCCACGATTATGAAGGAGTGAACCTTCGACTTGTGTGGGAGATTATCAGTGGAGATATTCCAGATCTGAGGAACATCTTGAAGGAATTGCTGTAAGAAGTGAAAGCAATTTACCAGACCGCATATCTCGTTTTTTGACTGGAGGAATGAGACCTTGCAGGAACAGCGATTTACAAAACGGGATTGGGTTCTTTTCCGCAGTAAAATTGGCAGCTGGCAGGAGGCCTACATGGGCAGGCTATGCGATGAATACATAGAACTGCTGAACGGCGATGGTGATCCGTCAGAAAAATTCTGGCAGTTGGATAAGCGGATAAGAAGTGACAAAAGAAATCCAGGCGTTCAGTTAGAGATGACCCGAACAAACTTTATCTACAACATCATTGCGCTTATCAACAATGACGTAATCGGCATAGAAGATCTGGAGGATTTCAGTGATGAGCTGAAGGAAATTGTAAAAGACTTTCTTGAACGGCAGAGTTGAGAATACTCGAACAAGGATTGATATTAGGCAGATAGCGTACAAGCCAGCAGAACAAGAGGCGGTGGGACGAAGAAACAGCCCGCCGCCCGAAAATTTTCTGAAACCCGTCTGTGGTATTTCTGTGGTCAAAAGAAAAATCACCCCAGTTTTCACTGAGGTGATTTCTTATTTGGTGGACCTGAAGGGGATCGAACCCTCGAACCTCACGGATGCGAACCGTGCGCTCTCGCAAGGTAGTAAGTTTTTTGCCCACGGACTGCGGCGTATGGTCTGCAAAAACCGAAGATAAGGCATTCGTATATGTTGTATTCTTTACCTTTCTACAGCATTTGTAAGTAGATAAACAAGAGGGGCCAATTTACACCACGAAGTATACCACGCAGGAAGCATCTCAGACAGCATCTGTCAAGGACTTCGCAAGTGTCATAGCCATTCTTGACAGATGCTGCCTGAGATGCAAAATGATAATCAAGTCTGTCAATCCGATAGATTGCCGGGTTTCTAGCAATTTTTAAATGTGGTTTGCTGAAGTCAATACAAATAAAATACCAACCTTAAGCTGTATACCGAAGATGGCGGAAATTGGTCCATCTCTCGTGGCGATAATTGGTATTGGTATCCTTTCCTGTCTGTTATAGTGTTATCATCTGTTTCCTTTTTTCACCTTGCAGATCAACTGAGTCATCGTCCCCATAGGGCAATAGACGCACCAGCTACGGGGCTTGAACAGCATCATAGTGATAAGTCCCAGCACCGTGGAGGTCAGCATTACGCTGTAGAACCCGAAAGCGAATTGGGCCACGCCGGGATGAAACAAGGTTCCGTGATAGGCCCAATTCCAGGGTAGCTTAAAGGTCCAGAGGAGCGTGACTACCTGTCGGAGATCCTGCGCCCCGGCGAAGACCAAATATGTATTCCAGAGCATCTGGAAAAACATGATGAAGAACCAAATCAGAAAACCGTAGCGGAACGCCTTGCTTTTCATCCACTTTGGGATGTCCTTTTTCCGGGAGAGGCCAAACCGGCCGCCCAGCAGACCGAATATCTGTCCCCGGCCGCAGTAGCGGTTGCAGTATCCCTTTGTCCCCCGGGCAATGGCAATGATCAGAGGGATGAAAAAGAAGGCAAGGCCGATCCAGGCGAACAGGATGTTGAAAAAGCCTAAGACCAGATAAGTCAGCTCCACGATCCACAGGTAGTCGTACCAGTGCTTTTTCATACCTCCACCTCCCGGATCTCAATGACGCTGGCTGGACACTCTTTGGCGCACTTTCCGCAGCCCACGCATTTGTTCTCATCCACCTGGGCCGCCACACCCTTGATGACCTGAATGGCGGACAGGGGGCAGACCTTCATGCAGCAGCCGCAGGCCACACAGTCCCGTTGGTTCACAACTGCCCTGCGGCGTTTTCTCTTTACTGGTTCCATGCTTGATTCCTCCTGATTTTACGGTTTTTATATGATATGGGCAAGGCCATATCACTGCTCTGTGATCATACCGATGCCCTTTTCCAGTGTTTCCTTGTCAATGGCGCCGGTGGCCTGGGCGACCGCATACCCTTCCGCGTCAATGAAATAAGTGGTGGGAAGGGAATATACGCCATAAGTCGCGGCGGCATCGCCGTCCGTATCGTAGAATACCGGGAAGGTATACCCCTGCTCGTCAATAAAGGCCGTTGCCCTCTCAAAGGACTCCGGGTCGCTGGTGGTCATGTTCACCATGAGGAAATGGATCTCATCACCAAGCTCGCCATAGACCTCGTCAAAATCTGGCATTTCGCTCTGGCAGGGGCCGCACCAGCTGGCCCAGAAGTTGAGTACCACCGGCTTGCCCACATAGTCGGACAGATGGGCCTCGTTGCCCTCCCGGTCGTACACCGTGAAATCAGGAGCCGGCACCTTTTCGGCTTCGTCCTCGCCGCCCTCTTGCGCCTGCGCCCCGTCCTGCACAGCCAACTGGTCGGGCGTCACCTCCTGGCTCAGCTTGTCATAGAGAACATAGGCCCCGCCCAGCAGCAGGACAAAGGCCAGTATCACGGCCAGTAATGTTTGTTTTTTCTTCATAGTGCCTCCTAACTGAGCAGACCGAGCAGCCGCCCAAACATTCCAGTGGCCATCAGCAGTCCGATAAGAACCAGCAGACCGCCGCTGACCTTGTTGATGATGTTGTAATGCCGTTTGATCCAGTCAAAGGTAGACTTCAGATAGCCGATCAGCACCGCACTGAAGATGAAAGGGATACCCAGGCCAAGTGAATAGACCAGCAGCATGAGCATACCCTCCACCACATGGCCCTGCTGGGAGGCCAGCATCAGCGCCGAACCGAGGAAAGCCCCCACGCAGGGCGTCCAGCCGATGGAAAACACGATCCCAAACAGCATCGCGGAAAAAAAGCCCATATTGGCCGTGTTGACCGAGCGGCTGCTCCCCCGGAACAGGTTGACCTTGAACACTCCCAAAAAGTTGAGCCCGAAGAAGATCACCACCAGCCCGGATACGATGTTGACGGTTGTCTGATACTCACGCAAAAGGCTGCCCACCGTACCGGCCAGAGCGCCCATGGCCGTGAAGACGATGGTAAAGCCGAGGACGAAACCGATGGCGCAAGTCAGCGTTTTCTTTCCGCTTCGCTCTCCGCCGCCGGCAAAGTAGGAGATATAGATGGGCAGCATGGGCAGCAGGCAGGGGGAGATAAAGGTGATGATCCCCTCTAAAAATGAGATCACATATTGCATTTACCGCCGCACCCCTTCCCCAAAACGCCGGACAGTAACCACCCCACTAGGCCCATATAGGCCATCGTGGCCAGCGGATGGGATGTCAGCGGGCAGGCACCAGAGGTGCATCCGACAAAGTAGTAATAGGCGAGGCCGGCCAGTGCTCCGCCCACAGTGAATAGGACCGGCCTCAGCCATTTTTTGATGTTCTTCCTCATATCAGGCACCTCCTGCCAGGTATTCTTCCGCATAGTGAACGGCGACGGCACCGTCGGCCACAGCGGTCACTACCTGCCGCAGGGCCTTTGTGCGGACATCCCCCACAGCGAATACGCCGGGGAGATTGGTGCGGGTACTTTCGTCGGCAATAACATAACCTGTCGGGTCGATCTCCAGCTGCTCCCTCACCAATTCGGTGGAGGGCTTCCTGCCAATACTGACAAATACGCCGTCACAAGCAAGGGTGCTTTCCTCTCCGGTCTTCACATTCCGCAGCCGGATACCGGTCACCTTTTCATTGTGAAGCAGTTCTGTGATCTCGCTGTCCCAATGGAACTCCACATTCTCTGTTTTCATCAGCGGCTCATGGTAGATTTTTGTCGCACGCAAGGTGTCTCTGCGGTGGACCAGGATCACCTTCTTGCAGATGCGGGAGAGGATCAGGGCATCCGCCGCGGCGGTGTTTCCGCCTCCCGCGATCACCACGGTCTTGTCCTTATAGAACATACCGTCACAGGCCGCGCAGTAGTTGACGCCCTTGCCGATCAGTTCCCGCTCGTCCGCGACCCCCAGTTCTCTGGGACCGGCCCCGGTGGCCACCACAATGGTCCTGGCGTACAGGGGGCCCTCGCTGGTCTCCGCCTTCTTCACCACGCCGGACAAGTCGAGGGAGAGCACCTCCGTCAGCTTTGTCTCCACGCCAAAACGCTCGGTTCCGCGCTTCATCTTCTCCCCCAGGGAGAAACCGTCGATGCCGTCCTCAAAGCCGGGATAGTTGTCGATCTGCTCCGTCAGCGCCATCTGGCCGCCGGCGGAAAGCTTCTCCAAAACCACAGTGTCCAGCCCGGCTCTGGCGGCATAAAGGGCTGCCGTGTAGCCGCCGGGACCGCCGCCCACCACGATCATGTCATAAACGTGTTTTGCAGCATCGCCCTCCTGCTGCCGGTGCCGCAGGGTTTCCTCAATGAAGGACACCAGCTGAGCCTTGGATTCCGGGGCCACGACAGAGCCAAGGACCTGACCGTTCTGATAGAGCAGCAGGGTAGGGACCACCTCAATCTCCTCGGACCGGGCCAGCTCCGGCTCATCGTCAATGTTGACAGTGCCGAACACCAGCGTATCCTGATATTCCTCTGACACGGCCTCCAGCGCGGGGGCCAGCCGGCGGCAGTATACGCACCAGGGGGCCGAGAACTCCACCAGCGCAGGCTTCTCCGCCTGGGTGTACGTCCGATAGCTCTCCGCGTTCATATTCAAAATCGACATAGATTATAGCTCCTTTCGTTCTTGTTGAACTCAGTATATACATAAACAGCTTTGTTTTCCGTGATGTCATCACAAAAGGCGGCTCCGCAATATGCGAAGCCGCCCTGAAATAAAACAGGATCATTAGACCTCAGTCATCCACAGGCCGTGGAGATTGCAGTAAGCATAGACCGCAACCGCTTTGTCGTCACCCAAAGAGAAAGTGACGTTGGGGTCATCGCCGGGCTTCAGAGCCTTGCGCTGGCCGCCGTTTTCGGTCCGAACGTAAACCCACTCGATGAAATGCTCGGGAAGCATAGGATGGTCCACGGTGCCTACGTTGACATTGACAGCCCCTTCCTCCACCGTAACCACAGGCAGATGCTTCTCGCCAGCGGCGTCCACGGTGTTGGGTTCCAGAGCTTCCATCTTCTGGCCGCAGCACATCATAGGAACGCCGGAGTCATGGATCATGCCAACCAGATTGCCGCAATGACGGCAGATATAAAATTTACTGCTCATTATAATGTTCCTCCTTAAAGATTCTTGGCGGGAGCCGCGTCCTCAATTTTTACAAACTTGTCGGCGGGCTGCTTGCAGACCGGGCACTTGAAATCAGGGGTCATGGGACCCTCGTGAATGTAACCGCAAACCGTGCATTTCCACTTTTCCATTTTTGCTTCCTCCAAACTTTCATTAAATTGAATGGTATGTAACAGTTCGTTCACCACATCGGCGGGGATACCGGGGTAGGACTTGATCTGCTCCAGGAACGTCTTGGTATTGCTGCTCTGAGGGAGCATGAAACCCGCCTCCCGGCACAGGTCCTCCGCCATCAGCCGGGAGGGCTTTTCCACGGCCGCGCTCAGAGCGCCGGGCAGCTGAGAAGCAATGTTTTCAGCTTGCGCTTTGCTTTGGATCAGGCCCCGCAGGGCCTCCACCACCTTATCCTCCTTAGGGGTTACCGCCTCCTTTATCTGTATTTTATCAAGTCACGACAAAAGTTCCGTGACTATATCACGTTTCTCAGCCGCAGCTGTGATGGCCGCAGCCATGGTCGCCGCAGGAGTGGGGTTCATCGCCGTGCTCATGGTCGTGGTGCTCACATCGGACGGTGGGATCAAAATTCAGTGTCCCTGCCAGCAGGGCGTTGACCGCTTCGTCCGCACTGCCGCTGACGCCGCCGTACAGCTTGATACCCGCCTCTGCCAGCGTTGCCTGTGCGCCGCCGCCGATTCCACCGCAGATCAGAACATCTGCGTGCAGTGCGCTCAGGATGCCCGCCAGGGCGCCGTGGCCGCTGCCGTTGGTGTCCACTACCTCAGAGGAGAGAATCTTTCCGTCCTCCGCGTCGTAGACCTTGAACTGCTCGGTGTGGCCGAAATGCTGGAAGATTTCTCCGTTTTCGTAAGTGACTGCAATTCTCATGATATGTTCTCCTTTCGATTTTGCATACTGTTCATTGAGCTTCTGTTTGTAGCAGTTACTGAATCCGCAGGACAGGCCGCC
Organism: Oscillospiraceae bacterium; assembly: GCA_021771675.1. The sequence continues at coordinate 18,935 of JAETOP010000047.1, read as the reverse complement.
CCCATTGCAGAGCTGATAGTCTCCGCCCTCGATCCGCAAGGGCAAGCCGTCCACCAGCACATCCGCCAGCTTTTTCCGGGCGCCGGCATAGATCTGCTGCACCGTGGTGCGGGCCACCTGCATGAATTCTCCGCACTGTTCCTGAGAGAACCCCTCCTTGTCGATGAGGCGGATAGTCTCGTACTCATCCACCGTTAAGATGACTGCCGGTCCTCTGCTTTTACCGTCCTCCGGAAAAAACGTCAGTGTCTGCGGAAGCTCACACACGCGCCGACATTTTCTTGGCCTTGACATATCGCACCTCCTTCGGTTCTTCTATTGTAACTCAATTTGTGGCATATGTCAATAAACATTCTTGACATATGCCACAAATTGAGCTATACTCCGTCATAGGAGGACAGATCATGAGCTTTGAACACTATTTTCCTATATGGAATCAATTAAATTTAACGCAGAAAAACCACATACTGGACAGCTTGATTGAACGGCATATCAAAAAAGGAACGATGATCCACAATGGGAGCATGGACTGTACCGGCCTGCTGCTGGTAAAGTACGGCCAGCTGCGGGCCTATATTCTCTCCGACGAGGGTCGGGAGATCACCCTTTACCGGCTGTTCGACAGGGATATGTGCCTGTTTTCGGCCTCCTGCATCATGCGTTCCATTCAGTTCGACGTAGCCATTGAAGCGGAAAAGGATACCGGCCTGTGGATCATTCCCGCAGAGATCTATAAAAATATCATGGAAGAGTCCGCACCGGTAGCCAATTACACCAATGAGCTGATGGCCAGCCGGTTCTCCGATGTGATGTGGCTGATGGAGCAAATCATGTGGAAAAGCCTGGATAAACGCATGGCGGCCTTTCTGCTGGAGGAATCCTCCATTGAGGAAAGCGCCGAATTGAAAATCACTCACGAGACCATTGCCAATCACCTGGGTTCCCATCGCGAGGTGATCACCCGTATGTTGCGGTATTTCCAGAGCGAGGGGATGGTCAGGCTGTCCCGCGGCTCGGTGACGGTCACGGACGAGGCGAGACTTCGGCAGCTTCGGGACTGATATTTGCTCTGCACAAATAGAGATATCCATCGGTGTTCTGCCGATATTGGAAAGGGGGCTTATTGTCGCAGGGATACTTATAGCCTGTCTATTCCCTTTAGCACTCCTTCTGATTTTGAGCGATCCAAATTACGCTGTTGAAACAATTATTTTTCTGGTGATAGTCCACTGGTCTGTGGTACTGATTGCAGATTTGGTTTATATTCTAAAGTGGAGTAACGCATAGGTCCACAATTTCTGGCAGAATGGTGAAGCGCCCCGGACGAAGTTAATCGTCCGGGGCGCTCTTATTATTCTTGGTAACAGTTCTTCGCTATATTCACGATTATCTAATATTTCAGATATAACTTTAATCCAAGCAAAAGGCATCCATTGATATAAGGGATTTGGTGCTCCTGAAGATACTGAACCAATTCTTCACTGGAGGCACCCGGCTGAATGACAACGCTCTTAAAAGTTTTTTCGCAGCTTCGCAGAAGTTCCAGTCCCCGGTCCGCCCGAATGCACAGGTCAACAATGTCAATCTCGCCAGTGACATCATTGAGAGAGGGCAGTTCTTTTCCCACGCACTGGACCTGATATCCATGTTCCAGCATTGCCCGTTTAATCTTGGCGGCATATTTCTCCTCGTTCAGGGTGTCGCCCACCACGACAAAGGACCTTTGCTCCATGACTCGTTCCAGCTCCATGTGTCTGCCTCCTCCCGTCTGTATTCGGATCAGGTAATCTGCAGCGATCCCTTCGCATTCATCAGCAGGCTGACCACGTCCGGCGCGTTAATCAGCACATAGCGCGGATCCATCTGTCCGGCGTGAAAGCCGTTGTGCTCCATGCAGGCGTTGCAGATGCATACCTGTCCGCCCAGGCTCAAAAATTCCTCCAGCGTTTTGTCCGCAGCCGGGAAGGGCGCTCCGATGTCTACTCCCTTGGCGGCATCCGGCTGGCCCAGCGCAACGGCGTGTACCATAAGGATGATGCTGGCGCTGTACCCCTGCTTCAACGCATTGACGCCCATGACTACGGCAACGGTCAGGTTGTTGGCGTTTTCCTTCCCCTCAAACAGGGTCACCACGAAGTCAGTCTGTTTCATTTAAATGCACTCCTTTTTCATTTATTCTGTCATCAAGCCTTCAGCATATCCAGGATTTGCGGCTTAGGCTGCGCCCCCACCGCCTGACGGACGATCTTGCCGTTCCGCATCACCACAAGGGTGGGGATGCTCATGATGCCGAACTGGCCCGCCAGTTCCGGCTGCTCGTCCACATTGACCTTGCCGACTGTGATGTCGCCCCGCTCAGCTGCGATCTCATCCACGATGGGGCTGACCATCCGGCAGGGGCCGCACCAGGACGCCCAGAAGTCCAGCAGGACAGGCTTCTCAGAGTTTATAACTTCATTCTGAAAATTGGTTTTATTGATATTGATAGCAGACATATTACAGCTCTCCTTTTTCTTTTGTGCTTTCATTATGATTTATTTTTCTTATGCTGCTGTGATGACGTTATGCAAGAGATGTCATTAAGCTCTTGCCATCCCGTCTACGCTCAGCACCACGCCGGTAATATAAGACGCTTCCTCAGACGCCAGGAATACAAACGCGTTTGCGATGTCCTCCGGCTGGCCCAGACGGCGCAGAGGAATATTGGCAATCATAGGCTCAATGACTTCCCTGGGAATAGCTTTCATCATATCCGTCTCCGTGATTCCAGGGGCGACCGCATTGACACGGATGCCTTTGGGGCCAAGTTCTCTGGCCAGGGAAACAGTGAGACCGTTTACCGCAAACTTGGACGCGGGGTAAGCGAAGCCGCTGGGCTGACCGGAAATACTGACCATAGAGGATGTGGAGAGAATGACGCCGGTACCCCTTGCTGCCATGCACTCCGCGGCGGCACGGGTGGCGTTGAATACGCCTTTCACATTCAGATTCATGACCTTGTCAAAGGTGTCCTCCGTGTATTCCAGAAATGATGTGCTTTCAGATACACCGGCGTTGTTCACCAGAATATCTACACAGCCATATTTGCCAGTCGCCTCTCTAAACGCTTCCCTGACTGACTCCAGACTGGAAAGGTCAGGGCTGATGCCGGCAACCGTGCTTTCCGGATATTTTCCTCTCAATTGGGCAACCGCCTTATCGGCGGAAGCCTGAGAGCTGGCCGCTAAAATGACTGTGGCGCCTTCCTTCAAAAATTTATCTGCGGTAGCAAATCCGATTCCGCGACTTGCGCCGGTGATGATAGCGACCTTGTCTTTTAGTCTCATGTTGAGTACCCCTTTGTTCTTTTTCATGGCTGTAGTATAACCGAGGGGGCAGAATCGTTCTGTGATGTAATCACAGAAACTTAGCTATCAGGTAAACTCCAGTGCCGCACCGCTTATTCTGTTTCCTTATCCAATGCATCGCTGAATATCTCTTGGACTTGGGTCAGCACAGCGACTTCACAAATAAATCGCTCTGTCAGTTCTTTTTCATCCATCCATGTGGTCTGGGGTGACATATAGTGTCCAAGGCCAGCCTCCACGTCTGCCCTGGCTTTGCTGATGGCTTTCTGGATGGACAGCCACTGCCCATAGGCGCTGGCATAGAGCTCCTTTCTCATTTTTCGGAGCGCGGTTTTATACGCTTTCTCCGCTCCGCTGGGGCCGTTGTAGTTCAGCCGGATGGCCAGTTCCTGAAAGGTCATGCCTTGTTCGTTGGACTGGCCGATCCCCAGATAACAGCGCACCAAGTTCAGTTCTCTGGGTGTCAGCACCTCCTCCATCAGCTGAAGGAGCAGTGTCTGACGCATATATCGGTCATAGGCTTTGGCCGGATATCCGCCGCCGCTGATGGAAAAAACATCGTCACCCAACTGCTGGACATGGAACAGATTCCGGTAGTCCTTCAGCAGCTCCGCCGCTGCCTTTGGCGATACCTTCAGTTCCTCGCAGATGGCATCGATCAAAGCAGGCTCGGAATCATCCTGCACTCCGGAGCAGGCATGCGCCACCTTGCGTAACTGATGGTACCGACTGGGAGAGATACTGATGGTAAGCGAAGCCTGAGCACAGTAGTCCATCATGGCTGACTCGATTACAGGTGTTGCATAAGTCAGCAGTTTCGTACCGTAGGAGGGATCAAACCGCTCCGCCGCTTTCAGGAGTGCCAGCGCGCCCTCCTGTTTTAAGTCGTCCAAATCGCACCACTCAGTATGTTTCAAAGCCAGCGCCGTGATGTATCCCTCGTTCCGGGAAATGAGTAATTCTGCGGCTTCCCTATCTCCGACCTTTATCCGCAGGACCAGTTCCTCGTTGCTGGGGCCATCCCCGGCAACGGTGTATCGACCTATTGACACGGGACAGCCCCCCTTCCTCACTTCAAGCGTTTTCTGGCTTCTGCATAGACGTGCTCTTGGTCCATGTCCTGTTTATAGCCAGTGGCGGCATAATCGTTGTCCATCAGGGCCTTATCCCGGTAACACTCTGCCACATAGAGTGCTTCCCGGCGTAGATCTTTGGAAATTTTCCCTCTCTGGTGATGCTTGCGTATCGTGTTGGTGCGGGTGGTAAACAGGCGGTAAATTGGGTGATCCCTGTTGTTTTCCTTCTGCCGCATCATGGCGCCGTACTGCCGACAGGTCATCCGACTGTCCTGGGGTGAGATACCGTCACAGTATTTTGGAACATGGGCGGTGGTGGTCAAAAAGTACCGGTGACAGTTGCGGCACCAGCTGGGTCCGTGGCCGTACTGTAATCCGTTCATCAGATCGAAGACATAAAAATCGATGAGCCGCTTAAACACGGACTCATGAACTGTGATCCAGTTCTCCTTATCACTCGGGTCCGGAATGAAGTCAAAACCGGAGATCAATCGAGGGAAAGAGAAGAACTCTTCAACCTCGCCAAAAGGCATTTGCTCCAGCAGGATCAGGAAATCGCCATCTTCATCAAAACACTCGTGCGCCGCCTTTGCAAAGGTACTCTCTGTCCGCTTCGTCAGCCTGCGGAGATATTTGCGTTCAAACGCCCGCACAAGCAGGCAAAAATTATAAATGGAGACCAGAATCTTCAAAACCTCTTCGCTGAACGACAAAAAGAGATACGGCATATTCTCCGGAGACACATCACGATCCTGCTCAAATCTCTCCGGATCCATTGCCAGATCAAAGGAGTCCCACTCGTTCTGATCCTCCTGTTCGTAAAACGGGGGGCATGTATAGATCCACGCCACCGTATCCTTCATCAAGGGCCGCAGTTCTTCCAGCAACTCACAACTCCTGCCTTTTTCGGAGGCGGCTGCTGCGTCAACCAGTGCGGTCAGGGTAGTAATTCGCTCCAGCAGCGAATCTTGGACCTCACCCGCGAAGTTCAGAATCTCCGCGGCAAAGTATCCCGCCGGGAATTCCTTTCCCGCATAGTACACCCGATCTTTCCTGCAATGCAGTGTGAAGGTGTCGAATGTGTTGTATGGCTTGATTCCCGGCGGCATTTCTCTGTCCTCCTGTCCCATATCTTTTTTTGCGCTGTCTTATGACAATCTCATTATATCAAAATCCAGAGAATAATCAAGTGAAAGGACAAAGGCCGCGATGTGGGTGCGGCCTCTGTCCTTATCTTTTTATCAGGAGGAATGACTTATGACCCAAGAGAAACGCTTACGCACCATCGACGGGGCGACTCTGATGAGCCAGCCGATCCAGCCGCTGAACTTCGTGGTGGACACTCTGCTGTCCCAGGGACTGCACATTCTGGCGGGCTCACCCAAGGTGGGCAAGTCCTGGCTGGCCCTGTGGCTGGCGGTGGCAGTGGCCAAGGGGGAGCCGGTCTGGGGGATGCCCGTCAAGCAGGGTACCACCCTCTACCTCTGCTTGGAGGACTCCACCCTCCGCATCCAGAACCGGCTGCTGGACATCACCGAGGACGCGCCGTCCACCGTACACTTCTGTACCGAGGCCGCTCTGCTGGGACGTGGGCTCGAGGGACAACTGGAGGGCTTCCTCACGGAACATCCGGACACATCCCTCGTCATCATCGACACGCTGCAGATGATCCGGGGCACGAGCTACGACAACACCTACGCCAACGACTACCGTGACCTGTCCGCACTGAAACGAATTGCGGATGCCCACGGGATCGCTGTCCTGCTAATCCACCACCTGCGGAAGGAGCCGGCCACAGATGTGTTCAGCCGCATCTCCGGAACCACCGCTATCAGCGGTGCGGTGGACTCCAGCTTCACGCTGGTGGAAGAGCAACGCGGCAGCGGAAAGGCAAAGCTCACCTGCATCGGTCGTGATATTGAGTACCGGGAACTGAAGCTGGAGCGCAACGGTGAAAATGTGTGGGAGTTGGTTGCGGACAGCCGAACACAGCCGGAGCTGCTGGGCGACCGAATTGTCTGTCTCGTCTCTGAGCTGATGCGTGACCGCTCGGAATTTATCGGCACTCCAACAGAGCTGTCTGAACGGATCGACCCTGTCGGCACGGAGCAGATCTCTCCCAAGAAAGTATCCCGGCTGATTCGGCAAAGCCTTGGCGCACTAAGCAAAATCGGCATTTCCGGTGTGGTGCGCCGCAGCAACGGCAAGCGGATCATTGAGCTGCGCCGTGCCGAAAGTGCCGGTACTCAGGGTGCCCCGGAGGTCGACCCTGTTGACCCTGTCGGGGCGCAGTGAGGCGATTTGCGGGAGGTTTTCGGGTGCGGCGAGTAAATTCCAGCAAGGCAAAAGAAACGCCGTGTTGGGCCGCTTGTGGCCGAAGGAGGAGCGCGGGTGTTCGGCGCGGGAGAATCACCTCCTTGGAGGTGGCCAGCATCGCATTTGTCTGGTCACCGGCACAGCCGCCGCCCGCCTTCCGCACGATTTCCGGGCAGAAGCCCGGACCCACTTTATCTACGATTTGGAGGTAACACTATGAAAAAAGATATCAAATTCAGTACCAGGATGTCTTCCGCAGACCGGGAGGCCATCAAGGTGCTGGCCAAACAGTCGGGGATGTCCATGAGCGATTATGTGACGGTGTGCTGCCTGGGTAAGCAGGTGGTAGTCATCGACGGACTGAAAGAGGTGCTGAAGGAGTTGAAGTCCGTCGGCAGAAACCTGAATCAGCTCGTCACCTTGGCGCACATGGGACGAGTGACCGTGGTCAATCTGGAAAGTGTGTATCGGTCGTTCTCTGAACTCTGCGGCACCGTCCGGATGATCCTGGAACGAAAGCGGTGGTGACCGTGGCCATCATCAGCTTCACCAACTACAAGCGAGGACAGACCACCGGCTGCATGGGTGCCGTGATGCGCTACACCATGCGGGACAAGAAAACTCAGGTCGAAAGCCGGCGGTTGGTCACCGGGATCAACTGTCAGCCGGAATCTGCCTATGCGGACTTTATGACCACCAAGCGGCTCTACCACAAAACGGAGGGAGTGCTGTTCTACCACATGGTGCAGAGTTTCCCGAAAGACGAAACGGTCGACCCGGTCACCGCCCACGCAGCGGCGCTGAAGCTGGCTGAGTACTACCAAGGGTATGAAGTCCTGGTCTGCACCCACACAGACCGGGAACACATACATTCCCACTTCCTCATCAATTCAGTCAACTTCGACACAGGCCGTAAACTGCACATCGCAAAGGAGCAGCTCCAGGAACTGCGGCAGCGCAACGATCAGGTCTGCATGGAGTTTTCTCTCCCTGTGTTCACTCCCACGAACAGGAAAGAGAAGACCAAGACGATGTCCATCGGCGAGTATCACACGGCCGCCCGTGGACAGAGCAAAAAGCTGCAGCTCATGAATATCATCAACGACTGTATGTGCCACGCCTCCAGCCGTGAGGAGTTCATTGCACTGATGGAGAGTGAGGGCTGCAAGGTTCGCTGGGAGAAGTCCCGGCGGAACATCACCTACACCACACCCAGTGGCTGGCGGTGCCGTGACCGTCTGCTGTTCGGGGACAAGTATCTGAAGGAGAATATGGAATATGAATTCAGGATCAGAGAAGAAATTATCCATGGACGAGCTCATGGAGAAGAACCGTCTCGCACATACACCGCAAAGCTCTCCGTCCAATGTGGTGATCCAGTGCCCAATGCCGGAGGCACTGGACAAGCTGGAGTATCGGCTATGCTGTCTGGAGAGGAACAGTTCCGGTCAAGCAGAGTATCTGAGACAGCTGACCGAGATGCGCGGATGGCTGCCCACCCGGATGCAGGTGGACGAGCTGACGAAAGCGGTAGCGGAGCTGCGATGGGCAGTGGATCGGGTTGGGAACCAGAACGAGAAATCTTTCTCTCTGCCGAAACTCAAACTGCCCAGACCACATCTGCCGCGCCTGTCCCCGGCGTTTCTGCTGATCCCCGCAGTGCTGGCGGACTTGTGGGTGATGTGGTACAGCTTGGGCGCTCTCTGGAACGGGATCAATATGCTGACCACATGACAGACAGCACCACTATGCGCCATCACGCAGACAGAAAAATGCTCCGCAAGGAGCGGCAGAAGAAGATCGCCCTCGGTCACAAGGAGGATGATCATGAAGAAGAACAGTCCTGGCAGCAGACCATGTAAAGGAGGAAAACCACATGAGTTATCAGCAGGCAATGCATGATCGGGAGCATCCCAGATACGCTGAACCGACGGAATATATCACGATGGAAGTGGATGGACTGATTGTTGCCCTCCACTTCAAAAACACCATTACACAGCCTGGCACAGTGTCTGAAATTGAGCAGGTGCTGTTGATGGCGCAGGACTTTGAAAATCTGAACAGGTCCGCTTGATTCAGTAGACTTTTTGCCAATGGTGTGGGATACTGTGTGTATATGAACCTTGACAATTGAATTATCAGCAAGCCATATGCACCGCAGTCCTACACCAGAAAGGACAGGGTGCAATCATGGAAAAAAGTAAGCGAGTATACTGCCTCTATCGAGTCTCTACCAAAGGACAGGTAGAAAAGGATGATATCCCTATGCAGAAACAATACTGCCGTGAATTTGCAGAGAACCAGGGATGGGTAATCACCAAAGAGTTTGCGGAAAAGGGTGTCTCCGGTTTCAAGGTAGCTGCCGCTGACCGCGACGCCATTCAGGAGATTCGCCAGGATGCCGAGGAACAGAAGTTTGACATTCTGCTGGTGTTCATGTTTGACCGCCTGGGACGGCGGGATGACGAGACGCCCTTCGTGGTGGAGTGGTTCATCCGCAACGGGATCGAAGTGTGGAGCGCAATGGAAGGACAGCAGAGGATGGATGATCATATCGACAAATTGCTGAACTACATTCGATATTGGCAGGCCTCCGGTGAGAGTCTCAAAACCTCTGCCCGAACAAAAACCCGTCTGTCGCAAATTGTGCAGGAGGGGCGGTTCCGCGGCGGGATTGTTCCCTATGGATACCGCCTGGAAAAGCAAGGGCGTTTTAATAAAAAGAATCACGAAGTCAACGAGATTCTGATTGACCCGGATGAAGCTGCGGTGGTGCGTATCATCTTTGAGAAATATGTCTATGAGGGATTTGGCGCACAGCGGTTGTCCCGGTGGCTGTATAACAACGGCTATCTCAACCGTAAGGGAACAAACTTCGCCAATACCACCATCATCAAAATGCTGAAGAACATCATGTACGTAGGCATCCTGCGCAGCGGGGAAACACGCTCGGAAATCTTTCCGGAGCTGCAAATTGTTTCGCCAGACTTGTATGAACGCGCACAGGGGCTGATGGAAGCCAGGACAATGCACCACGATGAGGTGCCTTTTAACTCCAAAGGGAAGTCGCTGCTCTCCGGGATGGTCTACTGTGCCCACTGCGGTTCCAAGCTGGTGCTAACCACCAGCAGCGGCAGACGCGCCAAGGGCGAGCCTAAGCGAGAAACCCGCATCCGCTACACCTGCCACTACAAGATTCGCCATCCTCAGGACTGTGACGGTCAGACCGGGTACTCCGGCGAGAAACTGGACGGCATTATTGATAAGATTGTCATCCAACTCTTTGAGCGGATGAAGACTGCGCCCAGAAGTCAGCTCATTCAAAAGCAGCGGGAAAAAGAACTCCGACTGGCAAACAGTTCGGTTGCAAATCTGGAGAAACTCCATGCCGCCGCGGAACGGGAGCTGGAGAGCTATAAGAAAGAAATCATCAAGACCATCAACGGGACTGGTAGTTTCGGCGCGGACATCCTCGGTGAGATGATAGAGGATACCCGAAGCAAACTGGCGGCGCTGGCACAGGAATTGGAACAGGCCAAGAAAAAAGCGGCTGATCTGAAGAGCTCTGCTGTTGCCGTCCAAAAGGAGTATGACAAGATTATGTCCTGGGCCGATCTATATGCGGGGAGCAGTATCGAGGGAAAGAAGATGATCCTGCGACAGCTCATTGAGCGGGTGAATATCGGGAAGAACTTTGAAATCGAAGTGGAATTCAAAATCAGTGTCACTCAGTTCTTCGACTTCCTGCATCCGGATGGGGACAAAAGTTTGTATTATCGCGCATCCTAAAAACATGAAAAAACTCGGGAGATCTCAAAATGAAATCTCCCGAGTGTGGAGTGCGTGCCCACTTTCGAACCCCAGTCCACAAAGGTAGAGGAACAGCGATCTGCCGAAACATTGATACTGCAGCCGTTTATTCACCCTTATTTTTGAATGTGCTTTTGGATATCTTCAATAGAGGGCAACTGTCTTTCCAACTCCGTTGGTAAATCACTGGTGACACGATACTCACTGACGCCAATCGGTTTACTCATATCTTTCAACGAATATTCCGCAACTAAGTCGTTTTTACTTTTGCATAGGAGCAGTCCAATGGACGGATTATCCTGCTCTGTTTTCAAAATACCATCTACCGCAGAGAGATAAAAGTTTAGCTGTCCTGCATACTCCGGCTTGAAATCGCCGGTCTTCAACTCGATTACTACATAGCAGCGGAGGCTCAGGTTATAGAACAGCAGGTCAATATAAAAGTCATCTCCGCCGACATTGATGCAATATTGATTACCGAGGAAAGCGAACCCTGTTCCCAACTCCAGCAGTAATTTAGTTACATCCTGCACCAGAGCCCGCTCAATATCTCGCTCGATCATATCTTCCTTAAATGGAATAAAATCAAAGATATATGGGTCTTTCATCGTCTGGACAGCTAGTTCGCTTTGTGGAGAGGGAAGTCGTGATTCAAAATTGGACACTTTCTCTGCAATGACCTGCCGCTCATAGAGACCACTCTCTATTTGATGAATCAGAACGCTGTGGGACCAGCCATTCTCAGCGGTTTTTTTAATATACCAGATGCGTTGATCTGAATCTTTCACCTTGTCCAGAATGGCAACATTATGCGACCAAGGAATTTGTGCAGACACCGTCTGCACAAATTGACGGTCAGGATAAGTTGTCGCAAACTTTGCCATATATTTCAGGTTACGAACAGAGTAGCCCTTGGCATTGGGAAAAGCGAGCTTGATGTCTTTTGCGAGGCTGTCAATAAATCTGTTTCCCCAGATTTTATGAGAATTGATCGCCTCTCCAATGGAGTGGTAGAGCATAATCATCTCCTGGTTGACACTGACCGCCGCCTTGTACTGGGCCGCCTGGATCTCGGTTTTGATCTGCTCTACTGTTTCAAGATACTCGCTTGCGTTAATCAACATACTTTCCCCTCCGACTTGAGCCGATTCAGAAGCCCTCTGCACCCGGCCAGCACGTCCTGCCAGGTAGTTTCGAAATCATCCGTGTACCACGGATCGGCTACATCGCCTGGGCAGTCGGTGAACTCCATCAGCAGATGCATCTTGCCATCGAAATCGCCGCCGCAGATACGGTGCATATTTCGCAGGTTGGCCCGGTCCATCCCAATCAGGAGGTCGTACTGATCGTAGTCTTCGTTCCTCAGTTGACGGGCTGTTTTGCCGGTGCAGTCGATACCATGCTCCGCCAGCTTGCGGCGGGCCGGAGGATAGACCGGATTTCCAATCTCCTCGGTACTGGTGGCGGCGGACTCGATATGGAATTGGTTCTCCAATCCTGCTTTCTTCACCAGATTCTTCATCACGAACTCGGCCATTGGGCTCCGACAAATATTGCCGTGGCACACAAATAAGATTTTCGTCATTGGCGGCACACTCCATGTTGGCAGTGTTTTCTTCAGTATAGCACACATCATCCGCAAAGTCGAGGACGATTTCCAGATGAGCATTATCCGCAATTCTCTGCTGGAGTTCCAGTTTCGACCAGCCGAACTGCCCAGCCGCTTTGATGTACCATGCCCGCTCCTGGGGAGTCAGCTCCACCTCCAGAATGACCACGTTCTGTGTCCAGCCGATAGTCATGGCATCAGCCAGTACCTCCGGCGCGTTCTCATAGGTGCGGTAAAACTCCCGCATCCGGCGCAGGTTCCGAGGGGAGAAGCCGGCGGCGTCAGGATACGCGGCGCACAGATACTCCGCAGCGGCGACAGCGGCGCCTTTCTCTGGCCTGCCGTTGACCAGCCGGCCAATCTCACAGTACAGTTCCATCTGCGGCAGGTCCGCCGCCATCAGGGTGTCCAGCGCCGCAAACATGGCGCTGTAGTCGACAGGCTTTCTGACGTTCATTCAGCTTCTCCTTTCCGGCGCGGGTGCGCCTGGTTTTCTTCTCTGGGATTTGAAATCGCCAACGAGCAAGCCCTCGGATTCAATTCTTCCGAGGGCTTGCGCCTTAGCGGTATCGGGTGGTGATGCCGCTGTTATTCCCGTTGTAGCTCCACCATCTGTTTCCATTGGATGATGAAGCGGTCATCCACCACGCAGTTCCGATGGTAGTGGCCCAGGAACCAGTAATTGAATTGGCATCGCCGCTTGATCATTTGGAGGAAATCCGTCAGCCGGTCCGGGGTGTAGTTTTGATCCAGCTTCTGCTGGATGCTGGTGGGGGCGCAGTGAGTCAGAATGCAGTCCACTTTCCAGTTGACCCTTTCCAGGTTCCTGACAGCTTCCTCATATTCCTCCACTGAGGGCAGCTCCTCGGGCCACCAGGAGACTCCCTTCACCCGGAATATCTGCCGTGTCCGGCGCTTGAACCAGTATTCCCGCTCAAAGTCGGGGGACGCCGGATCAAGGATGCCGTCCTGGATGTCGTGGGAGGCGGCACCGCCCATGGTGAAGAAGGATGTGCCATCGATCTCGAAGACCTGCCCCCGCATCAGGTGAAGCACATGGGGCCGGACATAGTGGACGTTTCCTCCCTGCCACTGATGGACGGGAAATTCACCAAGCCTTTGGAAGTTTTCGTGGTTCCCGTCCACAAAAAGGGTGGTAAACGGCCTTTCCTCCAGCCAGTCGAGCCAGTATGCCTCCCTGGGTGAATCGTCCCACACGCCCCCGAAATCGCCCGTGATGACTGTATAGTCGTTACGGCCCATCTGCTTCTGCTGGGGAAAGTTGTCGGTGGTGAACCGTTGGAAGCCGCTGTGGGTATCCCCAGTGATATAGATCATGGTCACTGTTCCTCTCCGATGGTCTGCTCGATCTCGATTCCGCCGTGGAGATAAATCCTGATTCGGTTTGCGGACAGCACCTTGACCGTATCCACCAACTGGCGGATGGTGCTCTCCTCCCATTGGATATCCGCAGTGCCAGTTTTCAGGATCTCCATCGCGTTGGCGATCCGCTGGCTGGCGGCGGAGTCGCTGTTCTGCTGTTCCAGCAGGTCAGCTCTCTGCTTTTTCAGAGCGGCCATATCAGCGGAGATGCGCTTGAACTCCTCAGCATGTTTCATGAAGCCTCCGTCCTTGGAGTCAGCGAACAGTGCCTGAAATTCCTTGTCCAGTTCATCCAGCCGGCGGTCAATGTCTGATATACTCATAGAACCGGGGAAGGGAATCAGTTCCATCCGCATGGCATCCTCAATCTGCCCCACCAGCGCCTCCTTCTGGCTCATAACGGTGTTGATGGCGGCAAGGATGGCGGCCTGTAGGGGGTTCTCCCGGAGCGTGGGGGAGTCATGGCAGTATTTTGTGCCGTAGTCGATCCGGCTGGCACAGCGCCACACTGCAAACTTCTGACCCCGCTTGACCCATACGCACCTGCGGTACAGGGTTCCGCATTCGCCGCACACCAGACGCTCCGTGAGGGCGTACTTGGCGCTGTAGCAGGAGCGGCCTGTGGGAGCCAGCTTTTGGCTGGGCGCCCGTCCCGCGTTCCTCCGGGCGAACTCCGCCTTTGCCTGGTTGAACCTGTCACGGGTGATGATGCCCTCATGGTTGTCCTGTACCAGATACATGGGCAGCTGGCCCAGGTTGCGGAGCTGCTTCTTGCTGATGCAGTCCTGGGTGTAGGTCTTCTGCATCAGGACGTCGCCGCAGTATTTTTCATTTTTCAAAATGTTCCGGATCGCCGCCTCCGACCAGACCGTCCCGCCCTTGGCGGTGAGGACTCCCTGACCTTCCAGTTCCTTTTTGATCATGCGGATGCTGCGGCCGGCGAGGAAGCTGTCATAGATATGTTCCACCACCGCCGCCTGTTCGGGGACGATGCGAGGTTTTCCGTTCTCATCCAGCTCATAGCCGTACAGATGCTGAAATTGTACGTTTGTCTTGCCCTCCCGCATAGCCTGCCGCTTGCCCCAGACGATGTTGGCGGACATGGACTCGCTCTCCGCCTGGGCGAAAGCGCCCATCATGGTGATGAGCATCTCGCTGTCCGTTTCCAGCGTATTGATGTTCTCCTTCTCAAAGATCACAGCGATTCCCAAGGTACGCAGGGCGCGGATGTAGTTGAGACAGTCCACCGTGTTCCGGGCGAAGCGGGAGATGGACTTGACCAGCACCAGGTCGATCTTCTTCTGACGGCATCTTCGGATCATCCGAAGGAACTCAGGCCGCTTCTGGGCCGAAGTGCCGGTGATGCCCTCATCCGCGAAGATCCCCGCCATGGTCCACTGGGGATTGGTCATGATCTTGTCGGTGTAGTAGGTCTGCTGGGCCTCGTAGCTGGTGAGCTGCTCCTCATCGTCTGTGGACACCCGGCAGTAGGCCGCGACACGAAGCTGGCGCTGGACGGCCCTGGAGCGGGCCAGCTCCGGCTTAGGCGGTATGACGATGACTCTGGGGATAGTTCCTGCCATATGTGATCACTCCATCCTGAATGTAATTGTTTTCTCCGGACGTCCAGGCAGCCGAATTGTCTTCTTCCACGTCTTTTTTGTGGGGCGGCTGATCGTACCCATGTAGTGCATGTGGGCGGAATTCTTCGTGAGGTGCTCACATTCCGCTCTGGCAAGATCAGCCATCAGGGAGGTAAGCACATCGAAGTTGGGGGCTGTCGTGCTGATGTTCTCCTGTTCGAAGATTACTGTGACACCCAGTTCCCGCAGTTCCCGCACGACGCTGAGGCAGTCCGCTATATTCCGGGCGAAACGGGAGACAGATTTGACGAGGATCAGGTCAATCTTCTTCTGCCTGCACTTGCGAAGCATCTTCTGGAACTCCGGGCGCTTGGAGCGGCTGTCCCCGATGTCTGCGAAGATCCCCGCCATGATCCAGTCGGGGTTGGCGCCGATCCGCTTCGTGTAGTAGGTCCTCTGCGATTCAAGGATGGTGTTCTGTTCCTCGCCGCCGGCGATGCGGCAGTAGGCGGCAACGCGGAACTGCGGGGTAGAGCTGTCTTTTGTCATGTGAGATCACTCCTTTTCAAGATTTGTCCGTTTTTCAACTTCAGGCTGACCTCCCCGGTAGGGAAGATCAGGATGGCGGAGGTAATTTGACGGAGCAGCGCGGTGTCTAATCCACCGTTCTGCTCCGCCCTGGCCAATATGTATTGTATCCGCATGGTTTCGTAGTCCTCGGAGCCGAGGACATCAAACCGGGCGGCTGCCAGCGAGATTGCTTTCGCTCTGGCGGCGGATTCGTCGAATTCCTCAGCTTGAATTGCTAGATTGAATTCGTTTTCGGATCGCTCAGGCATACCTTGCACTGTTTGCTCCATTTGAGGCGGAGCCTGAATCAGTTCAGGATTTCTGACCATTGCTGTGAGGATATGTGATAATGTATCTATGGTGTCAGGCATGACCGCATCTGCGGATATGGCATTGCAGGAGGGACAGTTCCATCTGGCCCACCCATATTTGTTGCCGCTGAGTGTCAACGCGCTTCCACAGGCAGCGCACCGAGCGAGCTGTCGGACTGTTTTTCCTTGTCCGTTTGGATTGAGCGGAGTACCAGTGGAGGGTTTTGCGCTGGCCGCACACCGGTATTCCTCATCGGACAGGATCGCCGGGTAGGTCTCATTCCCAGTGTAAAGTTCGTTGCTGAGGATTCGGGCTACCATATTTTTGTTCCAGGACTTTCCCCGCTCGTTGTACGGAACCGCCTGGGCATTCAGGCTGTCTGTGATTTGGCGGTAGGATATGCCCCTGATATATGCCGCAAAGATCTCTTTGACAACAGCAGCCTCCGCAGTTTTGACACAGACAATGCCACGTTGCATTTCATATCCGAAGGGCAGTTTCCGGTTTGCCATCAGCGCACACTCCTCTCTACGCTTTCTGTCAGTTCCAGTCCGTTTTTCAGGCGGAATCGCAGGGTATGATTGACGTCTGTCGTGATTTCATCCACCAGATCAGCGAAGATTTCTCCGTCGAAGACCGGAAGGAACTCGGGCAGTGTCTCCAACAGTTCCATAAGCTCCCTTGTTTGAGGGATGGTATCGTCATGCTCCGCGCCAAGGACACGATCCTTTTCCTGCTTGGCGGCGCGGAGCTGCTGGGCCAGTTCGTTGCTCCTGGATATGAAAATATCAGGATCGACGAGGCCGCATCGGTTCATGTCGGCCAGCATTCGATCCTGATCGTTGATATCGGATATTCTCTTGTTCAGCTCAATGACTTCCAAGCTCCAGAGCATACGCCGTTCACGGACTGTCTGGAGGTGGTCGAGCATCTGCTTGAGAATCGGCTCCCCGTGGAGCCGCAACTTGTGGTACACCCGAAGGAAGGCGGCGTGGATCTCATCTTCTGCGATCTGCTCCATAGGACAGTTGTGCTTGCTCTTGTAATGCTTTCGGCATACCCAGTAGGTCTTTTGGTTGCAGACGGTACGCCTGAACGGTGTACCGCAGGTGCCACAGGTAATTTTGAGAGACAGCGGGTCACGCTCCCGTTTCGGCATGATGATCGACCGGCGGTCCAACAGTTCTTTCACTGCATTGAAGGTTTCGCGGTCGATGATAGGCGGGTGGCTTTGAGGCAGATAATACTGTTCTCGCTCTCCGTGGTTGATTTTTTTCTGATAGGGAAGCGTATCTGTGGTATATCGTTTTTGAAGCAGTGCGTCCCCAACATATCGTTCATTCCGAAGGATATAGGAGATGGAGGAGTGCTGCCAGTATCCTTTTCCATCTCGGGTGGGAACCCCGAGTGCGGTGATCATTGCAGCAATCTCATCTTTGCTCTGCCCGGCAAGGTATTGGCTAAAGATCGTGCGGACGATCTCCGCCTCCGGCTCATATATTTCCAGCATCCCATCCTTCAGACGGTAGCCAAAGGGAGCCTTGCAGGTGATAAAGTTCCCGCTTTTCATGCGATGCTGGTAGCTCCAGCGCATATTTCCGGAGATGCTCTCACTCTCTTTCTGGGCGATGGCGGAGAACATAGCGGTGAGCAGTTCGCCTGTCATCTCAGAGGTGTCGATGCCCTGTTCCTCGAAACACACCCCCACGCCGATGGCCTTCAGCTCCCGGATCGTCTCCAGGCAGTCAGTGGCGTTCCGGGCGAAGCGGGAGATGGACTTGACCAGGATCTTGTCCACACGCCCCCTGCGGCAGTCCGAGAGGAGCCGCTGGAAGTCCGGGCGCTTCTGTGCCGAGGTCCCGGAGATTCCCGCGTCGGCGTAGATATCGGTCATTGTCCAGTTGTCTTTGCCGCTGATGAGCGTGGTGTAGTAGTTCAACTGGGCGGCAAAGGAGTTCATCTGGTCGCTGGAGTCGGAGCTGACCCGGCAGTAGGCGGCAACACGGAGCTTCTGCGCCTCCGGCCTCTGCGCGGCCTCTATGACAATAACCTTTTTCTGTTCCAGCGCAAGGTTTCCGTCGGTCTGCTGTCTTCTGCCCATGGTCTGCACCTCCTCCTGTCAGCAACACACAATACCACACCTCTTTGACAATAGCTATTGAAATTGCGTGGTGAAACTCAACAAAAAATGATGGTCGCGCCTGTCGCCTGCGCGATCCTGGCGGCGATCTTCTTCAGTTCGGCCTCCGTAAAGCCCTGCCCGGCCAGCAGGCGGAGCAGGTTCCGAATGCCGCAGTAGTCGATGTTGGCATTTTTCGCCGGCATGACTGTTTCCTCCCGCTATGTATTTTTCAGTCCCACGCTGATGTTCAGCGCGGCGTCCACTTCCCGCATCTTGTCCTCGCCCACGCTGCCCATATACTCACCCAGGCGGGACTTATCCAAAGTCCGGACCTGCTCCAGCAGGACGGTGGAGTCACGGAACAGGCCACAGGCCGCGCCCTTGAGCCGCACATGGGTGGGCTGGCGCTTGCCCTTGACGTATCCCGTGATGGCGGCGGCGATAACGGTGGGGCTGTGGTGGTTGCCTACATTGTTCTGGAGGATCAGGACAGGCCGGATGCCGCCCTGCTCCGAGCCGGTGACCGGTGTGAGATTGGCGTAATAGATATCGCCCCGCTGAATGGGACGGGTTCTCTTAAAATCCATAATTGTTTTCTCCTGTCTTGAAAGAACGGGGCCGCTCCGCGCAGGTTGTGCAAAGATGCTGCTATCCTTTTGCGGAGAGCGGCCCCGCTTTCTATTGTTGGTCGTTTGCTGGCTCTATTCGACACTACTTCCCGAGCCTTGGGCGGCAGTCTGGAACTGTGCTGGCGCACATCACGGGCGTTTCACCCCTCCGAGGTTCTCTCCGAGCTGCCCCCATTGC
>JAETOP010000046.1 GCA_021771675.1 Oscillospiraceae bacterium | reverse complement strand
CCTAAAAGTATAAATAGTGTAATTGGGTATAGGACAACTCGATCTATGAAAAATATGGACACATGGAAATTTGCACACGATTATTGTGGTCGGCTCTGGTGGAAACTGGGGTTAATTATGATTGTTCCATCTGCACTAATACACATTCCATTCTATCAGAGTGATGAGAATACGATTGGAATCATTGGAGGTATTCTTCTTACAATTCAATGTATAGTTTTAATCGCATCAATTTTTCCAACGGAGTCTGCGTTGAAAAAGACATTTAATGATGACGGGACACGAAGATGACTTCCAGTTTATTGAGCAGATACAAAGGCGCACTTCTATACGGGTATTCCCGTATGTACGCTTTGTGAGGCAAAAGGCGTGACGAAAGTGGTCACGCCTTTTGCCTGTTTTACTGTCCTACGAACACCCCGCTAAGTGGGCGGATTACTCTTTAATGGCCTCCCTGGCGTGCCGGACAAGAAGGGCCTGGATTGCTTCCAGCTCACCAAGACCGCTCAGCTGGCAGACCACCGGATAACCGGCGCTTTCAAAGAGGCGCTTCCAGGAGCCTTTTTTTCCACCGGCCATGTCATCCCCGGCGTGCTTTCCGGCGACGATCATCAGAGGGCGCAGCAGCACACGACTGTAGCTCCCGGCCTTAACCAGAGAAAGAATATCCTCTGCAGTGGGGGAGGCATTCAGGGCGCCAATGAAGTAATTCCCAGGCAGTTCCCGTTGCAGCCTGGCATACGCCCCTTTTCCGGCGGCCTGTGTGCCGTGGCCCACCAGGCAGACGGCGGTTGAAGCGTCGTCATAGGCGGTGGTGGAAGTCAGAGCCTGGGCGACAGCTTGAAAATCCGCCTGGGAGCTCAGCAGCGGCGCACCAATTGCAAAGGAGGGAAACGCATCCCGATAGACTGCGGCCGACCTTATCAATTTACCGTACTCGCCGCCACTGATCAGATGGGTGGGCTGAATGGTGAGATTCCTGACCCCGCTGGCAGCGGCCCGCTCCAGAGCCTGGGCCACATTGTCTGTCTGGACTCCCTCCCGGCGCTGGATCAGGTCGATGATGGCCTGACTGGTGAAGCACCGACGGAGCTGATATTCCGGAAAGGCCCTTCCAAGAGCGTTTTCAATGGCGCCAATAGTCAGGCGGCCTTCGGGGCAGCTGGTGCCGGAACTGACCACCAGCAGCTCATTGGCCTGGGTTCCGGGGTTGTGCCTGCTGAATGCCATGTCTTAGCCCCCTTTGGATTTTTATTTCCTGCTTACAGCGCCGGTGGCTGCCAAAGGCGCCTGCCAGGAGAACCTCGTCAATTTCCTTCACGCCAATGTCCATTCCTTGCTGAAAACACATAGACGGGAGTAATCTCCCGTCTCAGAGTGTCGATAAAGTGCCTCGCAGAGTTCGCCGCCGCAGCGGCGAATAGAATCAAATCATTTTCCGCCGCGACATGTGCGTGGCGGAAAATACATCTCAGGCTGCGTGTGTGCGAGTTGTGCGCCTACGGCGCACAAGGAGTGCGCTAAGCAGACTGCAGCCTTCCCGTCGGAAAGCCCCAAAGGGGATTTTCGACGGCCATAGACGGGAGTAATCTCCCGTCTATGGTAACATTTTTCTTCAATTTGCGCAACCAGTTCTTTGGCCTTCCCGGCGGTAGAGAACGCTGGTTTTTTCCCGGAGGAAATCCCCGATGTCCAAGGTCTTGCCGTTGGCCCGATCCCGGATGTACATACGTTTTTGAGGTGTGCCGGGACGAACCCGCTGGATGATCTGCTGAACTTCGTCCTCTACTGTCTGGGGATCACCGGAGGAAAAGTTGATGCCGATAGCCAGCTTCTCTCCGTACTGCTCCCACAGGGCAAACTTATCGCACATGGGCTGGCCGCACCAGGCGTCTACGCCGGCCTCTACCATGGCGGGTACCAGGGCGTCGTTGTGGCCGCAGCTGTGTAGCTCCAGCAGAATGCCGTGACTGTGACAGTAGTCCACCACCCGTTTCAGGTGGGGTACCAGCACCTCTCGGCAGGTTTGCAGGGAGAAGAAGGGGGACAGCTGACCGCCCCAGTCGTCATGGAAGCAAACCAGATCCACATCGAAATACTGCTTCATTTTTTCAATGAGCTTAATGTTGGTATCCGTCAGCTTGGTCAGAAGCTCACCCAGTTCTTCGGCATAGTCCTCGTCGATCAGCGTCATGGCGGCCTCTTCAAAGCCCATAAAGGAGATAAGCCGCTCAAAAATTCCGGTGAAGATGGTGGTGGAGCGCAGCCGGTCAGGGGAGAGGTAATCCCGGTTCCGGGCGGCGGCTCCCTCCCAATCCCAGCTGTCGATGTCCGGGAAGTGGATCACATCGGGCCAATCCTCGATTGCCTTCAGAATTGGGGGAACGGCGGGTGCCTCCATGGAGCCTCCCACCACAGGGTCGTAGACCCACTGCACGCCGTACATATCCGGGCCGCCGAACTGGTCGTGGCTCACCTTTTGATTTTCCATGACGGCGCCCCGGGCCATATTATCCGGCACAATGGCGGGATGGATGAACTGCACTTCGGATACCAGGGGCATCCACTGGGGTGTTTCTCCCCGCAGAAAGCGGAGCCAGTTTTCCCGTGAGGTAATGGTTTGCTGCATGATTCATGACCTCCTATTTCTCGGGATAAATGATGCTGTGGCGGATGGGAAGCCACTCCCGCAGAGCAAGCCGCAGGGTATCGTCCCACAAATCCCATTCATGCCCCAGGCCCTTGACCACCTCAATTTTGGTTTCGTAGCCCCAGGAGCGCAGATCCCGCTCCGCCAGCTGGGCCCGGTAGAGGGCGTGATCGCAGTCGCCCACCCGGAAGAACATTTTGGGCAGCGGCTTCCCATCCTCTGCATTCTTTTTGGCCACAGCATAGACATCGTTCACCGTGCCCCGGATGAATTCGGGATCCTCGATTTTAGCGGTGATTTCTCCCAGGGGAATTTTGGGCTTGGGGGCGTCGAAGTTGAAGACGCCGTCCTTGGTAGGCACCATGGTGGGTACTCCCGGCCGGGTGGAGGCACCGGACATGCACAGACAGGCGGCGAATTTGTCCGGGTTGTTGATAGCTACCTTCATGGCTCCATGGGAACCCATGGACAGTCCGGCGACAAAGGTATCCTCCCGCTTGTCCGAGATGGGGAACATGGTCTGGCACACCAGAGGCAGCTCCTCTGTGAGGAAGGTATAGTATTTGATGGAGCCGTCCAGGGAATCGGTGTAGCAGGCGTTGTAGTCGTTGGGCATGACAACGGCGATCTTGTTGTCGTCAGCGTAGCGGACGATGTTGGTGAAGTTGACATAATCGCTGTCGTCGCCGCTGCCGCCGTGGAGCAGATACAGCACCTGGTATTTCATGCCGGGTACGTAGGCTTCGGGGCGGCCATTGTAGGCATCCGCAAAGCTGAAAGAGGGGAGGCACACGGTGATGTTCGTCTGGAAGCCCAGTGCCTTTGATAAGAAATTCATTTTTACAACTGCCATAATGATTCTCCTTTTTTGTATTTTATTGACGCAGGGTTAAAATTATGCGGATTCAAGGGGTAAGGAACGGGTTTTGCTTTTGCGGAAGTAACACATCAGCAGGCTCAGTGCGGTAATCACGGTGCAGGTCTCGGCAATGGGAGTGGCCCAGACGATGCCGAACATACCCAGGCCTGTGTGGGTGAGCAGCAGCATCATTATCACGTCGATGGTGCCCTTGCGCAGCAGGGAGATGACATAGGGCTGCTTCTTCTGCCCCACCCCCTGGAAGGCGGTGATGGACAGGGAAATCAGGGTGGTGGTAGGAATGGCAAAGCAGATGATGTTCAAGAAGTCCGCACCCAGTCCAATGGCCTCGGAATCCTTCAGGAAGAGGGCGATTATCACGGAGGGGACGGTTTTGAAAACGGTGACACAGGCCAGGCTGAATACTGCGCCCACCGCCAGGGCAAAGAGGATGGAACTGCGCATCCGCTTTTCGTTCCCGGAGGAATGGTTGTAGGCAACCAGGGGCAAAACGCCCTGCCCAAGTCCCTGAGAGATGGAAAAGGCGGTGGAATTGACCTTTTTCGCAACCCCAAGGGCAGCCAGGGCGGCGCTGCCGAAGGGAGCCATCAGCTTGGTGGCGGCAATGTTGGAAATGGTGGACATAATGGAAAGGAAGAAGCTGGGCAGGCCGATGACGATGATTTCTCCCAGCAGCGGAAGATCCACGTAGCTGCGCCGGGGTCTCAGCCGAATGACGGTGAGGCCTCGCTGCCGCTGCTTCCACACAAATACCAGGAAATAAACAACCGCTGCCCCGTTGGAAAGACAGGTGGCGATGGCTGCGCCCTTCACGCCCATGCCAAAGACGAAAATGAAGAGGGGGTCCAGCAGAATATTCAGAATGCCGCCCATGGCCACGCCGATGCTTGCCTGGCTGGAGCAGCCCTCTGCCCGTACCAGGTAGCCCATCACCGGATTCATGGTGGTAAACACGCCGCCGATGCAAACCGTCCAGGTCAGGTAGTCCAGGCAATAGCCCTTGGTGCTTTCGTCCGCCCCCACAAAATCCAGCAGGGGAGAGCGGAAGCAGAACACCAATCCGGAGAATAATGCCGCAATCACCAGCGCAGCCCAGAAGCTGATACCGGAAATTTGGGATGCCTTTTCCGGCTCCCGGCTGCCCAAGCGTTGGGACAGCAGACTGCCGCCTCCCACGCCCAGCATTCCGGACAAAGCCGTCAGCGCCAGAAAGATAGGCATACACAGGGTCACTGCAGCTACCTGGTTGTTGTCGTTAAGCTGGCCGACGAAAAAGGTATCTGCCAGATTGTAGATGATGGTGATGGTCTGGCCGATGATGGCGGGAATGGCCAGCTGAAAAACCGCCGAGGGAATTGGCGTGGTTTCAAACAGCTCGGTGGAATGGGTTTTAGACATGGGAATCCTCCTTGCAGACTACCGCACGGCGCTATCGTGCACGAACACGTAATGACATTTAACATGCATCATAATAAAACCATCTGTGTTGATTTGTCAAGCAGTCTGCCAGATTTTTACGTTCTGCATAAATGTGAACGAGGTTTGTTGGAGAAAATCAACAATCCTAAAATGCATTCATTTCGTGGGGGAAAAAGCGCATTTTTACAATAAAAGGAAATAAAAATACGAAATTCATTTTGAAGGCCATGGGAGAGACAGTTACGGTTTTTTCGAAAGAAACCGCCGGAACAAAGCAGAGTGAGGATGCTTTTAAGATACATCTCCGTTTCGTGCACATGCACGTTACAAAAGTAGACGGAAGAGGAAATTATAAGTGCATGTTCGCCAAATCTGAAAATCAGAATATGTCGAACTCACCAAAAAAGAAGATAATTAGAAAAAATTGATTGACAAAACCGTAAAAATGTGCTTATCATTGGAGTGTCCAAACCGGATGAATGCACCACGACAATAGCCGGGCTGAGGATCCGCTGTTCTGCTATTTCGTGCACGTGCAAAATCCGAGAGAGACGATGATATTCAATCTGAAGGAGAATGGATGATGAAAAAGTTTAGAAAACTGATGTCCTTGCTTTTGGTTATTGTCATGATAGCCGCCCTCTCCGCCGCTGCTTTTGCAGAAGATGGACGCACTTCCAGCGTGAAGGTTCAGATCGGCGGCGACGTGGGAACCATGGCCCCCTGGGCTCCTGACGGCAACGGCCGTACCAATGTGTTCCCCGAAATCTATGAGACACTGTTCTATCAGAAGACCCTGGGCGGCGACGCCGTTCCCCTGCTGGCCAAGGGCTATGACGAAGTCTCCGAAACCGAGTACCGGATTCATCTGAACGAAAACATCTACGATACCGCTGGAAATCACATCACTGCCTCCGATGTGGTGTTCAGCTATGTCACCTGCACCGAAGAGGGCAACCAGAAGCCCTATGTGGGCAACATCGAGAGCATCACCGCAGAGGATGACTACACCATCAATCTGAAGCTGATCACCGCCGGTGTTGGCGCCCTGCAGGATGCGATCTGCTCCGTCCGCATTGTCTCCGAAAAGGCCTACACCGAGGACAAGATGGGCACCATGCCTGTGGCCACTGGCCCCTACATGCTGAAGGAGTGGGTCACCGGTTCCACCATCACCCTGGTTAAGAATGAAAACTACTGGGCCGACGGCAACCGGGCGGAAATCTCCCAGGCCAACGTAGACGAGATTATCTACAAGGTCATTACCGAGCCTTCTCAGATTATGATCTCCCTGCAGAACGGCGAAATCGACTACTCCGGTGCCGTTTCCCAGGCTGACATCCACCATTTCCTGGAGGGCGGTGATCTGGCCGACAGCTACCTGGTGAAGGCTCAGCCCGCTACTCTGGCGCAGGTTCTGTTCTTTAACTGCTCCGAGGGCAACCCCTTTGCCGACGTGAGAATGCGTCAGGCAGTCTCCTACGCCATCGATAACGAGGCCGTCCTGGAGGGCGCCTATGAGGGCCGGGGCGCTGTCTCCCATGCCTTCGCCTGTGAGAAGTCCGCCGACTACCAGGAGGGCTGGAAGAGCGAGGAGTACTATGAGTACAACCCCGAAAAGGCCAAGGAGCTCATCAAGGAAGCCGGCTATGACAAGGGCCTGAAGGTTCGCCTGATCTGCGATGCTCTGCCCCCCCACGTGATGATGGCACAGATCATCCAGCTCTATCTGGGCCAGGTGGGCATCGATGTGGAAATCAGCTCCTATGATGACGCCCTGTTTAACACCTACCGTTACGATCCCACCCAGTGGGACCTGCACATCAACAACAAGGCCGGAGCCTTTGTGGTGCAGCAGTGGCAGTACAGCCTGGATGCCCGTTTCTTTGGCGGCGCAACCTGCAACTTCCTGGTGGACGAGCACTGGCAGGAGCTGTTTGAAACCGCCTCCGCTCTGAAGACCCATACCCCTGAGAACCTGGATGCCGCATGGCACTACCTGAAGGAGATCAACCCCGTATACAGCATCTGCTTCAGCTACGATTACTTTATTGGCAACAAGCTGTTTGAGAGCTTCTACCTCACCGATAAGGACTTCCTCATCCCCGGTGCATGTGTCTACGCCAATTGATTAATTCCATAAAGTAATCTCTGAATCCTGATAAGCTGAGGTCGGCCGCCTTTTCCGGGCAGGAAGAGGCGGCTGATTTGCTCCCCAAACCCACCGAAATGCGAGGAATAGAAAATGAGCAGATATATTCTCAAACGACTTCTGCTGATGATCCCTGTGGTTGTCATGGTGGCGGTACTGATTTTTACCATCATGTATTTCACCCCCGGCGACCCGGCCATCATCATTCTCGGGCCCAATGCCTCCTTTGAGCAGTTGGCTGCCAAGCGGACCGAACTGGGCATTGACCAGCCCTATCTGGTGCAGCTGTGGAACTACCTGAAAAATGTTTTTATCCGTTTTGACTTCGGCAATTCCTTTATCAATGGACGCAGCGTCTCCTCACAGATCATGGAGCGCTTCCCCCGCACATTGATGATTGCCGCACTTTCCGTTCTGCTTTCCGTGGCGGTGGGCGTGCCGCTGGGCATCATCGCCGCCGTGAACCAGTATTCCTGGAAGGACAATGCGTCCATGTTCGCCGCCCTGATTGCGGCGTCTATGCCCGGCTTCTGGATTGCCCAGATGATGTCGCTGCTGTTCGCCCTGAAACTGGGGTGGCTCCCGGCCACCGGAATCGACAGCTGGAGATGCTACATCCTGCCTGTGGTAGCCAATGCCATCGGCGGCGTGGCCTCCATGGCCCGGCAGACCCGCTCCAGCATGCTGGAGGTGGTGCGGGAGGACTACATTACCACCGCACGGGCCAAGGGTCAGGTGAGGCGTAAGGTGATTTACCGTCATGCCCTGCGCAATGCGCTGATTCCCATCGTCACCTGCGCCGGCGGCGCCTTTGGCTTCCAGCTGGGCGGGGCTCTGGTGGTGGAGACTGTGTTCTCCATTCCCGGCTTGGGAAAATATATGATGGACGCCATCAGCATGCGGGACTATCCCGCTATTCGGGGTACTGTGATTTTCCTGGCAATCGCTTTTAGCATTGTCATGCTGGCAGTGGACATTTTGTATGCGTTCATTGACCCCAGAATCAAGGGCCAATACCAGAGCAAGAAAAGGGGGTAAGGAAGATGGCTGAACAGAAAAACAGAAGAAACAGTCAGTTCTGGGTCACCCTGGGTCGGCTGAAACGGAACCGCATGGCAATGGTGGGCTTGGTAATCATTCTGGTAATGATCGTGCTTGCCCTGCTTGCCCCTTATATCAGCCCCTATTCCTATGAGGCGGCGGATTTCAAGCACCGCTTTGCCACTCCCAGCGCTGAGCACTGGTTCGGCACCGACGAGCTGGGCCGGGATATTTTCAGCCGCCTGCTCTACGGCGGAAGGTATTCTCTGCGTATCGGCCTGATCAGCGTGGCCATTTCCGCCATTGGCGGCATCCTCTTTGGCGCTCTGGCCGGGTACTATGGCGGCGCAGTGGATAATCTGATTATGCGCCTTTTGGATGTGCTGCAGGCAATGCCCGGAATTGTGCTGGCAATTGCCATTTCGGCGGCGCTGGGGCCGGGCCTGACCAACAGCGTCATTGCCCTGTCCATCAGCTCCATTCCAAACTACGCCCGTATGACACGAGCGTCCATATTAAATGTGCGGAAGATGGAATATCTGGAGGCGGCCACCTCCATCAACTGCAGAAGTTCCCGTATTATTTGGAAACATGTGCTGCCCAATGCGCTGTCTCCGCTGATCGTGCAGGCCACCATGGGCATTGCCGGGGCCATTATGGGTGCGGCAATGCTGAGCTTCATCGGCCTGGGCGTTCAGCCTCCCATGCCGGAGTGGGGCGCTATGCTCTCCGCCGGAAGAAACTATCTCAGAGACTATCCCCATCTGTGCATTTTCCCGGGCATCATGATTATGCTGGCGGTGCTGTCGCTGAATATGCTGGGCGACGGCCTCCGGGATGCCCTGGATCCCAAGCTGAAGGATTGAGAAGGGGGTTACGGATATGGAAAAACAGAATGATATGCTGCTCCAGGTTAAGGACTTGAAGGTCTTTTACACCGCTGGCGGCGAGATCATCAACGCCGTCAACGGCGTGTCCTTGGAGGTTCGCAAGGGCCAGACCCTTGGCCTGGTAGGCGAGACCGGTGCGGGCAAGACCACCATCGCCAAGGCTATCATGCGGATTCTGCCGGATCCTCCCGCCAAGGTCGGCGGAGGCGAAATCTTCCTGGAGGGCAGGGAACTGCTGAGCCTGCCGGAAAAGAGTATGCAGGAAATCCGGGGTAAGAAAATCTCCATGATTTTCCAGGACCCTATGACGGCACTGAACCCGGTGTTCACTGTGGGGGAGCAGATTGAGGAGGTCATCTCCCTCCACGAAAAACTGAGCAAGGCAGAGGCCAAAAAGAAAGCCGCCCAGATGCTGGAATTGGTGGGCATCCCCGCAGAGCGCAGCGGCGAATATCCCCACCAGTTCTCCGGTGGTATGAAGCAGCGGGTGGTTATCGCCATGGCCTTGGCTTGCAGTCCGGAGCTGATTCTGGCGGATGAACCCACCACCGCTTTGGACGTGACCATCCAGGCCCAGATTCTGGACATGATTAAGGCACTGAAGGAGAAGCAGGACACCTCTATGATTCTCATTACTCACGATTTGGGCGTGGTGGCGGAGGTCTGCGACACTGTGGCTGTGGTCTATGCCGGTGAAATCATCGAGTATGGCTCCAAAGAAGAAATCTTTGATTATCCCACCCATCCCTATACGGTGGGCCTGTTCGGCTCCATTCCGAAAATCCATCAGGATGTGGATCGGCTGGACTCCATTCCAGGAATGCCCCCCAACCCGGCTGACCTGCCCAAAGGCTGCCACTTCCATCCCCGGTGCGGCCGCTGCACGGAGCCTTGCAGCCAGACGGCTCCCCAGATGGTGGAGGTACGGCCCGGCCACTTCGTGAGATGCCTGAACTGCCTGAAGAAAAAGGAGTCCTGAGTATGTCTGATATTATTGAAGTTCAACATCTGAAGAAATATTTCGATACCCCCCGGGGCAAGCTCCATGCCGTGGACGATGTTTCCTTTAAGATTAAAGAGGGCACCACCATGGGCGTGGTGGGAGAGTCCGGCTGCGGTAAATCCACCCTGGGCAGAACCATCATTCACCTCCATGAGAGCACCGATGGCAAGATATTTTTCCAGGGAGAGGACGTGACCCACGTCAATGGAAAGAAGCTGCGCCAGCTCCGGGAGAATATGCAGATCATTTTTCAGGACCCCTTCTCCTCCCTGAATCCCCGCATGACCATCGAAGAGACCATCCGGGAGCCCCTGATTCTGTCCAACCGCTTCTCCAAGGCGGAAATCCAGGCAGAAACCCGGCGGCTGATGGATCAGGCCGGTATTGCCCAGCGCCTGGCCCTTTCCTATCCCCATGAGCTGGACGGCGGACGCCGCCAGCGGGTGGGCATCGCCCGGGCCCTGGCACTGAATCCCAAATTTGTGGTGTGTGACGAGCCGGTTTCCGCTCTGGATGTGTCCATTCAGGCCCAGATTCTGAATCTGATTCAGGATTTGCAGAAGGAACATGGTCTGACCTTTATGTTCATCACCCACGACCTGTCTGTGGTGCGCCACATTTCCCACAACATCTGCGTCATGTACCTGGGTCAGCTGGTAGAAACGGCTCCCTCAAAGCAGCTGTTTATCAGCCCGCTGCATCCCTACACCAAGGCACTTTTATCCGCCATTCCCTCCACAGACATTCACAATCCCCAGAAGCGGATTCTGCTTCAGGGCGAGGTAGTATCCCCCATCAATCCCAAGCCCGGCTGCCGCTTTGCCGCCCGCTGTCCCTATGCCTGCGAGGAATGCAAAGCGCCCCAGAAGCTGGAGGAGCTGCTGCCCGGTCATTTCGTCTCCTGCTGCCGGGCCAGGGAAATCAACAAGTTATAAGAAGGGAAGTGTATTCTTATGGGTTTGCTGCGCTTTAACTATCGCAGTCAGGCAATCGGCCACTATGTGGACATCACTGTGGCTTATCCAACCGACAATTACAGCTATTACGACGAATCCCAGAAGCGGGAGCACCATCACACCGTTCCCGGAACCGGAAAGAAGCTGCCCTATGTGCCTGGCATGAAATTTCAGACGGTCTATCTGGTGCACGGCGGCGGGGATGACGATTCTCTGACCTACCGCTATACTAATGCGGAGCTCTTTGCCCAGCGCAACCATGTAATGCTGGTTACCCCGGACATTTCCAACAGCTTCGGCTTGGATACCGAGTACGGTGTGTGCTACCATACCTTCCTCACCGAGGAGCTGCCCGTGGTGATACAGACCCTGTTTGCTTCCTCCCCTAAGCGGGAAGACAATTTCATTATGGGCTACGCCATGGGCGGTAATGCGGTACTGGGAGCGGCACTCCTGCGGCCGGATTTGTACCACACCTGCGTGGATATTTCCGGCGGCATCGGCATGACCCTGGATACTGCAAAGCTGCAAGAGGAAATGGTCTCCGATCACTTCCTGAACAATTTCAAGCTCTACACCACCACCTTCCCCAAGCCGGAGGCTCTGCCCGGCTCTAAATTCGACGTCTATGCCGCCGCCAAGGCTCATAAGGAGCAGGGTGATCAGCTGTGCGACTTCGTTCTGGCCTGCGGCAGCGAAGAATTTATTCGCTGGAGAGTGGAGAAAGATGTGGAAATTTTGAAAGAATT
This sequence comes from Oscillospiraceae bacterium, assembly GCA_021771675.1. Next base: position 15,354 of record JAETOP010000046.1, on the reverse strand, counting down.
AGGTTATAATATCGAATATATTTGTGCGGAGGGTTATGACCACGATTTCCGGATGTGGAATGACTACATCGAAATCGCTCTGGATCGGCTGTTGCCTCTGAAGCGCCGCCCCATCCTGCCGGAGGAGTGAGCCGATGGAAGACATGACAGTCTTTACCCGAGTGGGCAACCAGGGCCAGGAAATTTATGCTTTTGAGTTCCGCTGTGGGACGCCAGTCACCAAGGCAGAGATCTCCATCACTGGAAATCTGCTGGATACCTCCATCGACTGCTTTCTGGCGATGCAGACGGGACGAATGGCCGAGGGGATCAAGAGCGTGACCTGGCAGGAGGGGACACTGCACATCGATGCGGCGCCTTTTTCCTATCAGGCGCCCTACACATTAAAAATCGGGAACGAAACCTTTACCGCCGCTCAGGCGGTGGCTACCAAGACCCTTTGGGCGGATGATTTCCGGCCCGGGGAGGAAAACGGCATCCGCTACCGCCTGTATGAGCCCAAGGGGGCGGGCCCACGACCCATGATCCTTTTCCTGCACGGCGGCGGCGAGGGCGGTCTGGATAACTGGAAGCAGCTGGTTGGCTGCTTTGGCCCCACTTTTCTGGCGGAAAAATACCCGGACTGCTACGTGCTGGCGCCCCAGGCCACCTGCCCGGAGCCTACCAAGGAGCAGCTGGAAGCGTTCAAACGCCAGACATTTTACAACAGCTGGAACATGACCGGCTGGGATCGGGAGACCTTGTCCCGGATTTGTGACATCATCCGGGGCATGATTGCCCAGGGAAAGGTCAATGGGCGCCGGGTGTATGTTACGGGCCTGTCCATGGGCGGCGGCGGTACGCTGCGGGCCATGAATGTGGGCTCGGACTTGTTTGCGGCTGCGGTACCGGTGTGTCCCACCATGACCCCGGAGACCTTCAACATCCTGCGGGGCCTGACCCATTCCAAGGTATGGGTGGCTGCCTCTTACATCGATCATACGCTCTACCGTCATAAGTACCTGGTGGATGCGGTACTTGCTCTGCGGGATGCGGGAAACAACGATGCTCACCTGACCCTGTTCTCCCCGGAGGATTTGGCCAAGTACGGCATTGGCATTATCCCGGATATGCCCCTGGAGGCCCGGTTTGGCTGGAACCATACCTGCTGGATACCCACCTACCACGACGAGGACGGTATTATGTCCTGGATGATGAACCAGGTTCGGGACTGATTTTTCCTTTGCTGCAACAGTGCGATTCCAGGCCGGTGGCAGCCGGCCGCCATAAAATGGAAATTGAGGTGAGCTCTGTGGTAACGATTAAGGATATTGCCAATATGGCAAATGTATCCCGGGGAACAGTGGATCGGGTGCTGAATAACCGGGGGGGCGTCAGTCCCCGGACGGCAGAACGCATCCGCCTGATTGCGGACAAGCTGAACTACACCCCTAGCATCACAGGCCGTGGGCTGGCCACGATGAAGAAGAATTTGAAAATCGGATTTGTGATGAACCAGCGCTTGCGGGATAACTCTGCTGTAAGTCGGGCCATGGAGCGAAAATCTGCCGAGTTTGCGGAGTACTGCGTCACTGTGATTCCCAAAAATTATTGCGAGGGCAATCCGGCGGAGCTGCTGCGGGTGCTGGAGGAGCTTCGAGAGGAAGGCGTTTCCGGCATTGCGCTGACACCCACGAGTGACCCGGAGGTAGAGGAAAAAATTAATGCCCTGATTCACGAGGAGATTGCAGTGGTCACATATGAGCATGATCTGCCCAATACCGGGCGGCTGGCCTATGTGGGCTGTGACTACTACTGTAATGGCCGAACCATTGCGGGGGCCATCCGCATGGTACTGGGGGGTAGGGGAAAGGTGGGTATCCTCTCTGGAAGCCTGGCGGCCCAGGCGCACGGTCAGAGAATTGCGGGCATCGACGACCGTTTGGCCGAGACCAGCCCGGAAATCCAGGTGGTCAGCCGAATGGTCTGCGAGGAGGATGATGTGAGTACCTATTCCGCAGTGAAGAAAATGCTGGAGCAGCACCCGGATTTGGATTTGCTGGTGCTGAACGTGGTGAGCACCTTCGGCTCTATGCGGGCGGTGAAGGAGTGGGGAGATCCACTGCATGTGGTTTCCACCAACCGGGTCACTGAGATGGAAAACTACCTGCTGGACGGTTCTGTGGACGCAGTGATAACCCATCAGCCTTGGGTTCAGACAGATATGTCTCTGGATGTGCTGTTTCAGTATCTGGTCTGGGGGAAAAAACCCCACTTTACAACTTTCTTTTCCAATGACGAGATCGTCATTGCGGAGAACATTCGATCCAAACGGCAAATGCTGTAGAAGCGAAACTCCTGCCGGATCATCTGGCAGGAGTTTTTTGGAAGCTGCACAAAATCCCCCGGGGCAACGCCCCGGGGGAAAAGTATAAATATCAAACCACTCTGGTCCATTCGGTGGCCAGGAGACTGGGAACCATCCACACCAGCTGATACAGAATCACTCTTGCGGGACTCAGCAGTTCCGTAGCGCCCAGATAGGACAGGGCCAGCATGATTACAATGCCGGTAATGCCGCCGATAATGCCGATGAAGCTGCCTACCCGGCAGGCGGTGCGCAGGGACATGGAGCCGGTGATGGCGTAGGCGGTGGAAACCAGGTCATCCCGGGTCACCAGGGCCAGCACATCCGCCTCGGGGTCGGCCTTTCTCTGGGCCAGCTCGGCTCGAACCTCCTTGGAAGGCAATATCAGCCGCCGGGTGCGGATGGAGAATTTATTGCGGATGAAGCTGTCAGTCATCATGAAGTCGCCGGCCAGCAGCAATGTTTTCAGCTTTCTACAGCCGCACAGAGAGACGATGCCCGCTGCGGCGGAACGCATCTTGGCGTAGGAAATGGCGATAACAGCCACCAGCTGGCCGTCAATGGACACGCAGACTGCCTGGCTGACCATGGTTCCCGGGGGAACTTCTACCCCCATTTCCTCCAAAAATTCCAGGCTGCCCAGCAAAACAGGCTCGCCGTTCACCTCGCCGCCGATGCCGCCCCGGCCATAATCCCTGAAATTTTCCACGGGATATTCCGTGGCACTGCGGCTGGCCAGCAGATTGCGGAACAGAGGAACCAATCCGCCTCCGGCCTCAAAGATCAGGGAAGCGGCGTAGGACACCACTTGGGCAGAGGGGCGGTCGGAGTAAAATTTAATGCCGTTGAGCTTGGTGGAGCCCCGGGGGAACAAATCCTTGTCCCGAAGGGGAACCACAGCCCGGCCGCAGAGCTTCTTCACACCCTGCCAGCCGCAGATTACCGCACCAACCATGTGCAGCCGCCGTTCCAGCAGAGCGGCGGGCCGGGTCAGGGCCACAAAGTAACCGGCGGGCACCGAGACCAGGAGGGCGGTGGAGAAAATCTTTACCGCCATGCTGGCACCGTGGAGGATTCCGGTGAGGGCTGCAATGCCGATGCAGGCCAGCAGAGCCACAAAGGCGTATACCCGCTGCACAATCTCCGGAGTGGAGGGGCGGGAATAGGTTTCCATGAAGTCCTCCACATCGCCCTGTCCCCGGAGAATGCCTGCCCGCTTTTCATAGAACTGGGGCTCCTTCACCAGACTAACAAGGTTGGTAGCCTTACGCATGGTGTCCAGCTGGGCGATCTCCGTTGTCCGCTTGTGGTAGGAGGCCAGCATGGCCATGGACATTTCCAGCACGAAGGCGGCGCAGTAGGGCACCCGCTGTTCATCCAGGCAGAACCAGGCATCCGCCATACAGGCGATGAAGGAGACAGCCAGCGTGGTATTCAGGGAGTAGCGCAGATGGAACAGGTCGCCGAGGCCATCGAGCATCAGTCCGCAGCCCAGCAGGCCGGAGACCATCAGTGCCAGTACCTGGCTGTAAATCATAAGCTTGGAGCGGCTGGCGGGAATCATTCCCTTGGTGTGAAGGAAAATGGCCACGCCGCAGAGCAAAAGGATGATGAGATTCAAAATCATGGCAATCTGAAATCTGCCAATTCCCTGCTCACTGAGGGCATAGTACCGCTTTTCCGGCCCGGCCACCAGCTTCCGCTTCAATTCCCGGAGCTTGGCGCTCCGATTCAGGGGAATGGTTTTGGGGCCCTGGTCAGGCTGAGGGGGGGCTGCATGACCGGGATTTTCCACCCGGGTGGTGGGTTCTTCCGGTTCCTGGGAAAGGTTGGAAGGGGCGGTTTCCAGATCAAAGTGTCGGGTCTGCTGATCCAAGGCATCGGTCTGAACCTCTTCTTCCTGGGAGAACACAAAAACCTGAGTGGGTGCTGTGTCCAAATCCACGGAATCCTCCTGGAGCCCGGCAGCCTCCGCAATCACGGCTGTGGCTTCTTCCTGGATTTCTGCCGGTTCCTGGGCAGCCTGGGAGAAGGCCTGCTGGGCCTGCTCCAGAGCGTCCAGAGCGCTTTCGGAGAACAGTGGAGCCTCTCCTCCTTCCTCTGGCACAGTTTCCGGTTCGCTCACCGGGGCAGAAACCGGAGCGTCAGTCTCTTCATGGGTCTGCTCCTGGGGAAGCTCCTGAAGCTGGCGCATAATGTCTTCCAAGTTGAAATCCTGCATGTCTTTTTCATTGTCCATATTATTTCCTCCCGGTTAGCCCAGCCGCTGGCGCAGGGCCTCATAGAGCAAAATGGAGGCGGCGGCAGAGGCGTTGAGGGAGCTGATGCGCCCCTTCATGGGAATGTTTACCGTCACATCGCAGTTTCTCTGTACCAGCTGGCTCATGCCCACGCCCTCGTTTCCGATGACCAGGGCGGCGGGGACGGTAAGGTCGGCCTTGTACATGGGGATGGAGCCCTCGGCAGCGGTGCCGAAGACCCACACGCCCTTCTGCTTTAGCTCGGTCATGGCGGCGCTGATATTGGTCACCCGGGCCACCTTCATGTATTCCACCGCACCGGCGGAGGCTTTGGCCACGGTGGCGGTGAGGCCCACGCTGCGGCGCTTGGGGATGATGACGCCGTGAGCCCCGGCGCACTCGGCGCTGCGAAGGATCGCCCCCAGGTTGTGGGGATCGGATAATTCGTCACAGATCACGATCAGAGGCGCTTCTCCCCGGGAGGCTGCTTCTTCCAGTATATCGTCAATGGAATAGTAGACATGGGCGGCGGCCAGAGCAATCACGCCCTGATGGGCGTGGGTGAAGGACATGGCGTCCAGCTTTCTCCTGTCCACCGGCACCACCACGGCGCCGGCCTCCTTGGCCTGGGCGGCAAGCCTCTGTAAGCCCCGGTCGGTGTCTCCGGAGGCGATAAACACCTTATCCACTGTGCGGCCGCTTTTCAGAGCCTCCTGCAGGGCGTTCCGGCCCTCCAGCTGGCCCTCTGTCTCTTCCGCCGGGGGAAGGGGCGCAGTGCGGCGTTTTGGTTCTTTCATATGGAATCCTCCGTTCAGAAAGATAGAAAAATCTATAATCCATGCCATTATATCAGATTTGCACCGGATTTACAATAGCTATTTTCTGATGGAAAAAATCCCAGGGGGAGCCACTTATTTACAGAAAATTTACCGGGAAAATCAGAATCATTCATTGCCGAATCAGAAAAAATGTGTTATGATAGCCCCACGTAAAATGAAAAAATGCCCCGGGAGGCGATACGCATATGAATTCTGAATCAAATGATCCCAAAAACAGTAAAAATCCCCTGGACAATATGCCAAAGGGAAGCATTTGGACGGCCTTAATCGTCACGTTGGCTCTGGTGCTGCTGATCAGCTGGATTTATGGCAATATATCCAACAGCCAGTATACCCAGACCAGCGTCAGTGATTTCCTGGAAGCCATGGAGGAGGGAAACCTGTCAGAGGTGGAGTTCCACTATGACCGGGTGATCTACCTGACCCGTGAGGAGGCCGCAAAGGACCCCGCACGGCAGAAGGCCTGCTACACTGGTCTGCCCAGCGGCGGCAATCTTCTGGAGCTTTCCCGGCAGCTGGAAGACATGGGCGTGAAGGTCACGTCCCCCATCACAGAGGATAATTCCATTGTGATGATGATTCTGTCCTACTGCATTACCTTTGCCATTTTGTTTGTGTTCATGCGGATGCTTACAAAGCGCATGACCGGCGACGGGATGATGGGCGGCTTCGGCAAGAGCAAGGCCAAGATGTATATGGAAAAGCAGACCGGCGTTACCTTCAAGGATGTTGCCGGTCAGGATGAGGCCAAGGAATCCCTGGCGGAGATCATCGATTTCCTTCACAACCCCCAGAAATACACCGACATCGGCGCAAAGCTGCCCAAGGGAGCACTGCTGGTGGGTTCTCCCGGCACCGGTAAGACGCTGCTTGCCAAGGCGGTGGCAGGGGAGGCGGGAGTGCCCTTCTTCTCCATTTCCGGCTCCGATTTTGTAGAGATGTTCGTGGGCATGGGCGCCAGCCGGGTGCGGGATTTGTTCCAGCAGGCGGCCAAGGTGGCGCCGTGCATCATCTTTATTGATGAGATTGATGCTGTCGGCCGTTCCCGGGACAATCGGTACGGCAACAACTCCGAGCAGGAGCAGACGCTGAACCAGCTGCTCAACGAGATCGATGGCTTTGAGCCCTCCAAGGGCATTGTGTGCCTGGCGGCCACCAACCGTCCGGAGATTCTGGACAAGGCTTTGCTCCGTCCCGGTCGGTTTGACCGGCGGATTATAGTTGACCGGCCCAATCTCCAGGGCCGCCTGGATACCTTAAAGGTACACACTCGGAAAATCAAGCTCAGCGAGGATGTGGATTTGAAGAAGATCGCCCAGGCCACCGCCGGTGCCGTGGGTGCTGACCTGGCCAACCTGGTCAACGAGGCTGCACTTCGGGCCGTTCGCCTGGGGCGGCAGACCGTGAACCAGGAGGACTTGATGGTCTCCTTTGAGACGGTCATCGCTGGTACAGAAAAGAAACACACCGTCATGACCGATACGGAAAAGCGGCTGGTATCCTACCACGAGGTGGGCCACGCTCTGATTGCCGCCTTGGAAAAGCATGCCCAGCCTGTGTCCAAAATCACCATTGTGCCCCATACCTCCGGCGCCTTGGGCTACACCATGCAGATGCCTGAGGAGGAGAAATTCCTGAACACCGCCGAGGAGCTGAAAACAGAGCTGCGGACCCTGGTGGGCGGCCGGGCAGCGGAGCAGGTGGTGTTTGGTGTCCAGACCACCGGCGCTGCCAACGACCTGCAGCGGGCCACAGCGCTGGCACGGAACATGGTCAGCCAATATGGCATGGGCAAGCAGCTGGGGCTGATGACCACCGCCTCAGTGGAGCACCAGTACCTGGATGGCCAGGCCTATATGGACTGCGCCCAGTCCACTGCCGCCGTGGTGGATCAGGAGGTCAAGGAGCTGCTGGAGCAGACCTATGCCCAAGCCCTGAAAATCCTTCAGGAGCATCGGCCCCTTTTGGATGAGATTGCTGAATTCCTGCTGATGAAGGAGACCATTACCGGCGAGGAGCTGATGAGCTTTGTCAATGCTGAAAGTCAGCCCAAGCTCCCCCAGGCTCAGGAGCCGGATCAGGCTGAGTAAGAGAAAGGGGCTGTCTCGTATGAGACAGCCCTGACAAAAAGAGGAAGATTTTTCCCTGCCTTTTGGCGGGGATTTTTTTAGGGAAACACTGCATAATGGGGCAAAAGATCCGGCGAAAGCCGAAGCTCCCATTGTGCGGTGTTGCCTTAGCTCAGGGCGAAGAATTCCGCCGGGTCCATGGGCTCGTCCTGGCAGCTGACACTGAAATGGACATGGGAGCCCATAACGGTTTCCACAAGGGCGCTGTCACCGGCGTAGCCAATGGTCTGCCCCAGAGTGACTTCATCCCCGGGGTTTACGCACAGGTCCTCCCGCAGGCTGGAATAGCGGGTGGTATAGCCGCCGTCGTGGCGGATGACCACGGTATGACCCAGTGTATCATCCTCATAGGTGGTGTACACCGTGCCGTCCGCTGCTGCTCCCACAGGGGTTCCCTCCTCGGCAGCCAGGTCCACTCCATTGTGAACCCGCCAGTCCCGGGTGGTCTCATTATAGCTCAGACAGTCCATGGCATACTCACCGATGGTGTCGCCGGGTACCGGCAGGGCTGTTTTAAGCGCACCGGGAGCGGGAGCGGCGGTTGCCTGAGTAGCCGCCTGAGTGGTTTCCGGAATTCTGGACGGAACGGTGGTAGGAACCGACGGACTGGATCCGGAGGGTTCCGGGATTTGGGCAGCTTGTGTACTGGCTGCCAGATTTTCCACCATCGGCTCCTGAATGGCCGCCTCCTGCACCGACTGATCCCCCCGCTGAGTCATATAAACAATGACTCCGGCGGCAATAGCTACCAGTGCCAGGATGCAGGCTGCGTATTTTGCGGCAGTTCCTGGATTTTTGTTGTTCATTGCTGAAGCACCTCCGAGCCAGAGTATTGACAGGAAGATTCATTTCTAAACAGGAATCCGAAGGAAACTTTGAATAAATCGTCTGCGGCTGAACAGCAGGCCTTTTCACCCAGCCGTGCAGTTTGAAAAGCGGGAAATACACAAAGTATTCCACCGCTTTTGAAACTTTCGTCTGGATGAAAATTCCTGGCTGTCAGCTCTTGCCGATTGATTCAAAGCTTCCTTAAAATATGTTTTTCAGGTTGCCTATTGACATTGGGCCGATTTCATATATATTAGTATGTGTCAAATTCTGACGAAAAAATCGGTTATAGAATCGGGGGAGGATAATGGCCAAGGAACTCATCAGGCTCCGTGATTTGGTTATGGAGTTCGACGGGGAGCGTATATTGGACGGCATCAATCTTTACATCAACGATCATGAATTCCTCACATTGCTGGGGCCTTCCGGCTGTGGCAAGACCACCACGCTTCGGATTATCGGCGGGTTTTTGACCCCCACATCCGGCACGGTGACCTTCGACGGTGAGACAATCAATGATGTACCGCCTTACAAGCGGCAGATCAACACCGTGTTTCAGCGGTATGCCCTCTTTCCTCATTTGGATGTCTACGACAACATTGCCTTCGGCCTCCGGGTTGCAAGGCTTCCAAAGGGGGAGATAGACGCCAGAGTGAAGGAAATGCTGGAAATCGTCAGTCTCCGGGGCTACGAGAATCGCCGCATCGACAGTCTGTCCGGCGGTCAGCAGCAGCGGGTGGCCATTGCCCGGGCGCTGGTGAACCGGCCCAAGGTGCTGCTGCTGGACGAGCCTCTGGGCGCTCTGGATCTGCGTCTTCGCAAGGACATGCAGAATGAGCTCAAACGCATCCAGCAGGCCCTGGGCATCACCTTTATCTATGTGACCCACGATCAGGAGGAGGCACTGTCCATGTCCGACACCATCGTGGTAATGGACAGAGGACGCATCCAGCAGATTGGCAGGCCTGAGGATATCTATAATGAGCCGAAGAACGCCTTCGTGGCAGATTTCATCGGCGAGTCCAATATTTTGGACGGTGTTATGCTGGAAGACTATCGGGTGAAGTTCTTTGGCCGGGAGTTCCGGTGCGTGGACAAGGGCTTCGCCGAGAACGAGAGTGTGGATGTGGTCATCCGCCCGGAGGACATCGACATTGTCCCGGTGCGGGAGGGTCACCTGGTTGGTAAGGTGACGGCCATCACCTTCAAGGGCCTGAATTACGATATTATTGTGGAGTTCAAGGGCTTCAAATGGCTGATTCAGTCCACGGACTACCAGGCTGTGGGCTCCACCATTGGCATTCGTTTGAACCCGGAGGATATTCACATCATGCACAAGAGTGAGTATTCCGGCATGTTTGGCGACTACAGCTCATACTCTGCTGAGTATGACGAGCTGACGGAGGATGCCGGGGATGAAGAAGAATAACGCAGTGCTGCTCAGCACCCCATACCTGACCTGGATGGTGCTGTTCACCCTGATTCCTCTTGGAGTGGTGGGCTACTATGCCTTGACGGACCCCTCCACTGGGGAGTTTTCTCTGGTAAATCTGCGGCAGCTGGGCATGTATCTTCCGGTGCTGTGGACTTCTATCCTTTACTCCCTGGCGTCGGCGGTGGTGTGCCTGATTCTTGGGTATCCTGTGGCCTATTTCATTGCCCACTGCAGCCAGACAGCACAGAGATTCCTGTATATGCTGGTCATGCTGCCCATGTGCATGAGCTTCCTGCTGCGAACCCTGGCCTGGGTGGGACTGCTGAACGACCAGGGCATCATCAATAACCTGATCGTGGCTCTGTTTGACCAGCTGCGTGCTCTGGGGGGCTGGATGACGAACCGTCTGGGCTGGAACGCCCTGGGCGGGTGGCTTGCCTCCATTCCAGAAGATTTTGGGCGCCTGACGCTGATCCGCACTCCGGGGGCTGTGGTGCTGGGCATGGTGTACAACTACCTGCCCTACATGATACTGCCCCTCTACACCACCATTTTGAAGATCGACCATCGCCTCATTGAGGCGGCGGAGGATTTGGGCTGCAACGCCGTCCAGACTTTCCGGCGGGTGATTCTGCCATTGTCCGTGCCTGGGATTCTCTCCGGCATAACCATGGTCTTTGTGCCTGCGGTGTCCACCTTCTATATTTCTCAGAAAATGGGTTCTTCCAGCACCGTCCTCATCGGCGACGTGATTGAGCGTCAGTTCAAGCAGGGCAACAATCCAAACCTGGGTGCGGCGCTGTCCATCGTGCTGATGATTCTGGTGTTTGTCTGCACCGGCATCATGAACCGCTTCGGCGGGGATGAAGAGGGGAGTGTGGTGGTTTGAAGCGGACCAACCGGTTTATTACCGTGCTCATCTTCATTTTCCTCTACATCCCCATGGCGGTGCTGGTGGTGGCCTCCTTCAACACCGGCAAGAACATCACCCATTTCGACGGCTTTACGTTTCAGCAGTATGTCAGGCTTTTCAAGGATGATGATCTGCTGGAACTGCTGCGAAATTCCCTGGTGGTGTCCGTTCTGGCCAGCCTGATTGCCACGACTTTTGGAACTGTGGCGGCCATCGGTATCAACGGCCTGAATCCCAGACTCCGGAAAGCGGCCATGAGTCTGACCAATATCCCTATGACCAACCCGGACATCGTCACCGGTGTGTCGCTGTCGCTGCTGTTTGTATTCGTGGGAAGCAGGCTGCTGGGCCAGCGGAACAGTCTGACCTTCTGGACGCTGCTCATCGCTCATGTTACCTTCAATCTGCCCTATGTGATTCTCAACGTCATGCCCAAGCTCAAGCAGATGGACGAGAGCCTGACGGATGCGGCCCTGGATTTGGGTTGTACCCACTTGCAGGCTTTCTTCAAGGTGACCATTCATGAGATCATGCCCGGCATCATCTCCGGCGCCATCATGGCCTTTACCATGAGTCTGGATGATTTTGTCATCAGCTATTTTGTCACGGGATTGGATTTTGTCACATTGCCGGTGGAAATCTACACCTATACCAAAAAGCCCATCCAGCCGAAAATCTATGCCATGTTCACGCTGCTGTTCCTGCTGATTTTTGTATTGATGGTCATTTCCAACGTTATTCAGCTCATGGGCGACAAGAAGCGTCAGTCCGCCCGTGGCAAGTGAAAGGAGAATACAGAATGAAAAAAATCATTTCCGTTGCCCTGGTTTTTTGCCTGGTGCTGGGCTGCTGTGCCGGATTCGCCTCTGCTAAGGGGGAGAAGGTGACCTTATACGTCTACAACTGGGGACAGTACATTGCTGAGGGTGACGATGATTCCATCGACGTGATCGAGGCCTTCGAGGAGGCTTACCCCAACATCCGGGTAAAGTACTCCACCTACGATTCCAACGAGAGCATGTACGCCAAGCTGTCCGGCGGCGGCATCACCGTGGACGTAATTATCCCCTCCGACTATATGGTGGGCCGGATGCGCCAGGAGAATATGCTGCTGGAGCTGAATTACGACAACATCCCCAACGCTCAGTATATTGACGAGTCCTTCCGCAATACTTCCTATGACCCGGAGAACAAATATTCTGTCCCCTATACCTGGGGCACCGTGGGCATTATCTATAATACCAAGTATGTGGATGAGGCGGATGTCACCGGCTGGGAGCTGCTGTGGAACGAGAAGTACGCCGATAAGATCCTCATGTTTGACAACTCCCGGGATGCTTTCGGTATAGCCCAGTACCTTCTGGGCTATGACATCAACACCACCGATGAGGCGGAGCTCCAGGCCTGTGCCGCCAAGCTGGCGGAGCAGAGAGGCGTGGTTCAGCAGTACGTGATGGATCAGATTTTCGATGCCATGGAAAATGAGGAGGCCTGGATCGCCCCCTACTACGCCGGCGACTATCTGACCATGGTGGAGGAGAACGAGAACCTGGCGTTCTACCGTCCTGCCCACCAGGGCTTCAACGTGTTCATCGACGCCATGTGCATCCCAACCTGCTGCCAGGAGAAGGAGGCTGCGGAGCTGTTCATCAATTTCCTCTGTGACCCGGAAATCTCCGCCGCCAACATGGACTTCGTTGGCTACTCCGTCCCTGCCTCTGCATCCAAGGAATACCTGGACGAGGAACTGGCCAATAACCCGGTGGCCTATCCTGATGCCCAGGAGCTTCGCAATGCCACCAGCTTCGACTACCTCCCCGAGGATGTTGCCCGGCACATGGAGAGCCTGTTCATGTCCGTCCGCAATGGCTAAATAAGTTTTTTCCCGGAACCGATGAAAGTCGGTTCCGGGATTTTCGACTTTACATTTCCTGTCGGGAATTGTATAATGAAACCAATCATTCTTTTACGGTGACAAGGGGGAATCGGTGTGAAAACCAGTATTTGCGACAGTTGGGAGTTTACAGAGCAGTGGAGCGAGGAATTTATGGAGTTCCAGGGGGCAGGGGAGTGTGTTGACCTGCCCCATAACCCGGTAGAGCTGCCGCTGCACTATGTGGATCACCAGGCCTACCAGATGGTCTGCGGCTACCGCAGAAAGCTGATTCTGCCGGAGGAGATTTCCGGCAAGAGGTTTTTCCTGCAATTTGACGGGGCGGCTCATATCGCCACGGTTTTTGTCAACGGAATGGCAGCAGGGGAGCACCGCTGCGGCTATACCGGCTTCCAGCTGGAAATCACCGGCCTGGTGAAACCTGGGGAGAATACCCTGGCCGTCCGGCTGGATACCACGGAAAACAAGGAGATTCCCCCCTTCGGCTTTGTCATCGACTATCTGACCTACGGCGGACTGTACCGGGAGGCCTGGCTGATTGAGAAGAATACCGGGGTTATCCGGGATGTTGCCATCGTCACCCCCACGGTAGACCGGGCGGAAATCGAGGTGGAGACTGACAATTTCAGCGGGGATATTGATATTTCCATCCTCTCAGAGGCGGGGGAACAGCTCTGGAATAGCTGCGGCCGGAAGAATCACGGCTCTGCTCAGCGCTTGAACGTCCGGCCCTGGCGTCCCGAGGACCCCAACCGGTACATCTGCCGGGTGCGGCTGCTGAACGCCTCCGGGATCGAGGATGAGGAGCAGGTGCTCTTTGGCTTCCGGACGGCTGAATTTTCCACCGACGGCTTCTATCTCAACGGGGAGAAGTATTTCCTCCGGGGCCTGAACCGGCACCAGAGCTACCCCTATATTGGTTATGCGGCCACGGAGTCGCTGCAGCGGGAGGATGCCCGGATTTTGAAGCAGGAGCTTCACTGCACCGCCGTCCGCACCAGCCACTATCCCCAGAGCCAATATTTTATGGACGAATGCGACCGAATCGGCCTGTTGGTATTTACAGAGATTCCCGGCTGGCAGCACATCGGCGACGAGACCTGGAAGCAGCAGGCCTGCCGGAATGTGGAGGAGATGGTTACCCAGTACCGCAATCACCCCAGCGTAATCCTCTGGGGTGTGCGAATCAACGAGAGCGTGGATGATGACCCCTTTTACCGCCAGACCAACAAGCTGGCCCATAAGCTGGACCCCAGCCGAGCTACCTCCGGCGTGCGCTACCTGGAAAAGAGCAAGCTTTTGGAGGATGTGTATGCATTCAATGATTTCTCCCATACCGGCGATAACCCCGGCTGCAAGGAGAAGAAGAAAATCACCCCCAACGCCCAGAAGGCTTTCCTGATTTCCGAGCACAACGGCCATATGTTCCCCACCAAGTCCTATGACCCCTGGTTCAAGCGCCAGGAGCAGGCCCTGCGTCACATGCGGGTGTTGAACGCCGCCTATGCCAGCGGGGAGCACGCCGGATGCTTCGGCTGGTGTATGTTTGACTATCCTACCCACAAGGAGTTCGGCTCCGGGGATCGGGTGTGTTATCACGGAGTGATGGATGCCTTTCGGAATCCCAAGCCTGCCGCCTTCGCCTATGCCAGCCAGGGGGAGGAGGAGACGGTGCTGGAGGTCGCCTCCTGCATGGACATCGGCGACTATCCCGGAGGCGAGATCGGAAGCGTGGCGGTGTTCTCCAATGCCGACGAGGTGGCTCTATATAAGAACGACTGCTTTGTTACCAAGCTGAACCACACCCCGGAAACGGCCCTGCCCCACCCGCCCTTTGTGGTGGACGACACCATCGGCGTGCTGCTGGAGAGCCAGGAGGGCTTCGAGCACAACAAGGCCGAACTCCTCCGGGAATGTCTGACGGCGGCGGCCAGGTACGGCCTGCACAATTTGCCTCTGCGTTACCGGATGAAATTTGCCTGGGTCAGGCTCCGCTACCGGGTTCGCTATCAGGATGCGGTGGCCCTCTACGGCAAGTATGTGGGCAACTGGGGAGGGGAGAGCACCCGCTGGCGCTTTGAGGCTATGGTCCATGGCAAATGCGTCAAAACCGTCACCCGCTCCGTCTCCGCCAAGCTCCATCTGGAGGTGCGGCCCACAGATCAGCGGCTCCACATTGGCGATACCTATGACATGGCTGCTCTGCGCATCCGCATTCTGGATGAAAACGACACCGTTGCCTCCTATGCCCAGCTGCCGGTGAGTTTTGCGGCGGATGGAAACGTGGCCCTTCTGGGCCCGGATACTGCCACCGCCGAGGGCGGTATGTGCGGCACCTATGTCCGTACCACCGGCCGCCCTGGTCCGGGAATCCTGGTGGTTTCCGCCCCGGGACTGGAAAGTGTTACCGTGGAGTTCGCCGTTGACTCCAAGTTCGTCCAGGCCCTTCCTCAGGGAAAGGCAGAGCTGGCAGCGGATACGATTTCCTGACGATATTTACACCAAATTGTAATTTGGCGGGATGCCCGTAGGGCTTATGTCATGACCCCACCGCCAGGTAATGACCATTGGGCGGTGGGTTGAATGGCACTGGGAGCCGGTTTCAGAGCAAAGGCTCCCCTTACACAGGGGAGCCTCCCTCAGAAGCCGTTACCCATTACCACTCAACGTTCTGCCCAGAAAACGTTACCGGGCGAAACTTATGCGGTAATTACTGACCACCCCCGTGC
>JAETOP010000045.1 GCA_021771675.1 Oscillospiraceae bacterium | reverse complement strand
TCCTCCGCTTTCTGTGTTTTCCCTTTCGGTAGTACACATATTCGCTCTTTCTGCGGATAATAGCAAGCGGATTTTGAACATATACTGTGCAAATATCTGCAGGAGAAATTGTGTAGTTTTCAATGGTTAGGGATGTGTTTCCCGTCCTCTATCCAGTCAACCAGGACGATGATCTCCCCTTCGGTTTCCATCCGTTCAAGCTCCGCCACATCGTCCATGTCCCAATTGACCGGGTACACCCCGCAGAATTCCACAATGCAGTCGATCTCGCCCGTCTCAATCCAGTCCCGGTTCAGGTTCCATGCGCCGCAGACCGTATCCACATGGCCGTGGCTGACATGGTTCTTATCAAGGATGCCCTCGATTTTCTTGATGGTTTCATCCTTGTAAAGGTCGGTGTCTTTCGGGACGGTGATGTAAAACATACATTTTGTTGCAGCCTCGCCCCGTTCCCTTCTTGCGTCAATCCACTCCTGGATGACCTCTGTCCTTTTTTCCATAGCTGTACGCTCCTTTGCCTTTATAATTTTCATCCCCTGCCGTAGCACCTGTGGATGGCTTCCAGAATCTGTTCCTGCTCCTTCCCGTCCACCCCGATGCTCTCCAGAGCCTCCCTGGTGCCGCAGTCCGGGCAGAGCGGCGTTCTGCCGTCCGCCCGCGAAACTGCCGGCCTCCCGTGGTAGGTCTGCCCGCATCGTGGGCAGACCGAAATCCTCGCAATATTATCTGTTTCTTTCATCGCTGTTTCCTCCTAAGTCCATATTCTCCTGCCGTGGGGCAAGCGCCTCCACCTTGCTGCGGAACATCCGGCCTGCGGATGCGCGGTAACGGCTGCCCCTGCTGTTCTGGAGCCAGAAATATTTCCCATCGAATCCCAGCACGGTGTAGTTGCCCGTGCAGCCGTTCTTCCGGTTGGTCACCATGAAGCAGGCGTCCCCGGTCTTCCACCCGCCCGGAAATTTCTCCCTGCTGTCGGCATACGCCCGTTCCAGAAATGCCTCGTCGAATCCGAAACTCTGGTAGCCCTGCCTGCAGGTCTCCATATAGAACCCGCTCGGAACCCCAAGCGGGCGGTCCTCATGCATGATGTAGACGAAAACCTTCCGCAGCCGCACCTTTCCGGTCTTAATCCCTTTAAGGGGCAGCTCCATCTCCTTTTTGTAGTAAAAGTGGGGGAAGCCCTCGTAGCGGTCAAGCGCCGCCTCATCCTCCTCCGTCACCGCCCATGCCGCCACGGGGACGCTTGCGCCCTCCTGTGGCTCGATGGTGAGGTAGGAGCCGGTCCTGCTGCCCTTGAACAGCAGACGGTAGCCCTCAATCACCGAAGTGCCGATAATCCTCGCCCCGGGGCAGCGCATCCGCATCTGCCGGATGTTTAAGTTTGAGCCGTAAGCAATGTAGTATCTTTTTTCCATCTTGAAATCCATCCTTTCCGAAGGGGGCACCCTTCTACCACCTTAAGACCGCCGGAGCGGTCCACTGCCGTTTCCGCGGCAGGCAAGGTGGCAGGAGGCTACCTCCCGCGTTCCCTTCAAGCGGCCCTTCCGTTTCGGAAGGATGCGTCCCCTGCAAGCCTCCTTGTGAGGATGTCCCTTGCGGTCTTGAATTCGTCCCCGATGAAGCCGAGCCGGAGGAGCCATGTCCGCATGGCGTATTTCGGGTTCTCGCTCTGCTGCGGCTTCGGGCTTGCCGTCTTTACTTCCTTCGCCATCTGGCTGAGTGCGAGGCAGAGCTGGATGTAGCTTTTAAGCTGCCCTGCGTGGAGGCCGCCCCTGCGCCCGTCGCCCGGTTCGTCGAACTGGAAGAGCCGGAACTCGACCGTGCCTTTGGTGAAGGTTGCGTGGTAATTGAGCATATGGTAGCGGCTGTCGTTGTAGTGCTGGTCCCTGCCGTAGCTTGCGCCGTGGCTTGTGTACCAGATGTCCGCAAGGGCCGCCATCGTGGAAGGTTTCTTTCTGTTGACCTGCTCCAAAAACCGTGGGTCAACCGTGCGGCAGTAGCGGTTCATCCTCCAGCGGTCAAGGTTTAAGGCATCCGCTATCAGGCTTTCATGGCCTGCCATGATGTTGGCGAGGTTTCTGAGGCTCTGCGGCGTGTGGCCTTTCGCCCCGATGTGGATGTGTACCCCGCAGCCCCTTCCCGCGTCGCTCTTCGCTCCAGCGTGCCGTAGCTGCCGGATAAGCTCCTGCAGGGTTTCCATGTCCCCGTAGGTAAGGATGGGCGTCACCAGCTCGCACTTTTCGCTGTCAGGCCCCGCGATGCTCACGTCCTTCTGGAATTTCCACTCCCTGCCCTGCGCGTCCCATGCGGAGTAGGTTTCGTAGCCGTTCCTGCGTGCCGTGTATTCATGCCTGCCTGTTCCGAAGAAGTCCGCTGCAATTTTCGCCGCCCTGCTCCTTGCGATGCTGTTCATCTCCACCTCAACCCCGATGGTCTGCTTTTTCATTTCCTCAACCTGCCTTGCTAACTTTGCGTTCATGCTGTTTTCCTCCGTTTTCTTTGTGTGTTTTCCCTTTCGGTAGTACACATATTCGCTCTAAAAGGGGATAATAGCAAGTCAATTCGAGGCATATATTACACAATGTTTTCCGCAGTTTTTTGTGTATTTTATGGCTTTTTCAGGCCCTCCATGGAGGCTGCCGTGATCTGTGCGCCAAGCCGGAATCCGTCCTTAAAGCCTTCGCAGATGGTCTTGCACTCAAGGTCGGAGGCATCGTCCAGAAGTTTCTCCAGCAGTGCCTTCCCCTCACTGTCCAACAGCCCTTTTAGGCGTTCAATCTCCCCGTCGATGCGCTCCGCAAGCTCTGCCATCTCCGGCGTCTTGTCGTTCCGGTTCTCCCACGGCACGATCTCACCAAAATAAAGCTGTTTCAGAATGTCCTGCTCCATCTATTCATCCTCCTTTATCCTGCGCACCACATCCTCGCCGTAAATTGCATGGAGGCTGCTGCCGTTGTCCCATGCGACCATGACGCTCGCCGTGTCATCCACACCTTCGACTGTTCCCCGCGTCCCGATGGGCGGGGCCTGCACATCGTCCATCCGTACAAGCTCCACCCGTGTGCCTGCAGGGTACTCCCTGCGGACACGCTCCACAATCTCCCTATTCGGAAAGTTCACTGCTGACCGCCTCCTTCCTTTCGCCGTTTTTGAATGCCGAGCTGCCGGAGAGGTTCTTCAGCAGGATTTTCCGCTCGCCCTTGTATTCCGCCCCGATGAATCCGAGCCGGAGCAGGAAGCACCGGAATGCGTATTTTTCATTGTCCGCAGGCTTTTCCTTCGCCGTGATGCGCTTCTGGTTCCTTGCCATGTCGCAGATGGCGGCAATGAAATGGGTGTAGGCTTTCACCGATTCGCTGTCCTGCCCCTCCGCAAACCATGGGAAGGAAACCTTCTCCCCGTCCGTTTCAATCGGGAGGCTGTCAACCGCCAGCGCCTTTTTAATCAGGCTCCCTTTGGCATCCACCAGCTTCCGCAGGTTCTCCAGCGCGGCATCCGTGAAGGAATCCCTCGGCATTGCCACCGTAAGCCCCAGATCTGCCCCCTGTGCCTCCGTTTCCGGCTCCTCCGCTTTGTTTTCCGCATCCGCGCTTTCTTCTGCCGTGCCGCCTTCCTGCGCCGTTTCTGCCGGGACTGCGACAATCCCTCTTTCCGCAAGCCGCTCCAGCAGGTTCTCTATTTCCTCACTGTCCGCCCGGTCGTCAAACTCCACCGCGCCGGTCTTGTCGATGTGGAAGTAATCCACCTGGTAAGCCGCTGTCGGCATTCCGAGGTATTTCGGCTTTACCTCTAAAATCTCCCCCATTGCCTGCACCAGCGCCTTCCGCTCTGCCCCTGTCCTGTTGAATTCAAACCTCATTTTTTTGTACCTCCTTCGTTTTTCGGTACTACATTAATCACTCTGAACGGCAGGAATAGCAAGCAGTATGTGAGAAAAAATGTCACAATAAAAAGTCCGGGAACTGTGCATAGTACACGATCCCCGAAAGCACGAAATATACGTTCGGCAGTGCGACGCCGTTGCCCCACATTTTATACTCGGCACTATCCGAATGAGGGTCTTTCAGCCACTTGATGATCTGCCTATCCGTCTTGGGCTTCGTGGAAGTCCCTGCAATCTTCCGATGGGTCTCAAAGACCTCCCTCCAGAACACTAAATCTTCCTCGGTAGGTTCCTCCGTGCCAAGCCCGCCGCACCACCAGTCCGGGAAGCCCTGCAGCCTCGCACACTCGGTGGGCGTCAGCCTGCGGACAATATACTCCGGCTCCACGATATGGTAATCCCCGCTGAACGCCTCCTGGTTGCCGAGCCACTGCTTGGAGCCCATGCTTGCCGAGAGTGTGCCGAACACCTCCTTGCCGGATGCGGTCTGCACATCGTTGATGACGGGAGGGTCCTTATAATCCGTAGCCACCAGCGTGTTCGCCAGTTCCTTTTCTGCCCGTGTGAAATGAGAATTCTTGCTCGTGCAGTAGGTCGGGTATGCAACAGCGTGTCTGTCCACGGCGTCAAGCGTAAAGGACACATCCTCATTCACGCCACTCCCCTGCGGCCCGTTCTCATCCTTCCTGCCAATCATGGAGCCCTGCACCGCCACCACGGCAATGCCGCCCTGGTTGCAGCCGGGATTCCCGCCGTTCCCGTCCAGAGTCCGGGAGGTATCCGCCTCATAAAATCCGCTGTGCGGGTTATCCGATTTCATGGCATTGCTGTCCTTGGAGCAGATACCGTATGCCTGCACCACCAGCTCATTGCAGCGGCTCTCCCCGACATCAAAGGTGTTCAGCGTGTTTGCCACCTTCCCGTCCTTCCAGGTCGGCGCATCCCCTTTGTAGTGGGCGCGGTACCCCTTGCAGAAAGGCACGAACACCGTCTGGTCATTGCTGCAGGAGAGAGTTGCGGATTTGTCATCCTGTATGATCGCCCCTTTGCCGCCTCCCTCACAGCCGGAGCGGATTTTCAGCGTCTTTGGCGTTTCCACCACGAACGGTTGGTTATTGCCGCCCATGCCGTAGGTGGAGCTGACCGTAGGCGCCGTTTCCAAAGGCCCCGTATATCTCGTATCCTGTGAATGGTTCTCATAGAGCGCCACCGCAGCCGGGACCGTCCCTGCACGGAGCGTGGGCGAGGTTTCCTCCTCATACCCAATCCCACGCGCCTTTGCGGAATGCTCCGTGCAGAAACCGGCCGATTCCAATACGCACGGGGGATGGTGCGCCTCTGCCCGCAGGGTGCAGGTCACGTCATCCGTCACGTCCATCCTCTGCCCGCCCTGGTCGTTCAGGCAGATGCCGCCTGCCGCTCCAATGCAATCCGCAGCACCTCCGGCAGTTCCTTGCCACGCACGGAAGCCCTCCGCAGAATACCCAGACACGCCTTCGGACTCAAATAATACCTTTCCGGCACTCCCGCCTGCAAAATCTGCGACAAGGTAGATGCGTTTCCTTCGTTGGGGGATTCCCCAAAACTGGGAGTCAAACACCCGCCATGCGAGGGAAAAGCCGTCTGCCACGATGCTTCCGGCATTCGCCCACCTCCCCTTTGGAGGTCCAGGTACAGAAATACTTTCGTCTTTGACGGAGCAGACCGCTTCGAGGACTGCCTTAAAGTCTTCCCCTTTATTGGATGAGAAGGCTCCGGGGACGTTCTCCCACACGATAAACCTTGGATATTTTCCATCTGTTGCACACCTCATTTCCTTTACGATTCTGATTGCCTGATAGAACAGGCAGGACTGCTGCCCGCCAAGCCCCGCCCGCTTGCCGGCCACCGACATATCCGTGCAGGGCGAGCCGAAGGTGATGATGTCCACCGGGGCAATCTCTGCGCCATCCACCGCAGAAATATCGCCCAAGTGCTTCACGGAGGGCAGCCGCTTTGTGGTCACACGGATGGGGAACGGCTCAATCTCCGAAGCCCATAGAGGGGTGATGCCTGCAAGCAGCCCGCCCAAAGGAAAACCCCCGGAGCCGTCAAACAGGCTGCCGAGGGTCAGGCAGGCATCCGCAGACTGCGGATTTGGTGTGTCTCCGCCGCCAGTGCTGGACTCCCTACTATGGATATATATAGCGTCTGCATTCATTCCATCTCCACCTCCTTCACCAGCGCGGAGTATGGGATTTTTTCCCCACCGCGCACCACATACACATTTTCCGAATCCCCGGTATCCTCCACATACCTCCGCAGGATGACGGATGCGTACTTTTCATCCAGCTCCATCATATGGCAGATACGGTTTGTCTGCTCACATGCCATCATCGTGGAGCCGCTCCCTCCGAAAGTGTCCAGAACGATGGCGTTTTCCTGGGAGGAATTGCAGATTGGGTATCCGAGCAGGTCAAGCGGCTTCGATGTCGGGTGGTTCTTATTCCGCTTCGGCTTGTCGTAGTTCCAGATGGTGGTCTGCTTCCGGTCGGAATACCACGGGTGTTTTCCGTTCTTAAGGAAACCGTACAGCACAGGCTCATGCTGCCACTGGTAATCCGAGCGCCCAAGCACCAGCGAATTCTTTACCCATATGCACACCCCGGCAAGGTGGAACCCCGCATCCACAAAGGCTTTCCTGAAATTAAGCCCCTCCGTGTCCGCATGGAACACATAAGCTGCACCGCCGCTTTCCAGATGCTCCACCATGTTCTGGAAGGAATTGTACAGAAAAGTGTAAAACTCCCCGTTCTCCATGCTGTCGTTCTGGATGGAAAGCCCACTTCCGCTCTTGAATGCGACGTTATACGGCGGGTCCGTCACGATAAGGTTTGCCTTTTTCCCGTCCATGAGCGCCGCCACGTCCTCCGCACTGGTAGCGTCACCGCACATCAGCCTGTGCCTGCCCACCGTCCAGATATCTCCCTTTTCCACGAACGCCGCTTTCTCCAACGCTGCGGAAAGGTCGAAATCATCATCTTTCACATCTTTTTCACCGTCCCCGGAGAAAAGGTCTGCAATCTCATCCTCACCGAAGCCTGTCAAAGATACATCAAAATCCGCACCCTGCAAACTTTCAATCTCAATGCGGAGCAGCTCCTCATCCCATCCGGCATCCAGAGCCATGCGGTTGTCCGCAAGGATGTAGGCTTTCTTCTGCGCCTCTGTCAGATAGTCCACAAATACACACGGAACCTCTGTAATCCCTTCCTCCTTCGCCGCTGCGATCCTGCCATGCCCTGCGATGACATTGAAATCCCGGTCGATGATGACCGGGTTGATGAAGCCGAACTCCCGCAGGGATGAGCGGAGCTTCGCAAGCTGCTCCGGCGAGTGCGTCCGCGCATTATTCACATACGGCACTAATTTTGAGAGCGGCACAAGCTGCATCTCCGTTGTCGTCTTACCCATTTTTATCTACACTCCTTTCCTTGCACGGAGCAGCCGCTCCATCACATCATCCTGCGGCGTGTTCCCCTGGAACTCCACCGAGCAGTTCTCCTTCACGATCTGGTATATCTGCATCCAGCAGTAATTGGTCTGCTTCATGTAGGACTGGCTCATGGTGACATAAGGGGAGGCAATGGCGGCTCCTGTAGTCGGGTGCTTCGCCAGAAATCCAGTGGACGAAACAATCTCCTCGCACTGAATCCACCGGGACACGCTCATGGCGTACTGCTCCACCATCTGCACCGTGACCAGCTTTTCACATCCCCTTGCTTTCAGCCAGGCATACGTTTCGTTGTAGACTTCCTCCGCCACCAGCTCCCGCCCGCTTTTCTGCGGGGATTTCAGGAAGTCCTTCACGGGCGGCACATCCACGCCCTCCAGCTCGGCCGGCTCCATCATGACTTCCGCCGGCCGGCCTTCGGCAATCTTCTCCGTGAGTGCCTTGGGCTTGCGTCCCGCCCCCGGCCTTGCGCCGCCCCGCCCGCTGCCGTCTTTTGCCACTGTTTTCACCCCGTTTCTTTGATTTTCTTTGAAAAAATGCTGCGGAAATCAAACGCCGCAGCACCTTGAAAGCCTTTATTTTACGGAAATCTCCGAGGGGTTAATCCCCCGTTTGATTTCCGGTTTTTATGCGTGTGACCCCACGCCCGTTCCCCGGCACACAGGCTGTAGAGATTGATAGGGCCCTGGCGGGTCCACAAGGAACCCGCACACAATGACCTAACGCTTATTCCACCTGTCGCCGCGCTCCGCATGAATCCTTGCATGGCAGGGCTGGCACAGCGACACGAGGTTCTCCTCGTCATGCGTCCCGCCCTCTGCCAATGGCAGCTTATGGTGTACTTCCTCCACCGGCCGCAGCAGTCCTTTCTTCTGGCACTCCTCACAGAACGGATGCTTGGCTGCATAGCGGTCACGGATACGCTTCCATGCCCTCCCATACCTACGGCGTACAGCCGGGTCGCGGTCGTACTTCTCGTAGCGGCGGTTCTCCTGCCGCTCATGCTCCTCACAGAACCTCCCTTCCGTCAGCTTCGGGCATCCGGGGAAGGAACACGGCCTCTTCGGTTTCCTTGGCATCTGCCTCACCTCCTTATAGGCATAAAGAAAGCCCCCGCAGGATTCTTTTGCTCCTGCGAAGTCCCTCTTGACATTTTCTCATGCTATCAGCATACCACGTCCAAAACCAAATGTCATGCCCGCAAAGTGGACACTTTTATTTCCCGTACAGCATGACGGACAATTTTGACAGCGCCCGGTTCTTCCTGCGGTATGCCGAATTCCTCTCAATCTGGAAACGCTCGCAGACGGCGTTGACTGCCGGTCCGTTCCCGCCCATGTAGAAACATTCCAGAACGTAACGGTCATCTTCTGTAAGCTGCTCCCATGCCGGCCCAAACCATGCCATGAATTCCACCGCCTCCCGGTACCGCTCTTTCAGCACATCGATCTCCTCAATGCCCTTGACTATCCTGTCCTCCGCCGCATGGGGATTGTGCGTGTGTGGCATACCGTCAGGCCGCGGGCTGCTGATGCCTCCCATCTTCTGGTATGCCGCCTTGATCTCATCGTCCGTGTGGCTGATGATGAATTCCATCCTCCCGTAATCCCTCAGTGCATTGGCGGTCGCGCCCCTTTTGTCTAAATACTGCCATATGATTCCCATAGCTGATGCCTCCTGTTAAATATTTTTATTTCTCCCGGATTGGCATGGATTGTCATTGATTTTCATGGATTGGCTTATAAATCTAAATCTGCCTTCACCGCATCGATCAGTGCGGCCTGCGTGGTGTCCTTTTCGGAAAGAGCTTTCATGATCCGCTCGTCTATGGTGCCTTTCGTGATGATGTGCTGCACCACCACGGTTTCTGATTGCTGCCCCTGCCGCCACAGCCTCGCCACCGTCTGCTGGTATAATTCCAGTGACCAGGTAAGGCCGAACCACACCAGCGTGTTCCCTCCGCTCTGAAGGTTGAGGCCGTGTCCTGCGGATGCCGGGTGGATCAGCGCCACCGGGATTTCCCCGGCGTTCCATTTCCGGATGCTGCCGTCCGTATCCAGCCTGGAACATGGTATTTTCAGCTTGTGGAGCCGTTCCGTGATGCGTTCCAGGTCATGCCGGAACCAGTAAGCCACAAGCACCGGCTTTCCGTTCGCCGCCTCGATGATGTCCTCCAGTGCGTCCAGCTTCCGCTCATGGATGGCGACCGTCTCCCCGGCATCCGTGTAGATTGCGCCGTTCGCCATCTGCGACAGCTTCCCGGAAAGGGATGCGGCATTGGCGGCTGTGATCTCACCGTCCGGAAGCTGAAGGACGAGGTCTTTCTTCAAATCCGCATAATGCGAATCCTCCTTCTCGGAGAGATACACGGTGTATCTGGAATTTATCAGCTCCGGCATCTGCAGGTGGTCGTCAGACTTCATGGAAATGGTGATGTCGGAGATTTTGCCGTATATCTGCTTCTCCGCCCCAGGCAGCGGCTTGTAGGAAAATACCACCTGCCCGTTCTGCTTATCCGGCCGGAAGTAAGAAGTGCGGTACTGCCCGATGAACCTGCCAAGCCGCTCCCCCATGTCCAGCAGCCGGAACTCCGCCCATAAATCCATGAGGCCGTTGCTGCTCGGCGTCCCTGTCAGCCCCACGATGCGCTTTACCTTCGGCCGGACTTTCATCAGCGCCCTGAACCGCTTCGTCTGGTGGTTTTTGAAGGATGATAACTCATCAATCACCACCATGTCGAAGTCAAACGGTATTCCGCTTTCAGAAATCAGCCACTGCACGTTCTCCCGGTTGATGACGTAAATGTCCGCCTGTTTCTGGAGTGCCGACAGCCTTTCACTTTCCGTCCCGACCGCCACGCTGTATTTCAGTCCCTTCAGATGATCCCATTTTTCAATTTCCGCAGGCCATGTATGCCTTGACACCCTTAATGGGCCAATAACGATAATCTTATGGACTTCAAAGCTATCAAACAAAAGGTCGTTGAGTGCGGTCAGCGTTATCCCTGTCTTGCCCTCAGCCCAAGCCCATATCCAACAGGACAGCCGCTATCGGATGGCTTTTGATATATTCGATTGCGAAACTCTGATAGCTGTGTGGTACGAACTTCATAAGGCATCACCCCCAATCTCTGATATTATTTTTTCAATCTGCCCCTCGTCATCCAGTACATATACCCTGAACCCAAGTCCCCGCAGCAGCCTGTGGCGTGCCGCCTGGAGCGGCCTCGGTTTCTGCCCCGGCGCTTTCAGTTCCACGAATGCCATCCTGCCATGCGGCAGGAGCAGCAGTCTGTCCGGCATCCCGGCAAAGCCAGGAGACGTAAACTTGGGGCAGATGCCGCCGCTTTTCCTGGATTCCTGCACCAGCTTCTGTTCAATCTGTTTTTCCCGCATTCCGTATTCCTTTCTGGACAAAAGGATGGACAACAGCCCGATTTTTTCTATACGCGCGTATATACACATATACACACGCCCATTTCTATATTTTCTTTTATTTTTTCTCAATAGGTTTTGTCTTGTCCTCTTGTCCCAATGTTGTTATTTTCCTTGATATACCGCCGCCCCTTTACAGGACGGGCGGCAGGACACTTATTCGGACGGCTGCCGCCTGTGCCATGGTGTGTTCAGGACAGCTTCCGCTTGTACCCCCGCTGCCGTCCATAGAGCGGGTACGTTGTCCGCTCCGCTTTCTCCCACCCCTCGATCTTGCGCATGATGGCGGCAATGGCGTAGGAATCCGCAGGCTTCATGGAGGAGCCGTCCCTGCCGAAGCACTCGCACCATATCTCCATGTTGCAGGCATACATACGCTGTACCGTGCCGTCTTTCCTGCTGACGCCGAAGTCGGAATCACTGAGGTAGCTCCGCCGTTCGAACAGGGACATCTCCGCCCACTTCTCCGGGAGCAGGGTGTCCAGGTACTCCCGCACCAGCCCCTCGCGCTCATCCGTTTCCAGGGCGTCCGCCTGTTCCGCCACGGCGATCTCAGCATCCTGGCCTTCCAGGTAGAGCTTCTCCCCTTTCTGGTACAGCACGAGCGTTTCCGCCCATATCTGCGCCACATCCTCTTTCGTGAGCTGCCACGGCTTCTTCCTGGAGCTGCCGGACACGCGCACCGGCCAGAAGCGACGGTTGCCCGTGATGTCGCGCAGGAAGCCCGTCTCCGCATTCGTGGTGCCTACAATGACGCACTGCCTCGGATGGCTCTCCACATTGACGCCATAGGACGCGCGGTACTTGTCGTCCACACGGCTGATAAAGGACTTCACAGTCTCGATGTCCGCCTTCCTCATGCCCGCCAGCTCGCCCAGCTCCAGTATCCAGTACCCCTGCAGCTTCTCCGGGCCGGATTTGTCCTTCATGTCCGTAAGCGTCAGGCTGTCGGAGAACCATTCCCCGGCGAGCTTCGCATAAAAGGTGGACTTCCCGATGCCCTGCGGGCCATTCAGGATCGGGACGCTGTCAAACTTCGTCCCTGGACGGTATACCCTTGCGATGGCCGCCGCCATCGACTTTCGGCTGACCGCCCTTGTGTAGCTGTTATCCGCGGCGCCGAAATAATCAACCAGCAGGGTGTCCACGCGGGGGATGCCGTCCCATTCCGGCAGTCCCTCCAGATAATCCCGGATGGGATGGTATGCCCGCTCCGCCGCCACCGCCACCACGGCGTCCTTCGTCTTGGTCGGGGAATAGATGCCGTAGTTCCTGGAGAGGTACACCTTGAGCGCCGCCGCATCAGAATCACTCCAGCCGCCCTTGATCTGCTCCCATGGCAGTCCCTCCCTTGCGTCGATCCCGTCCCGGTGGCAGTTAAAGGCAATGCCCTTCAGTTCCTCATCGTTCTGGATGATCAGGACAATGTTATCCAGCGTGTCTTTTATGCCGCCTTTCCGGTCAAGCTCCAGGCTTTTCCTCCAGTCCTCCCCGTCTGCGAATTCCTCTCCGGCCTGCCTGCGCCGCTCCTCCAGGGCCTCTACCTTCACGCTGTCAATCGTCAGCGCAAAATCGCACATTGCCTTGAAGGATGCTTTGTCATCAAGTTCACCGAATTTGTGGATGCGTACAAGGTCAAAGGCATTGCAGAGTTTCAGATAGGCAGGGTCTTTTGCATGGTGGCTGTAGGCGAATTTCCCGCCCTCCTTGATTTCCACGCCCGCCATGCTGCTGGACTCGGTCAGGTGGTAGCGGTCTTCCTTGTCCGTAGGCTCATATACATCCTGCAGGAAAGCGTCCATGGCAAGGCTTATAGGGAAGAACACCCTGTTGAACAATCCCACCACGCCCTCTTTTTCAAGCGGGTCCTGCACCTTCTGTATGCTGATGGAATTTGCCCGGCTCTCCCTTGAGGATGTGGGCAGCCTTGTCGGGTCCCGCCATTCCGGATGCGCCGACAGGACGTCATCCGGGTCAAGCCATGCACCGCCCACCTCTTTATAGACGAACTCACCGTTGGAAGGCGTACTCGGCCAGTACATGAGCTGGTTAGGCTGGTAGGAGCATTCGTCAAAATAATCCATGCCAAGCCCCTGCGCAAGATACCTCGCCACCGCCACATATTCTTCTGGGGACACGTCCCTTGCCAGCGGGAACACAAGGCGTACCCTCGGTTCTTCCGCCGTATGGCTGTGGGTGCTGTAAAGCACGGAGGCATACGGCACGGCCTTTTCATAACCCGCCAGGAACTCCGGGTCGATGCGGTCGCCGTCCAGCGCCACCATGGAACGGGACTCCACCGTGTCGATCTTCCGCCTGCCGCCCTTTAACACTCCTGCAACAAAGCCGCCATGGTCTTTTGCCGCATCCTTTTTCGATTTCGGGAAACGGGCATATTCCTCCGCTGATTCCGGTGTGCGGATTGTCGTTTTCAGGCGTTCTTTCAATTCCCCAAACCGTATGGTCTTGTTCGACCACTGCTTTGCGCTGCGGCTGTTCCCATATGCAATACTCAACTCACGCATAGCGCGCCCTCCTTACTTTTGGCGTTTCCCCATGTTCAAACCGCGCCTGCCTTGCAAGGCGGTATGCCCGCTCCGTTGCCCTGCGGTCTATGAAACGCCGGTTGTATTCTTCCGCCTGTCCGAACAGCTCCAGATGTCCCTCACGGTTGACGCAGGGGAAAGCCGTGCAGTCCATACCGTCAACCGTGCCGAAATGGAACGCCCGCGCTTCCCACGGAAACGGCCTGCCGCTTTCCCCATCTACCCATGACCGCATCCTGTCCAGCGTTGTCCCTGGCGGGATGTCCCCCAGAACTAAAACAGGCGTATCCGATATGGCAGGCAGCCCATCCGCAAGCCCGGCTTTATAGAATGCCAGTATCTTTTCAGAATCTGCCTGCGTCATCTGCCCCTTCACTTCAACATAAAGGCTGCGTATTTCCGAAAACTCACTGCCGGAGCCATAGCCGCCAAGCTGCACCCTTTTGAGCAGGAAATCCGGCAGGTAATGAATCCCGTTCCCAAGGCCATACCCTTCCGGCTCATATTCCCAATCCACACCGCAGGCATCAAAGAACACCGCCCACCTTGCCTCCAGCCGGGACCGGAATAAATACCCCTTGTATTCTGTCTGTATAGCTTTCATTTCCCCCATCAGCCTCCAACCTCCTCGCAGTTTTCTGTGAAATAGCGGATTGGCATACCCCGCTTTTCCGCTTTCTCAATCTCCGCCGCCATCCCCGTGGATATGGTGCCGCCGAACACCCACAACTGCTCACACTTCCCCAAAAGCACCAGCCCCATGAACATCCCGATTGCCCGCTCCGCAGGCTTCCCGTCATCCAGGAACTGCGGAAACAAAAGGTGCGGGGCGAGCGGTATCACGCCGTTCTCCACCGCAAACCTGCTGTACCGCCTCGCCTTCTGCGTGTTCCCTGACCTGTCCCCGGCAAACGGGGAGCATATATAGACAAGCGGCCGGTATGCCCGCTTCGCCGCCTTTTCCTCCTTCTGGATTCCCGATAACGCCGCATGGCTCGTCGGGTCGCTGTATCCCTCGCTGTTATATCTGCTGATTCCCATCAACCATACCTCCATTCTGCCTGCGCCGGCCTTCCCGGACTGTGTCCGCAGGCTTGTAAAACGGGCAGTCCCTCCCGCCAAAGTCATTGTCCTTTAAGCAGGTGCAGACGCCGCCCCTGTTTGCGAAACAGTCGCCGTGTGTCCTGCATTCCGGCATCACATCAGTCATCTTTTATCCCTCCTGAAATCAATCTGATATTCCCCGCCATCCTTCTGCGGAGGGTTTCCGTTTTGTTGAACTGCGCCCTCCAGCGCCTCCGCTCCGGGGTATCCGCAGGAAGCGCCTCCTCTATTTCTTTGTACATTTTGCATAGTGCCGCATACCCGTCTGCCAGCTCCCACAGCTCCGAAAGCAGCTCCGCCCTCGTTTCATCAGAGCAGTATGAATTGATGAGCCTCGCGGCTTTCCTTGCCGCCGGCATCTTGCAGGGGAAGAACGCCTCAATGTTCAGCTCCATATATCCCATCCCGTATTCAATCCGCAGCCGTTCCATCATGCACCCCCTGCCTAATCCTTCTGGTAAAAATCGCATTCATAGCCATCTGCCCGGAGCAGCAGCCCTTTCGCCCAGGGCGGCGTCCTTCCCATCTGTTCACATACGGCAGAAAGAGACATCCTCCTGTCCGCTTCAATTATGATCTCATCATGCACCGTAGCCACGATTGCACAGTTCCGTAAAGTCCGCATGGCATAGCAGAGAATATCCCGGCTGACCGCCTGCACAATGTTCTCCACAAACTTGGGGCCATAGCTTTCCAGCCGCTCCCATTTCTTCGTGCCGCTCACGCCCATGTAAGTGACGGACTCCCCGCCAAACCGGTTCTCGCCAATCCTCGGCTTCACATACGCAAGCCGCCGCCCGGAAAAAAGCGTGATGAACAGCATCCCGCTCTGGTAATCAAAGCGGATGCCGTGTGTTTCCGTTGGCACTCTCTTTTTGATGCATTCCTTCACGGCACGGTCTGCTGCCCACCAGAACTCCGTAATGCTTGGGTTGGAATCCCGCCATGCTGACACAAGCGGCTGCAGCTCTTCCTCCGCAATCCCCATCTCCAATGCGCCCATGGATTTCAATGCCCCGACTGATCCGCCATAGCCGAGTGCTAATTCGGCTATTTTACCTTTCTGACGCAGATGCCCGTTCACGCCGTGCTTTTCCACCGGCACATGGAACATCTGGCTTGCCGAGGCGCAGTAAATATCACCGCCGCCTTCGAACACTTTAATCCGCCACCGCTCCCCGGCGATCCATGCGAGCACCCTCGCCTCGATTGCGGAAAAGTCCGCCACGATGAACTTCCTTCCGTCCTGCGGCACGAAAGCCGTGCGGATGAGCTGTGAGAGCGTATCCGGGATGTCCTCATAGAGCATGGCAAGGGCATCAAAATCCCCTGATTTCACAAGTTCCCGCGCCTGCGCCAAGTCAGGGATATGGTTCTGGGGCAGATTCTGCAACTGTATAATGCGGCCGCTATACCGGCCAGTCCTATTGGCTCCGTAAAACTGGAACATCCCGTGCGCACGGCTGTCCGCGCACACCGCATTCTCCATCGCCTGGTATTTCTTCACCGAGGACTTTGCAAGCTGCTGCCGCAGGGCAAGTGCCTCCCCCAAAGGCTCCGGCGCAGTCTTTAACAGTTCCGCCACCGCCTTTTTATCAAGGGAATCCGTCTCCATCCCGTTCTCCGAAAGCCACTGCTTCATCTGCTGCACGGAATTGGGGTTCTCCAGTTCCGTCAGTTTCTGCATGGCGGCTGACAGCTCCGACTTGGAACGGCCATCCATGGCGATTGCCTGCGCGACCATCTCCATATCCACCCCGATGCCCCGGTCGTTGATCTCCTGGTCCTGCCAGTATTCCTCCCACACAAAATCCGGAACCGGGAACTTTGAAAGCCTCTGCTGTATCTGCATTTCTGCCTCCACATCGCGCAGGTTATAGGCTTTGAACCGCCCCCACTTCTCCCTGTCATGCTCCGGCAGGTTCCGTGTCCGGCCGCCGTTCGCCTTGGTCGGCTTGCAGGGGACACAGAAATACCGGATCAGGTCTTTCCCTTCCGACAGCTTCTGCTTTTCCAGCCCAAGCACCGCGCCCACATTTTCCAAAGACAGCGGAAGGCCAAGCGTGGCAGACCAGACCATGGAGCATTTCCACGATTCCGGCTCCAGCCATTCCCCAAGGTAATTTGACAGGCACACCCTCTCGAACATGGCATTAAATGCCCACTTGGTGACAGACTCATCTGAGATCGCCGCCAGGATTTCCACAGGGATGTTTTCTCCCTGGCATAAATCAACCACCCGCACTTCCCCGCCATCCACGCTATACCCAAACAGCAGAATCTCAAAATTAGGCGAGGAAGAATATCTGTAAACGCCACATTTGGACAAATCCACATCGCTGTACGTCTCAATGTCAATTTCTATAGACTTCAATCCTACCAGCTCCTTTCACCGCCTTAAGGGCGGCAGGGAAAAGGCAGACGCCCGTTCCCCGCCACCCGGCGGCTGTGCTTTTCTCTATCTGGTTATGACAGGAAATCCTCCTCGTCCTCATCCGCAAAGTCATCCTCCGCACGGGACCTGCCGCCCAGCGGCTCCCCGTCACGGATCTTCTGTAAATTGTTCAGCCCGCAGGCGATACCCTTATTCCCGTTGGAATTGAAAGCATAGAAATTGATGCTCGCCCTGCCGTACACGCCGCTGTACACCTCGGAATGGTCAAGGATCGGCTGGCGGTCCGCATCCACGATTC
This sequence comes from Oscillospiraceae bacterium, assembly GCA_021771675.1. The sequence goes on along the minus strand of JAETOP010000045.1, from coordinate 10,075 downwards.
CCGGAGCCGTGGAGCTGTTGGCATTGACGAAATAGGAATCCGCATAAGCCTCATCATCCGGGCGCTCCACATCCCCGTCACGCAACGGGGTCTTCAGTACGGAAAGCGCAGGGACGCTCCTGCCGTTCCCCTTCAGCTTCGCCTCGCCCTCGCGATACGCCGCCTTGATCGCTTCCTCAATCTTTGCAATGGTCTTCTTATCCGACTTCGGGATGATGAGCGACACGGAGAACTTCGGCGTTCCCCCGTTAATTGCCTTCGCTTCCCATGCGTTGCAGTAGCTCCACCGGGTGTTGGGGCCGGTGATCACTTTCGTTGGATTATTGGCTGTGTTTGACATATGATTTTCCTCCTGACTAATCTTCCTTGAAATCTTCCTGCGCCGTGTTCATCTCCGGCCGCTTGTCGCTCTCCGGGACTAACGCAGGCTTGCCCTGCGGCTTCTCCACAAGGCCCTTTAAAATCTCCGCAAACTTCTTCTTGCCGAGCAGTTTCTCCATGGCTGTGATTCCGAGCAGTTTTGGCTCATACGGGTCAAAGCCCGCCTTCTTCACGGTATCCGCAACGGCATCCTCATCCGTGTACTTCCGGTTGGACCTTCCGGCCACAACCTTGAACCCGGCATACTTCACACCGCTTAACGCCTGCTGCAATGCAAACTCTTTCACATCCGCCGCCCATGCCGCCAGCTCATCCGCTTTCACAAGGATCGCCGCAATCTCGTCATCCTCCAGCGTGGCGGGCATCTCGAAGTCATACTTCGCAAGCTCCAGGTTGTATTCCGCCCGTTTCCTGCAGACCGCCTTCGCCTTGCAGAATTTGCAGTGTTCCCCCGCACAGAACTCACCCTCCCCGGCATAGGCCAGCTTTGCCTTTTCGGAAAGCTCTCCTTCCGCCCACTGGAGAAGGTCATCCTTCGCCATGGCATACACGCTGACATTCTCACGGCGCGGCTGGTAGATCGCCATGCGGACGGCGTCAATGTCATAGATGCCGTCAAACAGCTCCAATGCGCCCAGGGCATACAGCATCATCTGCGGGTTTCCTTCTGCGGAAACCTCCACGCCCTTGCCGTGCTTGTAGTCGATGATATACAGCGTCCCGTCTGCGATGATGACGCAGTCACCTGTGCCGAAGCCCTCTTCCACATACCGGGAAAAGTCCAGCCGCTGCTCGATCAGCACCACAGGGTCTTTGCAGATTTTCTTGGCCTCCTCCACCAGCGAGAGGACATACTCCGCATACCCGCAGGCGCATTCCTCCATCTCCTCATCGTAAAAGGAAAGCTCCTCTGTCGGGTCTTCGGTTTCCATCCCAAGGGACAGCTTCAGCTTGTGTTCGCACAGGCTGTGGGCATCGGTGCCCTGCTGCGCGTATTCGCTGCCCGTATCCTCATAATTTTCACAGAGCCTTGCAGACGGCGGGCAGGCAAGCCACCGGTGGCTGGAGGATGCTGACAATAAAGCGTGTCTTCCCATCACAGCACCTCCGCTTCCGCCAGCAGTGCCGCATACTCCGCCGGGTCGATCTCCGACAGCTTATCCGCGCCGTGTTTATTCAGCAGTTCCCGCACTTCCTCCGTGTGTCCGGAGCGGGACTTCTCCGCCAGCACTGCGCGGACTTCCTCCAGCGTCAGCGGCCTCTCCTCCGGCTCCTGCTTTGCCGCAGGCTTTTCCTCTTTCTTTGCCGCCTTCCCAGCCTTTCCCGCTTTTTCCGGCTCCTTTGTATCTGTCCTCCCTGCTTCCACGGCACCGTTGTCCGCCACTGCATCCGCAACAGCCTGTAAGTTGTCGGCAAGGGAACGCAGGTCCCCTATGACATCAAGCAGTAACTTCACTTTTCCCATGTACGTTTCCTCCTTCCATGACTTCACTGATTGCCAGTTCCCGGACAGAATCGCCCGGCACGATGATGGCCACCCTCCGCTTCTCCCCAAGGAGGAAGCGTAAGAAACGCTCCCTCACGGAGATATGGCGGCAGCTCACGATCCCGCCGGATGCCGGCTCCTTTGAAACACTGATCCTCAATGTGTGTTCCATTTCCATCTCCTCCATTTCCGAAGGGCGGCTGATTTCATGCCCTTCACTATACGGAGATTTTGAGGGGTGTTCGGCGGGGTGTTTTTAGAAAAACTTTTTAAATTTTTTCCGGGCCGCAGATATCGTTTCTGAGACCACGCTGTGATGCACGCCTTCCTTACGCGCAATCTCGTTGACGGACATACCGCCCGCCAGCATCAGAATCCGCCTGCGCTGCACTTCCGACAGCCCGTCCAATGCCTGGGCGATACGCTCCGTGTCCATTTCACGCTCCATCTTCGTTTCCGGCGTTTCCCCGTCAGAATACTCTGCACCTTCGAACTGAGCTGCATCCAGCGAATAACAGTGGTAATGTTCCTTGCGGGAAAGGTTGTCTTCCAGCCGCCTGTCCTCAATGATGACGGCACCGATGGATTCCTCCACCTCAACCTCTGATACAGTCCCATCCGCAAATTCATATTTAATTTTCATTCAGATTTCCTCCAGTCTTGAAATTTGGTTAAACAATTTTCAAGACCGGAGGGGGCGCACGGCCCCTGAACGGCGGCTGATGCCTGCAGCCAAAAGCGCAAAAAAAGCGCACCCGAAGAATTCCAGGTGCGCCTGTCATAAAAACATTGTATCCTTTTGTAATCTGTTGGGAAAAGAGATAGAAATGTGTCGAATAAAAAAATTCCGCAGTCCTCCTTGAGGCTGCTGTATATACAGAAAAAATATGATATCCGGCCATGGGTGCAGGGAGCCAGCTCCCTGCTCGTGCCATGCCCGCTTCCTCCGAGGCACTATCCTTCCACGCCTCATAGGACTCTTCTGTAACACTCATTGTGAATTTTTCGTTTCCTGACCTGATGCTGATGATTTTTTCAGACATAAAAGCGTTCCTTTCTTTACGCCTTCGTAAAGCCAGAAACGCTTCTATTTTTGATATGAAATTGATTTAAAATGGAAAAATGGCCGGAGTAAGCTAAGGCTCATTGTCTCTAGCTTCACTCCGGCCTTTCGTGACTCGATGTCCCATGGTCCCACTCGCTCGGTAGTAAGTTCTATTTACCTGTCTCCGTGACCTGTAGTAGCCATTCCAATTTGACTATCCTCCCGCATTCTGGGCACCTCACCTTTAAGACTACGCGCCCTCCCGCGGTGGCAATAATATCGCAGATCCGTCCTTTGCAAGCGGGACATCTGACCATACACATACCGTATACCTCCACAGCCTGTTTTGGATGACAAAGCCATGTTATGCATCCTGCATAAAATGTCCCATCGGTGGAAACTTCCAAAAATTTCCATTGCCTGTTATCAGTATTGGCCGGAAAACACTGTCTTAATCACTTCTGCATAAAAAAACAGCAGAATCACCTCCGCCGTTTTTTCCTCTCATATATGCCAGCCTCTATCCCTTCCGGGCCGAAGTGCAGCCTTACCAGTTTTCCGCAGTGCTGGCATTTGATCTCAAGGACCGTCCACTCCGTCTCTGTTCCCTCATCATCCAAAATGCGCCTCCTGCATTTGGGGTTGGGGCATCTGATCACTTCCATCTGCCGCCTCCTCCTTTACTCCACTCCGGCCAGTGACCGGCCTTATTTTCCGCCTCCCCGTACTAATATGTAACAAGGGAACCAGACAAATGACAACTACGCTCTGCTCGGTTCCCTTTTATCGTTTGTATATTGTTAATTTTCTTCGTGTGGTGCTTCCCTCTACCCACTGTACCGTATTGCCAATTTGCATCTCAGGATTTATTTTGAAGTTAATGCTATAGAAACAGGGTAAGTATAGCTGACTTGATGGATTCAAATCTCTTTCCCACAATGAGCGCAGTATTTGCCATTTGACAATCGTATTTTTCCACAATGCGGACACCTATTGCTAAATGCCCTATAGATATTGCATCCGCAACTAATCAAAAGAAAAATAAATGCTATGCAGCCTTCTGCCACAATGTCATAATTGCCATCAAATATTTTTATTCCCATGACACATATAGCAATGCAAAGAGCAATATATGATAAAACTAATCCCCAAGTCACAACCTTTTTCATTTATAGCACCTCTCCATATTTTCTTCCTATTCTCCAATCTAACAAAAACTGGAGAAAACGACACACTGCTCCTACTACGCCCCCGCATCAAAGCCGCCCTGCATTTCCACAGCCCCGGCATTTATCTCCTGCCTTGCTGCATAGTACGCATCATAGTAGGCAGCCTTCAAAGCACCGTGTACCTGCGTCTCCGCCTTCGCAGCCCACGCCTGCGGTATAGGTCAGTATCTCGTCACCATTCCCGTCATACACATGGACGGCCCCGGACTGGAACTCTGCTTCATACGGCTCCCCGAATAGGAGGCACAGCAACCGCCTGTCAGCCTCCCGTATCGTTTTCATGTCCGCCATTTCCTGACTGACCTTCTCCATCAGCGCCGCCCTGTCCGGCGCGACTTTGGCGACCTCGCTTTTGCGTAGGGCGAGGAACTTATTCCCCATATAGACGTTCTGCGCCGCATCCTGTTATCTTCTCCCGGAGGGAATCGGACAGCTTCCAGTCCTTCTTGGATGATGGCTTTGGGATGCCCGCATGATGGCTTTTTGCTATTCCTGTTATATTCATTTCAATCGCCTCTCACTTCTGCGTTTTCTTTCTGATAAGTATGGAAATCAGCATGGCTGCTATCCCCAAGGCAAGATAAACTGCCGCATACAGGATAAATGCTGTTTCCCCCATATCAAAGAATATCCATGTACCTATGAGGAACAGCACTGCCGAAATAACCGGAAGGCTCCATAAATGCCGGATGTCCTTTCCCGCAAATGCTCCGATTAGCACGGAATATAATGGATTGACTGCAAAAAACAGAAGAAAGCATACCGCCATTCCTGCATCGCCTTTTACGAAAGTAACCGCAAGCCACGGAAACGCCAGCATAACTACCGCCGAAGCCGCCATCCATAAAATAATGTTCTTTTTCATATGATACCTCTTCCAAAATCTGTTTTTAATTCCCCAATCTGTCGGAACATAGGGGATACCTGCCTTGTCGGGCTGTGACCTTATTGGAAAATATATTCCAAATCTTGTTACTCTCTCAATCTTCTGGCACTATTCCATTAGGGCACTCAATTCCTAAAATATCATAATACTCATTTGTAAATGAAATTTGCTCACAAGGGAATTTGCTTTGCAAATCTTTGATATACTCAAACGGGGTATCTATCAATGCTACATCCATCCCTTTGCGAATTGTATCCAAAACGCTTTTTACTTCGGGCCGAGCTTTATATTCCTGTTCTTCTGGACAATTAACAAAATCATCAAACATTTTCTTGTCCCACCAAATAATCTGTTGCAGAGTATTTGTACCACCAGTGGCGAGTATCAGCCCTAAGAAATCGCAAAAATTACGGGCAATGGGATAGACAAAGTAATCGCAACAAGTTTCTGGATTAACGCAGAAAACCATATCTCCAAAACCTTCAATAAAGCAGTAGTGTATGCCATTATCCCAACCAATAATTTCAGCTCCAATAGGTGTGCAAAAACACGGCATTCCTCCTCCAAGTTCTAAACCAATCCAACTACCGTCTATCTTCAAATTTTTATATTTTTCATAAAGCATATTCATTTAGGTTCCTCCAAAACAACACTTAATCTGCAAGAACGCTGGGGATAAATATACTGCCTAACTTCCCCTGCCACCCCTCCCTTCGCTGCTTTCCCATTCAGAGCCGCGCCCTCGCCTCCGGGCAGACCGTAGAGGCAAAGCATTATGCGCCTCTGCGGAATAAGGTGTATAGATTATACCTGTATATCCAACCCTTCCACCGTGCCAGATTTCCCAGATACCATTGACGTAATGCTCTCATCTGCAAAAATCTCATCCAGCACATCAGACGGAATCGGCTTGCCATGCGTCCAGCCGGGTACCTTTTCTTTCACGGCATTGGCTACTTTTCTTCCAATACTTATTTCCAACTGCCCTAAAGTCCATGCCGCAGCTACCCGGTCTTCCTTCTTTAATGTCTTATAATAATTGTTTTTTGCCTGAGCCATTTCTTCCCACTCTGCCTCATTGTCACCGGACATTCCATTGTATTTATAATACGCATCCTTCACGCTGTTAAAAACACGCTGCTTCATCTCATCAGATACCTTGATGATCTTCCTCGCATTGGGATTGTTGGTAACGCACATCCCTTCCACGCCATAAGAATTTTTCCTATGTCCGGTAAGCTGGTCTTCCAGCGTATTCCTGCCGCCCGCACTGGAACGCCTTGCCCCGGCGAAAGGCATATTCGTGTTTCCTTTGCCGCCGTTCATCCTTGATAAAAGCTGCCAGATTCCCTGACTGTTATTTCCTATACGCATGATAAAATTCCTCCTTCTATATGGTCAAATCCAACTGTGCGCCTTTGCCTTCTTCCTGCAGTTTCACAGGCTGGCTTGTTCCCGCCTTTATCTGTTCCATCAGTTTTTCCACGGATTCAGCCTTTGCCAGCTTCTTCTCCTTTAAGGCTTCTTCCTCTTTCTTCTTCGCACGTTTTTCCGCTATCTGTTTCTGTACCTTTTCCTTATAGACCGTACCGGGGTTCTCCATTGTGTCCTTGCTCCTGCCGACCATCCAGTAAGACACTTTCCCATTCTTGTCAATAAGGGCTCCTGCACTGAGTATCTCATCATTGTTCTCCCTTGCGAACTTCTCAATCCGCTCCGAATTGCCAGACATTTCTGCAAAAACTTTCTCATACTTCGCCGCCGCTGCCGGGTCTTTCGCCATCTTCTCCACAATACTGGAGGAAACCGCTATGTTGTTATAACCCCTGCTCCCAAGCATATAGGCATCTTCCTGTTTTCCGTTCTTGAAATCCGCAACCGTTATGTTCACATCCGGGTATTTCTCTTTCAGACTATTCAGATAAGCCTGCGAATCCCCATTGAGGGAGCTGTTCCCATTTGTCCTGTCTGCTGCATATGTGTTCGTGTAATCCGTTACTCCTGAAATTGCCATAATAATCATCCTCCTTCAAAAAATCTTACCTGCGGCCCCTCTGTCATTCAGGGCCGCCTATGCCCCCTTGCGGTAAGTCCGGGCATGATCTTCCTTACTTCAAAATGCCCGGAATGCTTATATTTTCTGATTTCCAACCACGCTTTTGCTGAATGTGCTTATGTTTTCCTCATAGGCAGTTGCCGCAAGTGCGCTTACTCCTGCGGTCTGGAATGCCGCCGCATCGTCACCGCTTTGCATTCCCCCTGCAAGAAATGCCTGTAACCTCTGCCTGCTTGCCATCTGACTTTTCAGGTAGTTCTCCTGTGCCGCCGCCTTCCTTGCCTGTGCTTTTTTGACCGCCTCCTTCTCCTGTTCCTCCATCAGTTCTTCCATCCTCTCATGGCGTTTTTCCCACCATGATTTTTCATTTCCGGCAAAATTAGAGCCGCTGCCTCCCACCGGTCCCGCATAACCGTAGCATTCTTCCGGGGATGCCCCGATAACATCATAACCAACATAGTTTGAACATCCGGTTATACCTTGAACCGAACATGCTGAACGTACCCGATTCAAAACATATTCCTCATACTCTGGATCAATTTTCATTCTTTCAAAAGCTTCTTCTTTAATTATAATTGCTCCCGATGAGTATGTAGAACGAGCCCACCCGCTAACGGGCATTTGGGATATTTCATTCATAACCCATTGCTTATACTCATCCAACGTCATTTCATCTTTGGATTTTCCACCAACTGAACTATTTGAAACTTTAGCTAAATTCGGCGGATAATTAATTACCATGTCCCCCGCCCATGCTGATGAGCCGGATTTTTCCGCCGCATTCTTTCCTTCCGCGGCTTTCTGCACCTCCTCCGCAAAATTCCCGGTTCCTGCCGCCTTTTGGCTTCTGTTTGTGTAGGCATAGGGGTTTACTCCTGCGCCGCTTACATTACTGATACTCATACCTGTCTCCTTTCCTGTAACATCACCGTTACACTGAACTCATTTTTCTTTACCCTGATATCCACATCCCCCATATATTTCTCCGCTTCCCTCTTTACATTGGAAAGCCCGATCCCATGCATGGAACCCTGCCTTCCGAAAGGCTCCTTTTCCTTTGTGGAGATTGGGAGGTTCGTATCCGCATCCATGATGATCTCCCCTTCAAACGGGTTTCTGACCTCGATCAGGAAGAACTTTCTCTTCTGCCTGCTGGAAATGAAAATGTACCTGTCGCCTTGCCGCATCTTCCCGCAGGCTTCCAGGGCGTTCTGCAGCAGGTTGTTTACAATGATGCCGATGTCATAGGCATCATACCTTTCCGATTCCGGGTAGGTAAATTCTGACCGGAACCGTATGCCCTGCTTTTCCGCTGCTTTCTGCCTGTCGTTCACGATCACGTCAGTAACGGCATTCCCTGTCTTTATGGAAAATTCAAAGGCATCCATGCTCTCATCCATTCTGGAAATGTACTGCCCCATGCTGCCATAGTCCCCGCTTTCAAGCAGCCCCTTGATATTGGTCAGATGGTTTTTCATCTCATGCTTCATCCGGCGGATGCCGTCATAGAACTGATCCACCTCCGCCATCCGCTCCTGTATTGCATGGACCTGCTGCTGTTCCACAAAATACCTTTCCTTTTCCTTCTGGAGTCCCACCATTTTCTGATAAGATATTATGGTCACCAGAATACCGGCATAAAACAGTGCGGCGGCCACAGGCACGATCCCTATCAGCACCGGGTACTGCTCATAAAGCTGTATGGACAGCTCCCCCGTGGTCACGATCAGAATCCGGAATAAAATATTGACAAACAGGATGCCCGTCACGGGCGTCAGCAGCAGATAGCACAATTCCCTTATGTGCAGTTCCATCCTGCATTTCCTGATCTGGCGTGCCACCATATACAGCAGTGCGGAAAAAAGCACAAGCTGCAGCAGTTCCACCAGACAGAAATTCAGGGCTGCATTCCGAAGTACCCGCTCTACTCCTTCCTCCCCTTTCACAAGATGCCTGCCCGTGTAGAAATTCACGCTTGCCACCGCCAGCGAACTCAGGTTTCTGATGCAGAAGAACACCACCCCCATGAACAGTGCGGTTTTCTTTTCCACCCCTAAATACTTTGCCGCCAGCGTCAGCAGGACTATTACGGAAGCCATGCAGACCAGCGCCCCCATACTGACTGCCATGTTAAAAAAATAGATGATGGAATAGGATGCAAACACAGCCAACATCTTTATGATGTCTGCCGGATGCCCCCTTTTCCGCCCCGCCATATACGGATAGAAAAATGCCGTCAGACAGCAGGCATACAGAATGACTTCAATCCCTACCGCTGTATTTTGGAACAGCGTAAAACTTGCCTCACTCAATGGCAGCCCTCCTATTTCATAAACCGCAGGTACGCTTTTACAAAATCTTCATACTTATATTTTGAGATCAGGAGCTTCTCCCCATTTGTCAGCGTTACCTCTGTTTTGTTGTATTCATCCACATAGGACAGGTTGACCAGGTAGCCTTTGTGGACACGGCAGAACTGCCAAGCCCGGCATCCCGTTGGAGATAAAGGCCTCCGCCGTGACCACACTGCCCTGAATGCCGCTGATGCACATGGTTCGGACGCTGCAAATCATTTCCCCATGCCCCCTTTTCTTTCTATCGACCAGTTTACCGCATTTTGGCCCAAAATACAATCTTTTTTCCAAGAAAATCCATTCCAGTCCAGAGGATTCCCAAGGCCTTGACAATTCCCCGGAGCAGTGATATAATCAGCATAGAAAAGGTGCTGCCCGGTGACGGTCAGTCCCTCATGGAGTTTTTGAAGTAATCGCCAACAGTTGAGAGGGTGTGGCGATTACTTCTTTTTTATTGCCTGTAAAACGAGGCCAATAATGCCGACGATTAAGGCAACACCGCATAATGGGGCAAGAGCTTTTGGCGAGGGATTTTGCTCCAGCTGAAAGTTTGAAAAGGGCGGGAATACTTTGTGTATTTCCCACTTTTCAAACTGCACAGATGGGGCAAAAGATCCGCCGAAAGCCGAAGCTCCCAT
>JAETOP010000186.1 GCA_021771675.1 Oscillospiraceae bacterium | reverse complement strand
CGCTGGATATTGCTTCATTCCTTTTCTTCCTGACATAACAACACCCCCTGATGTAGTTTTATTTTCCTACATCAGGGGGCTTCTTGTCTATTGTCCGTTTTTACTGGTTCGGTCCAAAGCTGGGGCTTCTTTTTATATGCAGTCAGCAGATCGAAGCAAAAATGAAGCAAGTTTTGACAGCACTATTTTCCCGCTGTTTGTGTAAACTACTCTTGAAAAACACGGAGGGAATGGAAGCGGATGCGGAAACGGCGGCTGATTTTTTTGTATATCTGTTTACTTGCGCTGTTCGGTGCTGCGGAAGGGAAGCAAAGCCAACCCGTCGACGCGCCGATAGAGCTTTTAGAGGACGAGAAGTATATCGCCCTGACCTTTGATGACGGGCCCCGCAGGGGGACCACCGACTGCCTGCTGGACGGACTGAGAGAGCGGGGGGCCAGCGCGACATTTTTCCTGGTGGGAGAGGAGATCGCAGCGAATCAGGATCTGGTGAAACGAATGCGGGCGGAGGGCCACCAGGTTGGAAACCACACCTGGAGCCACGTGCGCCTGGCGGACGCTGCCCCCGATAAAGTCGCCGAGGAGGTCGGGAAGACGGAGGCCACACTGGAGAACCTGTTGGGAGAGAGCGGCTATTGGCTGCGCCCCCCTTACGGATTCATTACGGAGGGGACGGAAAAGCAGATCAATGTCCCCATGGTCAAATGGTCCGTGGACCCCCGGGACTGGGAGAGCCGGGACACGGAAAAAGTCGTCAAAGCCGTATTGCAGGACGCAAAGCCCAACAGTATCGTCCTCCTGCATGATATATATCCCACCTCTGTGGAAGCCGCCCTGCAGATCGTGGACGCCTTGCAGAAAGAGGGGTATTGGTTTGTGACGGTGGAAGAACTGCTGGCGCTGAACGGCATCACGCCCCAGGCGGGGACCATGTACCGCACCGGGAACCCATAAGACAGAAAAAGAGCCGCCCGATTGGGCGGCTCTTCTTGCGCTGTAATTATCCCAGAATCAGCAGGACCAGGGTCAGAACCAGGAACAGGGCACCGATCCATTTGGTGGCTCTGGCCAGCTTCGCGTCCAGAGTCTTGGCCTTGTTCTTAGCCAGGAAAGAATCGGCCACACCGCCGATGGCACCAGACAGACCGGCGCTCTTACCAGACTGGAAGAGAACGACCAGAATAATCGCCAGGCCGCAGAGCAGCTGCAAAATCGTGATGACCAGTTTCAAAGCGTCCATATCGGAAAACCTCCAGAAAATTCACTCATATATGCGTGAAGAATCACATTACAGAACCTTATGTTACCACAGTTTTACGCTGGTTTCAAGTCATATTTGCAAAAAAACGATATAATTTTCACCAAATATCCACAGCAAAAAATTTAAAAAAAGATGGAACAAATGTTTGCATTATAAAGACGGCTGTGATAAAATAAAACAAAACTGCCTGTACAGCTGTGGGCAGGGGCAGGAGGTTCTATATGGCTGACCTTTCCAATATGCAGAGGAAGATCTATGAGTATATCGCAGACTGTATCCGGGAGCAGGGGTATCCGCCCTCTGTGCGGGAAATCGGGGAGGCGGTGGGGCTGAAATCTCCCTCCACCGTTCACTTTCACCTGAAGCATTTGGAAGAGGCGGGCGTCATCGCCAAGGGCGCCGGAAAGGGGCGTGCCATCACGTTGACGGAGCCGCCGGTCCCAGAGGACCGTGTCCCCATTGTCGGCAATGTGGCGGCTGGCAGCCCGATCCTGGCAGAGGAGTGTATCGAGGATTACCTGACCTTCGACACCGGGGGCCGCAGCGGAGAGTATTTTGCCCTGCGGGTACGGGGCGAATCCATGCTGAATGCCGGCATTTTGCCCGGTGACTTGGTGGTGGTTCAGCGCCAGCAGACGGCCAGGAGCGGGGAGATCATCGTGGCAATGATTGAGGACGAGGCCACGGTAAAGCGGCTGTCCATTCAAAATGGCCATATCTGGCTGCTGCCGGAAAACGATGCCTATTCTCCTATTGACGGCACTTATGCGCAGATATTGGGAAAGGTAGCGGCAGTGGTGCGGCGATATTGAATGCGAAACACCAGGCCCAGCGGCTGACTGCCGCTGGGCCTGGTGCTTATTTCCCCGCATGCTTTGGGACCGGTGATTCCTGCAGCTCAGACCGCAATTTTTCCAGTGCCCGCTTTTCAATACGCGATACATAGCTCCGGGAGATGCCAAAGGAGGACGCGATCTCCCGCTGTGTCAGGGGAATGGTGCCGCCCAGACCATAGCGCAGGCGGATGATCTCCGCCTCTCGGGAAGTCAGCTTTTCCCGAACCAGCTTGTGCAGGCGCAGGGCGCTGTCACGGTCATGCAGGTCTTCCAGCATGGTGTCATCCACACCGATCACATCGATCAGCTGCAAGGCGTTGCCCTCCTTATCCATTTCAATGGAGTCGGAGAGGGAGACCTCGCTCTGCACCTTTTTTTGACTGCGGAAGTACATCAGAATCTCGTTTGCTATACTCTCCTAACGGCTCCAAAAGCCGGTTTTCAGCGCCTCCCACCATATTTTCTTCTTCGATTTTTTCCTCCTGAATCCCTCCAATTCCGATGGGTGTTTCCG
>JAETOP010000185.1 GCA_021771675.1 Oscillospiraceae bacterium | reverse complement strand
AAAAGTATGACCGTCCCGCCGCGGATCGGCTGAGACGCAAGCTGTCCACGGCGACCAACGCACACCCTCTGATTCGGGAGAATATCTTGCTGAACCTGCCCGGAGAGGAGCCCCGGTCATACCGGTGTGAGCTGCAAACCGTCTGGGATTCCCCCCATGCCGGACATTACAAGGAAGTCATGGGCAAGCTGATTCCCTTGGATGGCAAGCTCCCCGCAGCCCCCGACGCCGGCGAGCGGGGACAGCTCCCGGCAGTGCGCAGTGAGATGACCGGCAGGCAGGCCTACGATCTGCTCAGCGCCATCAAATTCATGGTCTACAATGTCCGTCTGGTAGACCCCTCCAATAACAGTGTTCTGGAAGTCGACAGCAGCGGCAGGCTGCTCAAAACCGGCCAGCCATGTTACCGCTTCTGGAAACAGGAGAAGCGGTGCGCCAACTGCACCTCCATGAAGTGTCTGGCGTTCCAGAAGAATTATTCCAAGCTCGTATTCCTGGACGGCGAGGTGTTCCATGTAATATCCCGGTATATCAAGGTGGACGGCAAACCGCTGGTGCTGGAAACGCTGGTTCGGATCACAGAGGATGCACTGTTTGACGGAAACGGGGAGTCACTGCCCATCGCTTCTATCTCTGATATGCACAGCAAGCTGTATCTCGATCCCATCACCCATGTATATAACCGGTGCTATTATGACGCGGAGACCCGAAGCGGCGAAAAAATCTGCGCCTTGGCCGTCCTCAACGTGGACAATTTCCAAAATATTAACGATACATATGGGCGCAAGGCCGGGGACGATCTTCTGATGCGTGTCGCGCAATTGATCCACGCCGGTATCCGGGAGCCGGACACATTGATCCGGTATTCCGGAGCGGAATTTGTGATGCTGTTTGCATCTATTCATCCGGACGCGCTGGAGGCGAGGCTGAATAAAATATGCGGCGACATCTCCGCACTGTCTGTAGACGGTACGGAAAACGGGCAGTATATCACCGCCAGCATCGGCGGCGCCATCGGCCCGGATGTTCCGAAGGCGCTTTTGAAAAAGGCGGACGAAATGCTGCTCAAGGCCAGACTGAACCGGGGAAGGGTGGAGCTCTGGCGGCAGGACGGCGAGAGTTGAGTCCCGCACCGCAGGAGGTTGAGACGGGCTCAAAATAGACGAAAAATCTGACCGCCAACCGGGTCCGTTTTAGATAAAACTCCTCCTGTAAATTCAACAAAAGAAGCTATGATAGGCTTGCGTTTTGACATAGAAACAGGGAGGAATCACTGATGTCATATCACTATCTGTTAGACCTGGCTTTGATTCTGCTCAGCACCAAGCTGCTGGGGATTGCCACGGGAAAATTTCAAATGCCCCGGGTGGTGGGCGCGCTGCTGGCCGGCCTGATTTTGGGCCCCGCCGTGCTGAATGTCCTTTCGGAGACCGAATTTCTCACCCAGTTGAGTGAGTTGGGCGTCATTGTCATTCTGTTTACCGCCGGAATGGGTACCGACCTGCGGGAGCTGCGCAGCGCCGGAAAGGCGGGCTTTCTGGTGGCGCTGTGCGGCGTGCTTGTGCCAATGCTGATGGGCACAGGCTTTGGCGCTCTGGCGGGGAGACTGGGCTGGCTGCCGGAGAACACCTTTCTGGAGAACCTCTTTTTGGGCACGGTGCTGACGGCCACCTCTGTCAGCATCACCGTGGAGACCCTCAAGGAGCTGGGACGCCTGGATACCAAGGTGGGCAGCACCATCCTGGCCGCCGCCCTGATCGACAACGTGCTGGGCCTGATCGCCCTGACGCTGGTATCCAGTATGGCGGGAGGCGGGGACGGCCTGCTGCTGGTGCTGCTGAAAATCGTGCTGTTCTTTGTGTTTGCCATTGCCGCCGCCTGTGGGGGAATTTGGCTGTTCCGCCTGATGATCGAAAAGGCCCACGAGAAAAACCTGCGGCGCTATCCGGTGTTCGCCTTTGTGCTCTGCCTGCTGCTGGCCTACTGCGCTGAGGAGTTTTTCGGCGTGGCTGACATCATCGGCGCCTTTGCGGCGGGGCTGGTGGTGGCCTGTACCCCCAAGGCCGATTACATCCGCTCCAAGTTCGAGCCCCTGAGCTACCTGCTGTTGACCCCCGTATTCTTTGCCGGGATTGGCATCAAGGTGGAGCTGCCCCGGCTGACCGGGACGCTGGCCGCCCTTTCTCTGTCGCTCCTGGCCGTGGCCATCCTGTCCAAGATCATCGGCTGCGGCTTGGGTGCCAGGCTGTGCGGCTTTGGGGGACGGGAGCGCCTCCAGGTGGGTACCGGCATGGCCTGCCGGGGCGAGGTAGCCCTGATCGTGGCCAATCGCGGCCTGTCCATGGGGGTCCTCAGCCAGGCGATAATGACGCCTGTCGTCATCACTGTTGTGGGCTGCGCGAAAAAGGATGAAGTGACCCGAAAAAAGCAGAAGCCCGGTTCAACGTGAACCGG
The DNA here is from genome assembly GCA_021771675.1 of Oscillospiraceae bacterium. The sequence goes on along the minus strand of JAETOP010000185.1, from coordinate 520 downwards.
GCCTCTGCTTTTTATGACGGCGCTACCAGAATTTCTTCTTTTTCATGATCCACAGACAGAGCGCTACAATCAGCACACTGATCACAATGATAGCTGGATAACCGTACCTCCACGTCAATTCCGGCATATTGATGAAATTCATTCCATACCAGCCTACCACCAGGGACAGCGGAAGAAAAACTGTGGTCACAATGGTCAAAATTTTCATGATTCGGTTTTGGCGGATGTCGATCTCCGCCTGGAACAGCTCCCGCAGCTGGATGCTGTATTCCCGAAGAGTCTGTGCCTCGCTGTCCAGACGCCCGATCCGCTTTTCCACCATGTGCAGCATCTGCAGCTCACTGTCGCGGAACAGGGCGGTTTCATTCTCTTGAAATTCACAGACCATATCGTCCAGCTGTGTATAGTGTCAACGCCGATATGAAATTGTAAGAAAACGCCGAAGAAATTTTGTCATTTTTCGGCGGCGGGGGGTAACAAAAATCAGGTACTGCCTTGCTCAAAAAGAGTGTTCACGATT
>JAETOP010000044.1 GCA_021771675.1 Oscillospiraceae bacterium | reverse complement strand
TGGAAAGCAATATGGCCAGCTCGTCTTCCTTTCCTGCTGTTTTCCGCCCGTACGTATCTTTTATGCTCTGCGGCCTGCCTGGACATTTCCCAGCCAGGCCGCTTTTCGACAGGCTGGAACCGGGGCGGCAACGCCCCGGTTCTGAGGATGGAGGATAGAATGAAAAAGAAAAAGCATCTCTTGCAAGGATTAGGATAGCGGGTTTTCATTACGGAAGTTCGCATAGAAATGTTACAAAAGTGCTAAATCATTCCTCCGCTGCTTTCTTTTCCCGGCTGAGCGCCAGCCCCGCCAGCAGCAGCACCGGAAACACGATCCCGGCCAGGATGCCCTTTTTCAGGTCGTCCCCCAGGGCGCTGGACACCATGCCCACCAGGGTGGGCCCGCCGGAGCAGCCCAGATCTCCGGCCAGCGCCATCAGCGCGAACATGGCCGTCCCGCCCCGGGGCAGGCCCGCCGACGCCTTGCTGAACGTCCCCGGCCACATAATGCCCACCGACAGGCCGCATACCGCGCACCCCAGCAGCCCCACCACTGGGCTGGGCGCCAGTGCGACACACAGGTAGGAGGCCACGCACAGCAGGGCGCTGCCCGCCATGAAATGATCCAGATTCAGCCGGCCGCCATATTTGCCGTAAACGGCCCGGGATGTCCCCATCAGCACCGCGAAGGCCATCGGGCCGGCCAGGTCGCCCACCGTCTTACTCACGCCCAGGCCCTTCTCCGCGAAGGTGGACGCCCATTGGCTCACCCCCTGCTCACTGGCCCCGGCGCACACCATCATCAGCAGAAACACCCAGAACACCTTCCGCCGCGCCAGTTCCCCGATGGTCATGCCCCGCTGTCCGTCCTCCATCAGCGGCGCGATGGGCACCCGGGTAAAGGCAATCATGTTTCCCAGGGGGATCAGGGCCCAGGCCAGCGCCAGCACCCGCCAGTGCCCCACCCCGAACAAAGCAAAGAACACCGTGGACACCAGCACCACCCCCACGTGGCCCCAGCAGTAGAAGGAGTGGAGCAGGCTCATGGTCTGCTCCTTGTGGTCGGAAGGACAAGCCTCCACCACCGGGCTGACCAGCACCTCCAGCAGCCCGCCGCCCACGGCGTAGACGCATACGGACAGCAGGATGCCCGGAAACGGGCTGGGCAGCAGCTCCGGCAGGATGGCCAACAGGGCCAGCCCGGCGGCGGCCAGGGCATGGGCCAGCACCATGGAGGCCCGGTAGCCGATGCGATCCACGAAGCTGACCGAGGCTAAATCTACCAGAAGCTGAAGCCCGAAGTTGAGGGTGACCAGCATGGTGATCTGGGACAGGGGAATACCGTAGCTGTCCTGGAACGTGAGGAACAGCAGGGGTACGAAGTTATTCACAACAGCCTGGACGATGTACGCCGCAAAACAGGCGTAGATTGTTTTTTGATACTGGTTTTTCATCGGTTCCACCCTCCGAAAGCTGGCAGTTTTCAGACAGTCCCGCATTATACCATCACCGCTTGAAAAAATCCAGCCCTGTCTGGCCGCTCACGCACAATTTCCGTATTATCATACGAAACGGAATGATGATCGTAAGCCCCTGGGTTCATATTTCATCCCCTGACCGCAAATACTTGATCCATTACACCATCCAGCCCGCAGTCCCGCGGACTGAGAAAGGACTCCAAATGAGCAACCGTCTGAGCATGGAGCACTCCCCCTACCTTCTCCAGCACGCGGACAACCCGGTGGACTGGCACCCCTGGGGATCGGAGGTGTTTGAGGAGGCCAGGCGTTCTGATAAGCCTATCTTTTTAAGTATCGGCTACTCCACCTGCCACTGGTGCCACGTCATGGCCCATGAGTCCTTTGAGGATGAGACCGTGGCTCAGGCCATCAACGCCGCCTTCCTCCCTGTCAAGGTGGATCGGGAGGAGCGCCCCGATGTGGATGCGGTGTATATGGCCGCGTGTCTGGCCATGAACGGCTCGGGGGGCTGGCCGCTTACGGTGCTGCTCACCCCGGAGCAAAAGCCCTTCTGGGCGGGCACCTATCTGCCCAAAACCCAGCTCCTGCACCTGCTCGATGAGGCGGCCCGCCTATGGCGGGAGGATCGAGCAGGGGTGCTGGCCGCCGGGGAAACCCTCACGGCCCACCTGCGGCAGGAAGCGCAAAACCAGCCCGGTGCGCCCAGCCGGAAGCTCGTCCAGCGGGCTGTTGTTCAGTTTGTCCAGAGCTTTGATCCGCAGCGGGGCGGGTTTGGCCCTGCGCCCAAGTTCCCCACACCCCATAACCTGATTTTTTTGCTGCGTTATGCCCGCCTCACCGGGGACAGTCACGCCCGGGAGATGGCGCTGCAAACTCTGGACACCATGTACCGGGGCGGGCTGTTCGACCATGTGGGCGGCGGGTTCTCCCGGTACTCCACCGATGAACGCTGGCTGGTTCCCCACTTTGAAAAAATGCTCTACGACAACGCCCTGCTGGCGCTGGCCTACACGGAGGCATTCCAGCATACCCGCTGTCCCCTTTATGCGCAGATCGTCCGCCGCACGCTGGACTATGTGCTGCGGGAACTGTCCGGCCCCCAGGGCGGCTTTTGCTGCGGCCAGGACGCGGACAGCGAGGGCGCAGAGGGGAAATATTACGTGCTGACCCCCGATGAACTGGCCCGGGCGCTGGGCGGGCCGGATGCAGAACGCTTCTGCCAATGGTACGGCATCACCCGGGAGGGTAATTTTGAGGGCAAAAGCATCCCGAATCTGCTCGGTCAGGCTCAATTCGATCAGGAGCCGGAGGGGATGGCCGTCCTTCGGGAGCGAGTGTATGCTTACCGCTTGAGCCGGACGGTACTTCATCGGGACGACAAGGTGCTCATGGCCTGGAACGGGCTGGCGCTGGCGGCGCTGGCCCGGGCGGGGCTGGTACTGGACGAGCCCCAGTATCTGGACGCCGCCCGCCGGACGGAGGACTTCCTGGCCGCGAAGCTCACCGCCCCGAATGGCCGTCTGCTGGCCCGCTGGCGGGACGGGGACGCCGCCCACTCCGGCAAGCTGGACGACTACGCTTTTTACGCCTATGGGCTGCTGGAGCTGTACGGCGCGGCGTTTGATCCGGCATATCTTGCCCGCGCTGTGGGGCTGGCGGATTGTCTGCTGGAGCTCTTTTTTGACCGGGAGCACGGCGGTTTTTATCCCTACGCCTCCGATGGGGAGCAGCCGCTGACCAGGGCAAAGGAGGCTTACGATGGGGCCATGCCGTCGGGGAATGCCGTGGCGGCATTGGTGCTGTCCCGGCTTGCCCGGATCACCGGGGAAGGGCGCTGGCGGGAGGCGGTGGAGCTCCAGCTGTCCTGGCTGGCGGGGGCGGCGCGGGGCTGCCCAGCCGGGCACAGCTTTGCCATGCTGGCCTTTTTGGAGGAGCTGTGGCCAACGATGGGGCTGGTGGTGGCCGCACAGGGGACGCCGGAGGAATTGCAAGCCTTCCTGCGGGGAAATCCCCGCCCGGAGCTGACAGTGCTGGTCAAAACGCGGCCAAGCGCCGGTACGCTGGCAGCGGTGGCTCCGTTCACCAGGGACTACCCTATCCCGGAGCGGGGGGCGCGGTACTACCTGTGCCGGAATGGGGCCTGCGCCCAGCCGGTGGACAGCATATCAGAGTTGGAAACCCTTTTGCGGGGAATGGCCGAGCCAAAATGAAGGTAAGACGAAACCCACCCCCATGTGAGGGTGGGTTTCATCTGCCGCGTCATCATCGCCGCACGGAAAGGATGCGGGCTATTGAAGCTCCTGCAAGTCGGCGGCAGGCAGATCGTTTTCCACATTATCCCGCGCCAGGTCGTTGTCAATGACCGGGTAAATCTCCGGCGGAATGGGGCGCTCGGCTTGATCCGGGATGGGCTGTGAGATTCCTGACTTTTTCTTATCCATTAAAGATCACCTCAGCAGTAGATTGCCCGGAAGGCTCAAAATCATGCCTGCTGGAGCAAAGGGCTCCGGCCTGATCTGGCTCAGCCTGTCAGCAGCGGGGAACAAATATTTGATTATATTCCCATACTCGAACATATGGACAAATCGTTTTTCGCGGTGTATACTGAGATCAGCTCACACCAACGTTAGAAAGGGGGGAGGTTCTATGCCGGACAGGGTTTACATCGCCTGTGACTTGAATAATGCCGAAAAAAAAGAAATGCCGATATTGTCTGTAAATGCCTTTAAAAAGGGAAGCAATAGCAGATAATATCGGCATTACCTGTTATACTTGAAAGCATCAAGTATAATGGGAGGTGGCGTTTTGCAAAAAATTGAAGATACTGTAGCCGATGTGCTGGACGCAATGCGTAAACGCGGAATTGGGGATTATTCCATAAAGTGCATCAATTGGAGTGTCTATCACCCGATTATCAACTGGCATCATGAGTGCGGAGCCGAAGTTCGCTCCTTTGAACTGCTGGAGAGCTTGTGTGCTCCCCGGCAAAAGAGGTATATACATTTGCGGCCTGTCTGGCTCTAACCCAGACAGGCCGCTTTTCGACATACTGAAGCAAAAGTATGCTACAGGTTTGTGAAACTACACCATTAAGATCTAAAACAGGTCAGGAGGCTATGCGTAAAGGTTTGTGTATAGCCATTGCAACAACAACTGACCAAATAACCGCTTAATCACAAATGCTGTACAGAAACAGATGAAATATGAGCGACCTTTTCTCGATATTTCATCTGTTTCTGTGAGAAAATGACATTGTCAGTTGTTGTTGCTTCTTAGCGTTTACACAACTTTGTCTGCCCTCTCGGTCAGGACTCGCGGAAATACTCAAATTTTGGATTTGTATCCTAAATTTTTCATATTTAGCTGTCGCATAGACGTCTCTTTATTAAAGACTACCAATCTATTTCATCGCTGAAAGCATCATAATAAATTCTGCCGGATTCGTTGCCAGACTCATCGTATTCATACTCTACTATTGCATATCCTGCTTTGCACTCAGTCAATTTCTGTGTTTCATTGAAATGGGATACCCTGACCAGTTGCCCCAGGTCATTAAATTCGCGGGTCAGAGATGCGTAGCCCTCGTCTTGACAGACCGTAGGCTGCTCGTTATCATCTAAATAAAGGGTTTTAATCCAATTTTTCCCCTCATAAACATATTTGATAGCAGCGTAGCCGAGATCTTTGCGGGGAACCAATACGGCTGTGTCATTCTCAAAGATATAGTAGGAGTCCCTAACAAGCTGATGGTAGTCATCATAAATTAGGTAATTGAGCAGATCCAAACCAGCGCGCATGGCAATTGTTTTGTCTGGCTCAAGATACCATACGTAGGTCTGGTTTCCCCTTTCGTCATATTGGTAGGAAAATCCAGTACAATGGTACTGCAGACTGACGATGGGGGTTTCTCCATTCGTATCGTAGTATCGCTGCGTTTTGTACCGGCCGTAGGCATCATAAGTATTCTTGACTATGGCATATCCTGTGTCTGACCGCAGGACGGGTTTACCCTCTGTATCAAAATATGAGCGCTCCTTCCACAGACCATTTTCATATACACTTTTGTAGGATGCGTAGCCGTCATTGCAGGCAATCAGCTGCCCGTTTACGTCCAAATATGTCTCTCCAGTCAGTTGCCCTGCATCATCATAGGTCTTGATTACCTGGGCGTAGCCCAAATCACTGCGTATCATTGATTCGTAATTTGAATCAACAAAGCAAATGTTCGCGTTGTTGCCTTTGTCGTCGTAGCCAAACAGCATACCCGCGCAATACCTCTCGGTGTTGACAATAAGCGTTTCCCTGTCCGTGTCATAATAGTACTCAGATGTACGCCGATTAAACGCATCGTATTCGTTTCGGATAAAAGCATAGCCGGTGTCCCACCGCCGGGTCAATCTCTCCTGGGTGTCACAATACTCTGCACTTGTCCAGTTCCCGTTCGCGTCATAGACAGCCTTATATGAGGCATAGCCGCCTTCGTAACAGAGCACAGGCTCTCCGTCAACGTCGTAGTACGCTTCTCCAATTAGCCGTCCCATCTTATCAAAGCTCATGTCATTCTGCGCGTAGCCCAAGTCACTGCGGATCATAAGATTCCCATCCAGGCCAATATACTGGATCTTAATTCGGTTCCCCCGGTCATCGTATTCGTAATCAAAACCGGCGCAGGAATAGCGGGTGTTGATGATAGACGTCTCTCCATCGATACCATAATATCGCGTAGAGGCACAATGCCCCCGATCATCATAACTGTGTTTGACCATGGCATAGCCCTCGTCGCTGCACAGCGTCAGCTTGTCGGTGTCGACATAGTACCTGGATTCAGTACAATTTCCGTCCACGTCATAGTCACTTTCATATCGGGTATAGCCGCCTTCTTTGCTCGGGATGGGATTCCCATCAACATCGAAATATGACTCGCTTATAATTTTTCCCCTACTGTAGATGCGCTTGGCCTGAGCATATCCTACATCACTGCGGATCAACGGAGCTCCATCCAAATCAACATAGTAGTCATCGGTTCGGTTCCCTTGGTCATCATATCCATAATTGACCCCAGCACAATGATAGTACGTATTTATCACCGGAGTTTTCCCATCAATGTCATAGTAACGGATGGTAGTGGTTTGTCCGAAGGAATCATGTCCATAGCGGACAATGGCGTAGCCTTCATCCAGTCGGACAACGGGTTCCCCATCCGCATTCAAATAGCGGTCCTCCTTAAGCAAACCGTTTTCTCGGGTTCTCTCTAAAGCGGCGTAGCCGCGGCCCTTATATACTGCTGCTTTCCCATCCGCATCCAGGTAACGCTCTTGTTCCATCTCATCCCGGTCATTATAGGATTTCTCTACCTGCGCAAAACCGTAGTCGCTACGGATCATCAGCTTTCCATCTGGGCCGAAGTACCCCAAATAGTCTGTGTTTCCTCTCTCGTCATAGCCATAACGGATTTCTGCGCAGTGGTGTTCCGCGCAGACAATCGGTGTCTCTCCGTCTCTGTCGTAATATCGCTGAAGGATAAGTTGTCCATAAGCATTGTACTCATTCATGACCACAGCATAGCCCTTCTTACAAGGCGTCAACTGACCCTGGCTGTCATAATACCGCGTTTTTTTCCAAAGGCCGTTCTGGTAATCGTTTATATAGGAAGTATAGCCTTGATCTTTGTAAATTTCCGGTTTTCCATTTACGTCAAGATATGCCTCTCCGATCAGCTTTCCCATATCATCATAGGTTTTCTTCACTTGGGCATAACCCAGATCAACACCCGGCATCAGGTTTCCATCCACCCCAATGTAACGGATATACGTATTATTGCCTTTGCTGTCGTATTCGTAATCAAAGCCGGCGCAATGATAGTATGCACTAATCACTAGTGTTTCCTCGTCTGTATCGTAAAAACGGGAAGAAAGCATTTGACCGAACTCATCATAAGTATTTTGAATGAATGCGTATCCTTTAGCCATACGCATGAGCTGTCCTGCAGCGTCATAATAACGGGATTCTACCCAATCCCCATTCTCATAAACACTTTCATATGAGACGTTTCCATCTTTACACGGAGCGGGCAAACCGGAGGCATCAAAGAACGATTCCATTACCACATTGCCATCCTGAAACATCTTTTCGATCCGCGCATAGCCCAAGTCGCTGCGAACCAGTAGTTCCTCATCCAAACCGACGTAGCTGATGTCGGAGCGGTTGCCTTGATCATCATACCCATAGTTAAAGCCGGCACAATGGTAGTAGGTGCTGATGATCGGTGTTTTTCCATCAGTACCATAAAAGCGCTCGGAAATGAGCTGACCGTCATCGTTATAGGTGAATTTGACCACAGCGTAACCTCGGTCACTGCGCAGCGTCAGATTGCCGTCAACATCGTAATACCTGCCCTCAGTCCAGTTCCCGTTTGTGTCAAAGTCGTCCTCAAAGTGGGCAAAACCGCCTTCCTTACATAGTACAGGCTGGCTGTCGGCATCCATATACCATTCCTCTGCGATCTTATCCGCTCGATAAATGCGCTTCAACTTGGCGCATCCCAAGTCGCTACGGAGCAGTGGCTCACCGTCCAGGCCAATGTAGCAAACGTCGGAGCGGTTGCCTTGATCATCATACCCATAGTTAAACCCAGCACAATGGTAGTAGGTGCTGATGGCCGGATCATTGTTTATGTCGGCATATCGAATGGTTATAAGCTGCCCCAGTTCATTGTACTCGTTCCTCCTGTGGGCGTAGCCATAATCGCCTCTCAGTATGGGGCTGCCGTCCGTCCCATAAAAGTGCTGCGCACGTAGGCGCCCGTTTTCATATTCGTACTCACAGGCGGCATAACCTGTATCCCGGCGCAGGACATACTCCTCACCATCCGCCCCATAATAGCCTTCCCATTGAATTTGCCCATTTTGATAGCGGTACTTGACGACAACGGCACCCGTTGTACGGTCTGGAACAGGCTGAAGTGAGTGCCCCACGTAACCCTCGTAACTGCGTTGCACCAGCTGTCCCCGGTCAAATTCCTGATGAATTACGGCATAACCCTTGTCGCTACGGTTGACTGGCATTCCTCCTGCATCCCGATAGTACTCATGGATCAGGTCGCCGCTGTCTGAATATTCGTAGAAAATCGCTGCAACCCGGTAATCACGGCGGTAAGCCGGGGCGTCGTCCGTGTTAAAATATGCCTCCTGGACCAGTAAACCACTCTCATTGTAGGTCTGCTCCGACATGGCATACCCCAGCGAGGAGGGCTGAACTGCCATTCCCTGGGTATCATAGTAGGACATGCAGATCGTTTCCCGTTGGACCAACTGGTTATAGCTGTAGCGTATCGAGGCGTAACCTTTCGCCAGCACGTTAGTGGGTGCGCCATCAAGGCCCAAGTAAGTGACCTCACTGATTCTGCCATTTTTGTTGTAGGACCGACTCAGCGATGCATAGCCATCCACAGTCAGGCATGGTTTGCCCCCTGCATCATAGTAAGACTCGGAGATGATATGAGCTTGATCATCATAGTTCAAACGCTTTTCAGCATAGCCTTCTTCACTTACCGCCGGTTCCCCTGTGCGGTTGCAATAGCGTATGGCGGAAACCCGGTGATTGTTTGTGGAAATACTGTAACGCAAGATGGCATAATTGTGCGCCTGGTCATCCTTAGTGCCTGGGACGTTTTGCTCTCCTATCGGCGTAGTGTCCTGCTCTCCGTCCGGCACGGAGACCTGAGGGTCTGTCTGTAGCAGCGTTGAAAAATACAGGCCACCCTCCACTGACTCCGCCGCCATAGGCACAGACGCTTCGGCGGAAGATTGCGCCGGTGCCGATTCGCCCTCAGCAGTCAAAGAGGCTGAGCTATAGCAAACGGACAGAATGTCATGCTTTTTCTCCCGGATCCATTCATAGCTAATAGTGGATGTGTGGAAACGGCTGCTTTCCACCAGAGTATTTTCCCGGCCAAAAAACTCCTCACGGGCAAGCCGCCCTCCCTCATATCCGTAGCGGTAGCAATGTACTCCTTCTTTATCATAACACCAACTCTCACTGCGATCCAACTCCTGACGTTCGGCGAGATTTCCCTGGTCGTTGTAGCGGAATTTTTCGCAGAATACTCCATAGAACCCTTCCGTCTTTTCCATACCGCTTTGGTCGCTGAAGTAACGGATGGAACGCAATGCATCGTTGCCGTCGAAATAGGAGAAACCAATAGACATAATGCCTAACTTATTGCATACTGGTTCCCCATTGACATCTAAGTAGCACAGCGTGGACATCTGCCCCTTCTCATTATAAGTATACCGTTCCCCATTCACACCATACTGGTTATAAACGTAGGGGAAGATCCGGCGGCTTTCTGGCAGTCCGTCAAAACGATAGATGGTCTCGATTTGCAGGGAAGTCATCCCGTTCCCGGCGGACTGACCGTCCGGTATCCGCAACAAAGTGGAACCAGATAACTGTGGCATTTCATCAGGGGAATAGGCTGTGATCTTTGCCCGACCGAACCCAGTTTGCTCCAACTGGAGCAGGAGTTTCCCGCTGCTACTGAAATAGGACATGCTGACTGGCATACGCAGGATCCCTGCTTCGTCGGCGGTGGTGAACGTAGCCTCGTCCAGTTTTGCACGGAACTCTTCCTGATCAGTGCTGTATTTGCAGACGATGCGGGCCGCAGCAGGGAAAAGATCCATACTGTAAGCGCTGGAGTTCTCTCTCATTACCTCCAGTTGCCCATATGGATCCACATAGGTAACATCAATACGCTTGCTCCATCTGTGGTCTACGACCTTCCAGTATATAGATCGGTTCTCCAGTTCATCTGGGGATAGTGCGCCTATCCCGGTGGGCACACCATAAATCTCAGTAATTCCAGCATAATATTCCGTTTTTAGCGGAGGGTTAAAAATACATACGAGTGCACTGATCAAAAGAACAAGGGCGCACAAAGCAAGGAGGACAGGTCGCCAATGCGGTCTGAGGTGGGTGTGCACGACAGAAAGCAATTTTTTCGTCTTTTCCCAGACACCGATGCACAACAATTCCCAGATCAAAATTAAAAACATGACCCCGATTGCAGCCCAAGCAGCTCCCAGTAGCACTTGAGTTCCTCGATATTTGGCAAGGGCCGGACTGGTGCAATATGCCGCCAAACCAATGATACCAGCCAGCACACCGACGACATCAGACCAATTGTATTTATCTGCGTTCTGCTTGGCGATATTAGACAAGATATCTGAAATAGGGCGGTTGGTATGTTCCTTTTGAGGTCTTTCCGGCGATATATTTGCGGCAACCCGATTTTTGCCTTGGATCAGCTCGAAAAATTTTTTAAGCGGATTCGATTTCTTAAACCGATTTAATATGGTTTTCTTGGTTTTCATGATATCCTCCTCTACAGAATAGTTGAAAATCATGCACTATTTTTGTCCAATTGCATTTTAACACAAATAGTGAAAAATTACCATATAGAAAACAGGAATCATTGTGTATTTATCAGAAAATCATCGAAGTAGAGATACGGGACTTTATGTTTATCTGTTAATAGGTAATAAGGCAGATCTAAACACAAGTGAATGAATTGAAAATGCCGATATTGTCTGCAAATACCTTTAAAAAAGAAAGTAATAGCAGATAGTATCGGCATTATCTGTTATACTTGAAAGCATCAAGTATAGCAGGAGGTGCCGTTTTGCAAAAAATTGAAGATACTGTAGCCGATGTGCTGGACGCAATGCGTAAACGCGGAATTGGGGATTATTTCCATAAAGTGCATCAATTGGAGTGTCTATCACCCGATTATCAACTGGCATCATGAGCACGGAGCTGAAATTTGTTCCTTTGAATTGCTGGAGAGCCTATGTGCTTACCAGCAAAAGAGGTATGAAAGCGGGGAAATCAGCAGAAAGTTTTATCGCTCTTTCGTAACAGCAGCCTTCCGCATTCAGTCTTATGTCAGCACTGGAGAGGTAGACTTTTCAATCGTAAAAGACACCAAATGGTACAAGCCCAGCAAAGGAAACCAAGCACATGTGGATTTGATTTTGGAGGGCACGAGGTTAAAAGAGGAATATCAAAAGAAATTATCAATACCAATTCGGCATTTCTTCTGCTTTATAGAGAAGCACCGTAAGGAGATTACTCAAATCAGAGACAAAGATTTTCTTGATTTCATTAACGAGGCGGCAAAAACCAATCAAAACAATATGAACGTTGTCATTCGGGCCCTGAAGTTTACGGCGGACTACTTGAATGCCTCTCAATTAACAAAAATCAAGATTGACTTGAGCCTGTTCCGCCCTCAGACGCCTCCAAGCCGTCTGATTCAGCCATATACGCAACTTGAAATCAGTGCGGTATTGGAGGCGGTTGATGGACATTCCCAAACCCCTATGCATGACCGGGCAATCATCCTGCTTGCGTTCAATTCCGGTCTTCGCTGCGTGGATATCAGAAATTTGAAATTGGGGGATATCGATTGGAAGGAACAAGAGCTGCGAATCGTTCAAAAAAAGACTGGCAAGCCCATAGCCGCTGTCCTTAACGGGAAAACTCTCAACGCTATCGCTACTACATTTTGAAGGAACGGCCTAAATGCGAAGATAACAGTGTATTTATCAGAGCGTACCCACCCTACACAGCAATTGCCAGTACAAGTCCGCTGGACTATATGATTGACAAATACTGCCGGTTAGCAGGTATCGAAAAGAAAAGTTATCGTTCATTTCATAGTCTGCGCCGCGCTTTTGGGACAGAGCTTGCGGAAGCAGAGGTTCCGATTACATCCATTTCACAGATGCTCGGGCATAGCGATATGTCATCCGGCAAAGCATATCTCAGCTTCAACAGGACGCAAACCGCACTGTGTTCCGCTGATTTTTCTGAGGTTCCTATTTCAAGGGGGATCTATGCAGATGTTGCGTTCCCATCTATCCACAGTTTGGGGAAGGGACGGTGATTGGCGTGAATTTTTGGGAGAAGATGAATGCGGCATATTATGATATGGTTGACCTAAAGGTATCCCTCGGCTACAATGCTGCAACTTATGTAGCTGCTCACATATTGCCTTTCCTCGAATATGGTGCGGTAGCTTTCCCTGACGCAGAGGAGATCACCAAGCAAATGTTGGATAGTTGGTTGGTAGTGCGGGAATTTGCCACTGATAATACGAGAAAACATGTGATAATCAATCTGCGGCACTTTACCCGCTACCTGAATGCTGTTGGGTATACAGCATTTGTCCCAACGGAAGATTACAATATTAAAGTTCAGCGATATCAACCCTATATTTTCACGGATCTTGAACTGCGATGCCTTTTTGACGCAATTGATGATGTGAAGCCTTGCGCGCGGTCCCGTGCAGAGCTGATCCTGCCTGTGCTGTTCAGGTTGGAACTTTGCTGTGGTATGCGTCCAGGTGAGCCTCTAAACCTCCGAATCGAGGATGTTGATTTAAGAGCCGGTGACATTTTTATCCGAAAATCCAAGCGGGGAAAAGACCGCCACATCATCATCTCGGAAGATATGCGAACGCTTTGTGCCAGATACGACCAACTGGCGGGGCAGCGTGAATGGTTCTTTCAGCATTGGAATGGAGGTAGATTTTCAGCAACATGGGCAAGGAACCGTTTTAATAGGGCCTGGATCAGAAGCGGCCTTTCAAGCGGCAAAAATATGCCCCGTCCTTATGATCTTCGGCACAGTTTCGCTACAAGAGCTCTTATGCGCTGGGTGGATGAAAAGCGTGACGTTATGGCACTTATCCCATTTTTAAGTACCTATATGGGCCATGTGAGTTTAGAAGAAACAGTGTATTATATACACCTTCTTCCAGAACGATTGAAGGCTTCCCCTGGAATCAATTGGGATATGCTTAAAGAAATTTATAAAACGGAGGGAGCCTTCCATGAAAAAGATTAAAGATCCAGCGCTGTTTGAGAAAATCCGGCGGTTCTTAACAGAATATATGCCCATCATAAAAAGAGAAAGCATCAATACAGTAATTGCGTACCGCTATACTCTGAACTTATATCTTGTATTTTTGCAGAACCTGCTTTCCAAGGGGCTGAGCGGCATCACCGCTGCCGACTTCAACCAGAAGAACATTTTGGCGTTTATGGACTGGCTGAGATCTTATCGTGGGAATAAAATATCCACCGCAAATCTGCGGCTGGTACATCTGCGAAGATTTTGTCGATTTCTTATGGAAGAAAATATATTATTACTTTCCGAATTATCGGCCATACAGAAAATAGAGGAGTTTCCAAAAGAATGTGCAGATGGAATCAAATATCTCACGGTCCCGGAAATGAAGTTGATTCTGGCGCAGCCTGATCCCCACAAAAGTATTGGGCTACGTGATCGCTTTTTTATGCACCTGCTTTACGACAGCGGCTGCCGGATTCAAGAAATCCTGGATTTAACAATAAAAGATTTCTCTGTAAATAGCAGCGGAGCACGTCTGCGCATCATCGGAAAGGGAAATAAGTTCTGCGCCACGCCGATTTCAGCGGAATTGATTCCGATGTATGAGGAGTACCGCGTTCACTTTCACAAAAACGGGAACTTGAATGACTACTTGTTTTATACAAAACGCAATGGCATAGCCACAAAGATGTCCTGTGATAACGCCCAGTGTTTTATATCGAAGTATGGGGCCAAGGCCAGGGATGCCATGCCCACTATTCCTCATCTGCATCCGCACCTTTTTCGCCACACCCGGGCAATGCACCTATATATGGCGGGAATGCCGTTGGAAATGGTTGCGCAATGGCTTGGACACTCTCAAATGGAAACTTCTCTGATATATGCCAATGCTACTACAGAGATGAAGCAGGCTGCTGTTAAGAAAATCTCATCGAAGGAGAATTCTGTGTTTAGGGATGACGAGAAATTCAAATATGGGGATAATGATGATATCATCAAGCAGCTTTATGGGTTAATCTAAAATAAAATGCCGATATTTCACGGAAATGCTCGTTTATTTTTGGGCACTTATCAGTTATATCGGCATTTCTTTTTTCTCGGCATTATTGAGATAAAGCCGATTTCGGCTTTACTTGAAAAGTTTTTACGCCTCGGTGGAATGTATTGAGCGCGGCCTGGATCCCCTCACCACTAACCTGGTGGTGGCGGACAAAAGCCGGACGGAAAAGACCATCTGCCTGGCGGTCTCCCCCTCCCTGAAAGCCTACGGCATCCCCGGGCGGGCCCGACTGTTTGAAGTAGTGCAGAAGGTGGCGGAGGTGAATGCCCAGCGGCGGTGGAAAGCTCCGGGACGGCAGTTTACCGGCTCGTCCTGGAACGACCCGGAGGTGAAACGGCACCCCGAGCTGGCGTTGGACTACCTGGCAGCTCCGCCCCGGATGGCCCATTATATTGAGTGGAGCACCAAAATCTATAACGTCTACCTGAAGTACGTAGCCCCCAGTGACATTCACGTGTACAGCATCGACGAGGTACTCATGGACGTGACCAACTATCTGCCCACCTATCGGCTCACCCCCAGGGAACTGGCCCGGAAAATCGTGCTGGATGTGCTGGACACCACTGGCATCACCGCCACGGCGGGCATCGGCTCCAACCTCTACCTGGCAAAGGTGGCCATGGACATCTGGGCCAAGCATACCAAACCGGACAAAAACGGTGTGCGCGTCGCCGAATTGAACGAGCTGAGCTACCGCAGGCTGCTGTGGGATCACCGCCCCCTCACCGACTTCTGGCGGGTGGGCCGGGGCTATGCCAAAAAGCTGGAGGCCCAGGGACTGCTCACCATGGGCGATATTGCCCGCTGTTCCATCGGGAAGCCCACCGATTATTACAATGAAGAACTGCTCTATCGGATGTTCGGCGTCAACGCGGAATTGCTCATCGACCACGCCTGGGGCTATGAGCCGGTCACTATGGCGGACGTCAAGGCGTACAAGCCAGAGGCAAAAAGCGTAGGCTCCGGCCAGGTGCTTACCTGCCCCTATGACTTCGGCAAGGCCCGGATGGTGGCCTGGGAGATGGCGGATCAGCTGGCGCTGGATTTGGTGGGCCAGCGGCTGGTCACCGATCAGCTCACCCTCACCGTGGGCTACGACATCGACAACCTGCGGGATCCTGACCGCCGGAAGCAATATCAAGGTGCGGTGACCACCGACCGCTATGGGCGGCAGATCCCCAAACACGCCCACGGTACCGCCAACCTGGAAGGATACACCGACTCCGCCAAGCGCATCACGGCAGCGGTATTGGAGCTGTTTGACCGCATCGTAAACAGGGACTTGCTGGTGCGGCGGCTGTACCTCACCGCCAACCGGGTGGCGGAGGAGGGTTCCGTCTCCACCGCGCCCGCTATGGAGCAGTTGGATCTCTTGACCGATGCGGAAGCCGCACAGGCAGAGAAAGCGGCGCTGGCCCGGGAGAAGAAGCTCCAGGAAACCATGCTGGACATCAAGAGCAAATTCGGCAAGAACGCCATTTTGAAGGGCACCAACCTGGTAGATGGCGCCACCGCCGCTGACCGCAACGGGAGGATAGGGGGGCACAAAGCGTAATGGGAGCCTACGACGATATCATCAACCTGCCCCGCCCCACATCGTCCAGGCATCCCCGTATGCCTATGATCGACCGGGCGGCTCAGTTCACCCCGTTCCAGGCCCTGACGGGTTATGGCGCGGCCATCCAGGAAACGGCCCGGCTCACCGGGGAAAAGGTGGAACTCACCGAGGAGGAGAAAGCGGTGCTGGATGAGAAGCTGCGTTTTCTGGCAGACACCGGCAATGAAGCGGCCTTTACCTATTTCCAGCCGGACGGCAGGAAAAGCGGCGGGGCCTATGTCACTACCGTGGGCATGGTGAAAAAGCTGGATCCATTGGAAGGACGGTTGACCCTCACCGATGGGACGGCCATCCCCATTGAGGATATTTTGGAGATCGAGGATGGAACATCCGCGGAGTTTCCCTTGAAGGAGGAGCGGTTATGAACCAGGCAGAACGCAGAACTGTGATAGAGCGCACCTACGCCTCCTTAACGGAGCGGGGATACAGATTGCGTGGTCTGCGTTCTCCGCAGAAGCTGGTGGAGTTGCCTCTCGACGCAGAGCGGGAAATATGTTATACTGGGAAAAACAGCGCCGTCCACGCCCCCAAACAAATCAAGCGGTTCTTTCTGAACAACCGCCGCCGCTATGAGGCGGACAGCTGCCTGGACAGACAGGGAAATTTTTACTAAGGAGGATGCCACCATGCGGAAAAACTTTGGAGCTAAGCCCTACACCTACCCCCAGCCGGTGTTCATCATCGCCACCTACGGCCCGGACGGCACGCCGGACGCCATGAACGCCGCCTGGGGCGGCATCAGCGAGGCAAATGAGCTGTCCATGTGCTTGAGTGCGGGGCACAAGACCACGAAGAACATCCTGGAGCGCAAGGCGTTCACCGTCAGCATGGCCGACGCTGCCCACGTGGCGGAGTGCGACTATGTGGGCGTGGTGTCCGGCAACGATGTGCCAGATAAGCTGGCCAAGGCCGGATTCCACACCACAAAAAGCGAATTTGTAGATGCCCCGCTCATTGACGAGCTGGCCATGGCGGTGGAGTGTAAGCTCATCAGCTATGACCCGGAAAGCTGCCGCCTGGTGGGTGAGATCGTCAATGTCAGCGTAGACGAGAGCGTCCTTGCCCCGGATGGCAAAGTGGACGTGTCCAAGCTGGCCCCCATTGTGTTTGACCCCATTAACAGTGCCTACCATGTGCTGGGCGAGAAGGTGGGCAATGCTTTCCAGGACGGGATGAAGCTGAAATGACAGACTATCAAACGTTGAATGCCCAACTCTCGGCGCTGATCCACGGCGTACCCCACCAAACCGCCAATCTGGCCAACGCCGCGGCCCTGCTCTACCACACACTGGACGGGCTCAACTGGGCGGGGTTCTATCTGCTGGAGGGTAGCACCTTGGTGCTGGGCCCCTTTCAGGGGAAGCCTGCCTGCATCGAGATCCCAGTAGGACGGGGCGTGTGCGGAACCGCTGTGGCAGAGGGCAGGACACAGCTGGTAAGGGACGTCCATCAGTTCCCGGGGCACATCGCCTGCGACAGCGCGTCCAACTCTGAGATCGTGGTGCCCATCCGGACGGGTGGAAACATCATTGGAGTCTTGGACATAGACAGTCCGCACATCGGACGCTTTACGGAGGACGACCAGGCTGGACTGGAAGCGTTCGTGGAAATTTTAGAAGCGGAAGTCTGGCAATAAAAGGGGCAGTATATACGGCGGGTTGCTAAGAGCATTGTGCTACAGCGCTTTCCGAAAAAGCGATTTTACCCACATTGCACCATGATGGGTTGACAGGCTGCCAATGTTCCCTTTTCTATAGAAACAGTGGGGAGGGTTCCATCATAGCACAGCGGGATGTAAGCTGGATGGAAAAACGTATAAGGAATTTCCGGCTCAACCAATCTGCACACCTCTACCGCAAGAGTAGGTAATTGCATCAAAATCACTGAGAACTATTGCTCATACTAAATGATTGGAGCGAAAGGCATGGATATTACTGAGGCTTATGAAGTATTAGAGAAATATTTCCCAACATGGAAATTACAGCAGTTATATCGGCAGAAAAAATTTGACAGTTCCGGCACAGATACAGTTAAGAAGCATAGATTTCATGGAGAGCTTCTCAGTCAGGAAGCAAGAAAAATCAAAGATGAAGATGAGAAAAATAGAGTAAATGCTGCAGCAAACGCGTTCGAAGAATTATATAACAGGGAGCGGTATATGCTGTAAAAAAGGCACACTCCATTAAACTCTATGCACATCTAAAAAGAGCCTGGGCATTTCAGAATAAATGCTCAGGCTCTTTTGCCATTTCGCACATCAAAAGTGCAATTTAGCGTTTGTCGGTTGCATTGTCCGTGGGAAGCTCCTGCTGGAAACGCCGCCGGAACTCCGTGGGAGAGACGCCGATGATCTGGGTAAAGACCCGCGAAAAGTAGTTTGGGTCGTTGAACCCCACCCGGGAGGCAATCTCGGCCACGCTTTCGTTGGACAGCAACAGGTGGTTTTTTGCCAGCTCCATGCGCACTTTGTTGACGTACACGTTGATATTCACCCCAGTGCGCCGTTTGAAAATGCGGCTTAGATAGGATTCACTGCAATGGCAGAACCGGGCCAGGGCGGTCACGGAGATGTGGCTGCCCGAGTTCAGCCGGATATACTCCATGGCGTGGCTGAGGATGGTGTCCTCGCCGGAAGTGTGATATCCGCGAACGGAGGCGGGGGCGCTGTGTGTGGTCTGCAAGATAGTGTAGGTCTGCCCCAGATATTCCGCCAGCAGCTCCAGACCGATGAGCATACTGTCCACGTCTATGTCAGCGGTCTGCACCCCCTTCCGGTACAGCGCCAGCGCCTCCTGACAGTCCAGCGCGGGAGCATGGCGGCAGGCCCTGCAGATGCGCGCCTGGGTCCGGCGCTCGTCCATCTGAAAAAATCCGGCGTTGATACAGCCGATGAGCACATCGCCGCTGTAGATGGGCACCACATACTCCGCCAGCCCGGCGTGGCACAGGCCAAAAAAAGCCTTCCGGGTGATTTTGCACTTGTTATACATCCGGCGGATCATAGACAGGCACACCCGGTAGTGTTCCTGAGTGGATTTCATGTACATACAGAACACATTGGTGTGGGCCAGAAAGGGGCGCACCGCCTCATCCAACGCCTTGTTAATGGGAATGAAGCCGCAGAAATCCTTGATGCAGATCTGGACGTTGTGCCGGTCGTGGAGGTATGAGAGATAGTCCCTGATCTTTTCGTAAGAGCCAGCCATAAGTTTTCCCTCCTTTTTCAGATAATCCTCCACTATATACCTTACGCCTGACCGACTGAAAAGTCAATATTAGTGCAGAATAATCCAGATTATGTGTGGATTATTTATTGCAAAGAGGAAGCTCTCCTGCTATGATTTAGGCAGAAAAGACAGATAAGCTAAAAAATGACAAGAGAATTTATTGATTTTTCTGTTTTCCGCTGGAAGACAGAGAACACGAATTATAGTTTCTTCAAAAATCCACACAACAAAGGTTCATAATATTGAAGGCTTGTTGCGAGGCAGGTGATACCATGAAGGAAATCGATGCGGAACTGGCCGTTGTTGGCGGAGGGCCCGCCGGAGTGTGCGCAGCGCTGGCCGCAGCGCGGCTGGGGGTGCGCACCGTGCTCATCGGGAACCGCCCGGTGCTGGGGGGCAATTCCAGCAGTGAAATACGGGTTTGGACCCGGGGAGCCACCGGGGCAGGGAGCCTTTTTGCTGAGGAAATGGGAATCTGGGGCCAGCTGAAGCTGGAAAACCTGTACAAAAACCCGGACGCGAACCCGGTCTTTTGGGATGAAATTCTGCTTGACGCCGTGTTAGGCCAGGATAATCTCCGGCTTTTTCTTAACACGGACGTGACGGATGTGGCATTGGAAGGAAACCAAATCGCTTCCGTCTCCGGCGCCCAGCAGGGTACCGAAACCAAGCTGACCGTCCGAGCCAAATACTTTGTGGACGCCACCGGCGATGGCACCATCGGCGCGAAGGCGGGAGTTCCCTACTATATGGGCGCCCAGCGTGTTACCGGCGGCGGGCCGGAGACGGACGGAGAACTGCTGGGCAGCTCTATCCTGTACTACACCAGGAAGGAGAACCACCCCGTCCGCTTCATTCCCCCCGCCTATGCCTATGGGCTGGAGGAGGTGGAACGGCTCATCGGAAACGGGGGCCGGGTGGTCAACGAACGGCTCAGCGGAAGCGACTGCTGGTGGTTTGAGTACGGGGGGGGCCGCGACACTATCTCCGCCGCCCAGGATATCGCCATAGAGCTGAAGCGGCTGGTACTGGGTGTGTGGAACTATATCAAAAACAGCGGAAAATTTGACGCGGATTGCTACACCTTGGACTGGATTGGAAGCCTCCCAGGGAAGCGGGAGAGCAGACGAATGGAGACGGAATACCTCCTGACCCGGCAGGATCTTATGGAGGGGCGACAGTTCCCAGACGGGGCCTTTTACGGTGGCTGGTACATGGATCTCCACCCCGCGGGGGGCATTCTGGACTCCCAAGCGGACAACTGTGTACAAATCCCCGTCCCCGTCTATCAAATCCCTCTGCGGTGCCTTTATCAGAGGGATGTGCCCAATCTGCTGTTTGCCGGGCGGAACATCGGCGCGGAGCGAGACGCCTTTGCCTCCAGCCGCATTATGAACACCTGTGCCCTCTCCGGTCAGGCGGCGGGCACCCTGGCGGCGGCCTGCATCGTCCAGGACCGCCCCCCGGCGGGGTTGTCCCCCTCCCAGGTGGAGCAAGTCCGGCAGACCCTTCTCCGGGAGGATATGTTCATCCCCGGTGTGGGCACTGAGGACGGGGAAAACCTGGCTTGGCGGGCGCAGATCTCGGCCAGTAGTGCCCACAACGGCCAGATCGGGGCGATCAGCGGCGGTTTGGAGCTGACTGGCGGCGCGTTTGCGGTGTTCCCCGGCGTGGCCGGAGGGCGGGCTGTTGTCACCTTCCGCAGCAAGACCTCCACCCGGTTGACGGGTGCCCTCCAGTCCACCATGTTGCCCAGCCGATTTCTGGCGGGCCGGGAGGAGGGTCGTTTTACCTGGGATCTGAAGCCCGGAGAACAGGGGGTGAAGCTGACAGTGCCGGAGGGGTGCGGCGGGCGGTTCTGCATCCTGCGGTTCGACAATGCGCCCGGTGTCTCCCTGACCTTGACGGAGGAGGGCCGGACCGGCTTCCTGTGCGGCCGGGAGCGGCGGCCGGAATACGCAT
Organism: Oscillospiraceae bacterium; assembly: GCA_021771675.1. The sequence continues at coordinate 6,964 of JAETOP010000044.1, read as the reverse complement.
TTCCCGCCATTCAGTACCGCTCCGGAGAGGGGTCGCTGTACCATCCTCAACAGGTCCTCAACGGCTGTGCCCGGCCCTGGGGCCAACCGAACCAGTGGTGCGCTGCCCCGGCTGACCGGGAACCCTGGCTCCGGCTGGACTGGCCCGCCCCTGTTGCCATCCGGGAGCTGCGGCTATACCTGGACCCGGATCTGACCATGGAGCTGCCCAGCAGTCGGGCCCAGTACTGGGAGGAGAGCCACCACTACGTTCCCCGGACCGGGATGCCGCCCCGGCTGGTTAAACATATCCAGGTGGAGGCGCTGGACGGAGGCGGAGCCTGGCGGGCGGTGTGGAGCACCGGGGAAAATCACCAACGGCTGGTGGTAATGCGGTTCCCCACGCCGGTAGAAACCACGGCCCTCCGGCTGCGCTTCCCCGAAACCTGGGGCGGGTGGGGCCCCGCAGTTTACGAGGTGCGGGCTTACGGCCCAACGACCCAGTGAACTCACGGCGGAAGCCGGGATCCATAATCAATCAGCATCACATTTGAAAGGAAGAATGAACATGAAACTGCGGAAACTCTTTGCGATGCTCCTTGCGGGCGCCATGTCTCTGTCCCTGCTGGCCGGGTGCGGCAGCGGCGACACCCCGCCCGCCACCAGCCAGAGCGGCGGACAGCCGGGCAACTCCCAGGCCCCGGCTCCGGAGGGCTCCACCCCGCCGGAGGGCGGCACCGAGATCGTCTGGGCCGGTTGGTCCGGTGAGGAGGAGGCCAGCAAGGCCATCTTCCAGCGCATGATGGAGACTTACGAAAAGTCCAGCGGAAACGACGTGACCTGGGTGGGCTGGACCTGGGCGGACACTGCCCAGCAGCTGCTGATTCGCACCCAGGGCAAGGAGCAGCTGGATCTGGCCCAGGCGGACATCGGCATCTTCAACACCGTGGCTGCCGCTGGGGTGCTGGCCGACTGGAACGACATCTTGGGCAAAGACTTCATGGAGGCTACCTTCGAGCAGTCCGCCCTAAGCGTGGGCAACATCGACGGAAAGCAGCTTGGTATGCCCTGGAGCATGGCCTCTATTACCATGGTGTATAATCCAGAACTTCTCTCTACAGCAGGCTGGGATAAGATTCCCGCCACCATCGCCGAGTTTGAACAGTGCCTGGCCGATATCAAGGCCGCGAACCCCGACGTGGTGCCCTATGCCGTGTCCACCAAAGACGCCACTTGCGCCGGCGACTTCATGCCTTGGCTGTGGACCTTCGGCGGTGCCATTTTTAATGATGATGGCAGCGTAGCCCTGAACAGCGAGGCCGCCGTGGCCTGCGTCCAGTGGTATCAGAGTCTGATGGAGAAGGGCTTCATCGCCATGGACACTGGCCGTGGCGAGGCCCGCCAGCTCTTTGCCCAAGGCAAGGTGGCCTTCTACGACGACGCCGTGGTGGCCAAGGGCCAGGCGGTGAACAACGGCGTGGCCCCCGAGGATGTGGTAAACGTATGCTCCGCCATGCCCCGCCCGGTGCTGAAGCAGGGCGACGCGCCCCAGTCCACCATGTGGGGCCACATGCTGGTGGCCTTCAAGGACTCCCAGCACCAGGCCGAGGCCGCTGAGCTGGCCAAGACCCTCATCAGCGACGAGGTGGCCCTGGACTACTTCGAGAACAACGGAATGCCCCCAGTGACCAAGAGCGCCGCCAGCCTGGATCAGGTGAAGAACGACGCCTACCTCAACGGCTTCCTGAGCTCCACCGCCACCGCCCGTCTGGAGGAGACCGCCCGCATGACCAACGCCAGCGAGATCAAGACCATCATCACCGAGGAGCTGCAATACGCCCTGCTGGGCCAGAAGACCGCCGAGCAGTGCGTGAGCGACATGGCCGCCCGACTGGAGGCGTTGTGAGTTCCAATCCGGCACAGGAGTAAAAAGGAGGAGTGGTTCCGCGTTTCCCCGCGATCCGGGGCCGCTCCTCTTTCTGGCGGAACAGGCGCGGCTGACGCGCCAGGAGGTTTTCCATGAACAAGATCAAAAACGCGGACAGGCTCACCGACAGCCAGGTGGGCGTGGCGCTGATTCTGCCCGGTCTGGCCGTGTTCGCGGCCATCATCCTGTACCCCTTTGTAGATGCCATCCTCATGAGCTTCACCGACCGCTCCATGCTGTATCCGGAATTCCACTGGGTCTGGCTGGAGAACTACACAAAGGTTTTCCGGGATCCTTATTTTGGCAAGACCCTGCTGACAACCGCCCTGTTCGTATTGGGGAGTACGGTTCTGCCCTATGTGCTGGGCATGATCTGGGCCATCCTGCTGGACCAGGGTTTCCGGGGGGCGGAGCTTCTGCGGGGGGTGACCTTGGTGAACTGGATCATCCCCGGAACGGCTATCGGCTTTCTGTGGAGCTGGATCTTCAACGGACAGTACGGCATCCTCAACAGCATCCTCCAAGGGCTGGGCATCCTGGATACCGGCATCCCTTGGCTGGGCCAGACCAACACCGCCCTGCTGTGCGTGGTGGTGGCCCGCACCTGGCAGATGCTGCCCTGGTACATGGCCTTCCTCCTGGGCGGCTTACAGAGCGTCCCCCGGGATCAGATCGAGGCCGCCCATGTGGACGGTGCCAACAACTGGCAGACCTTTTGCCATGTGATCCTGCCCGGTATGCGGCAGACTGCCTTTCTGGTGTTTATCCTGGGGCTCATCGGCAACCTTCAGCACTTCGACCTGCCCTGGACCATGACCCAAGGCGGCCCGGCCCGGGCCACCACGACCTTGTCCATTGAGGTGTATACCACTGCGTTCAAAAACTGGAACATGGGCAAGGCGGCCACCATCGGCACCATCTGGGCAGTGCTGCTGGCCTGCTTCAGCTTCGTCTATCTGCGCCGGGTCAACGAGTCCGAGTGAGGGAGGGAAAAGAGCGTGTTTCAAAAGACGAAGGCATTCCGGGCGTTTTTCTGGATCTCCCTGATCGTGATCGGCTTTTTCGTGTTCTTCCCACTGCTGTGGATGATCAACACGGCGCTGAAGCCCACCGATCAGACCTTCAGCAGTTACTTTTTTACCGGTCCCCTCACCTTTGACAATATCCTGCACATCCTCACCGATGCCAAGATCATGACCTACCTGAAGAACAGCCTCATCGTCTCGTTCGGGTCCAGTCTGATGGCCACGGTGGTGTGCTCCTTCGCGGGGTACAGCTTTGCTAAGTTCCGCTACCGGGGCCGGAAGTTCGTCATGGGGCTGTTTATGATGAGCCAGGCCTTTCCTCAGGCTATTCTGTTGCTGTCCATCTACGCGTTGATGAACCGGTTGGGCCTGCTTGGCAGCTACTGGGCCCTGCTCATCAGCTATGTGGTGTTTACCCTTCCCGTGGGTACCTGGACCCTAAAGAGCTATTTCGACCAGATCCCCGACGCCCTGATAGAGAGCGCCAAGATCGACGGCGCGGGCCACTGGCGGATCATGACCCGCATCATCTTCCCCATGGCGGTGCCCGGCATGATCTCCATCGCCATCTACGGCTTCGTGTGGAGCTGGAACGATCTGCTTTACTCCATGACACTGGTGACGGACACCTCCCGGCGGACCCTGGCCTCCGGCCTGGTGATGACCTTCTTGGGGGAGGCGTCCACCAACTGGGGCTATATGATGGCGGCCTCAATCGTGGCAGCCATCCCGGTGACCATCATTTTTGTATTCCTCCAGCGGTATTTCATCCAGGGACTGACCGCCGGCGCGGTGAAGGGATGACAAAACAGGTAGCTTTGCTTTTCAACTGTTCAAAGCACAATCAGGCCATGCACAAGCGAAGGAAAAAGGCAGCGTAACCAAAGTTGCACCGTTATAAATCGGATGATTTTCACTTACGGTAACCCTTTGGGGCACACTCCCTTATGGAGTGTGCCCCACTGTGGTGGCCGTATTTTTGCGCCTACCACCTGCTGGGGACATGCTCCCAACGATAGAGCGTCCATCTACAAATATTATAACCGAACATAGCTCAGTATCGGCTCAGTATCAAAAGGCAGGGATTCCATCCCGGCACCAGATGTGCTATACTGTATAAGAGAGAAGGTGATATACAATACCGGGAGACAATCTGCGAATTCGCAACAGCACAGTTGATTTTTTCGTCTTTACCAAGGATGCTCAGGAAGAGGGGATCGAAGTCCGGACCGTCCAGAGCAAGATGCACTATGCTGTTCATGGCAACACCGCCGCTGAGGTCATCGTGGCGAAGGCGGATCATGCGAAGGAACAAATGGGGCTGATCTCCTGGTGCAATGCGCCAAAAGGGAAAAGTGACTGTCGCCATCGCAAAGGCGTTTGCGGAAAGCAAGTTTGGGCAATATTGCGTCATTCAGGATCGTTTATACCAGAGCGATTTTGACAAGCTGATTGCTGCCGCACAGGAAAATGAAGAAACATAATAAATGTTCTGATTTAGAGAGGAGATAACAGCTATGCGGAAAATCTTGCTTGTTATTGATATGCAAAACGATTTTATTGATGGAGCGCTGGGGACGGCGGAAGCGGAGGCAATTGTGGAACGTGTGACGGAGGAAATCAAGAAGTATCCGGCCAGTGACATCATCGCCACTCGCGACACCCACGGAGAAAACTATCTGGACACCCAGGAGGGGCGGAACCTCCCAATTCCTCACTGCGTCAAAGGAACACAGGGCTGGGAACTTCAGCCGGAGATCGCAGATGCCCTTGGCACTGCGGCCATCATTGACAAGCCTACCTTCGGTTCCACTGAGCTGGTACACAGGCTGGCCCAGATGTCCCAGGGGGATGAGTTGGAACTTACGCTGGTGGGGCTGTGCACAGATATTTGCGTGGTGTCCAACGCGCTGCTGATCAAGGCGGCGCTCCCCGAGACACCAGTGAGGGTCATTGAGTCGTGCTGCGCCGGTGTGACCCCGGAGAGTCACCGGGCGGCGCTGGGAACCATGAAAATGTGCCAAGTTAAAATTGAGTAACTAAAGGTGAGGATACAGCCTTTTTTATGAACAAGCTGAACTTTTAGCAAAGTGTTTGCAGGTTTGCAATGTGTATTGTAAGCTGCAGAATGCATACACCTTATCTAATTAACAAGGAATTGCATTATTCAGCAATATCTGATAAAATAAATTGAAATCCTGCGATGAGTTAGGCGAGGGTGTGCAAGATGAAAAATGCTGATCAACTAATTTCCAAATTAAAAGGATTATACCTTCCCAAGCACAGGTATGTTAATTTTGGCGATGTGCTCCTCTCTATGCAGACTTATGGAATTAGAGGAATGTCTGCTTCAGTAAATTTTGATTTATCTGTTAAATCCTCTTGAAGCCATGATATATCAAGACTTCTCGCCGGTTTAATGTTCAAACCTTATGTAATTTCCCTTGTTTTTGCCCTCACGGGCTGAAACAAGGGAAAGTTTTTACTCTCCGCAGACCACCTTATCCAGCAGCCGTGCGGAGGTACGCTTGGCCTCCCTTGTGGCATGGGCGTAAATATTCATCGTGGTACTGACGTCGGCATGGCCCAGCAGCTCCTGCACGTCCTTGGGAGCTGCCCCGTTGGAGAGCAAATTGCTCGTAAAGGTGTGACGGAGCATATGAAAGTGAAAGCTCTCCAACCCCGCTACTTTCTTCTTCGCCTGACGGCACATGACACTCACCGTACTCGGCGTCTCAACGGCCCCATCAGGCCGGAGGCAGACAAAGGAAAGCTCCCGATACCCCTCCGGCACCTCAGCCGTCCTGGGCAGGGTATAGACCTCGTAATAGGCCCGGTCTTTCTCCCTGACCTCGACGTAGTAGTTGAGACTGCAAAGCGCCCCATAACGCAGGCGGTTCCCAATCTGCTCCTTTTTGGCCCTCCGCAGAATCGCCGCCAGCGTGTCGCAGAAGTCCACGGTGCGAACTTTCTTCCGCTTGGTGGCCCCAATCTCGGTTTTATGCCTCGCCCCGTTGTAGCGGATACTCCGACGCACCGTGAGATACTGCTCGTCCAGGTTGACATCCTGCCATGTGAGGGCGCAGACCTCACCAATACGAAGCCCGGTGTAGTAGGCGATTTGGATGGGCAGCAGAGCCGGATTGTTTTTTCTTTTCAGAAAGTCCTCCAATGCTCGGAACTGCTCATGGGTGAGGGTGGGCACAGCCGGGGCGTCTCCATCCTCCACAGAGAACAGCTCGTAGTCCTCTTTCTTTCCCCGCCAAATCACGTACTGCATGGGGTTGAAGCTGATGAGCCGCTTGGGGAATACCGCGAAGCGGAACGCCCCTTGCAGGACTGCCGAATACTGCCGTAAGTACCCCTTACTGAGCGCCTTCGCCGCTGTGCCGTCCGGGTTTGTCCCGCCGAAACCGAGAAGGTCGATGTAGGCTTGCAGGTGGTCGGGGGTGACACTTTTCAGCTTGCGATTGCCAATAGAGTGCTGTTTGATGCGGTTGACTGTCCCCTGATAGGCCATCACGGTGCCGTTGCTGAGATTTCCGGGCTTCAATTCCTCCTCCACCCACATATCCAGCAGTTGGCCCACGGTGGCGTTTTCAGATTTGGCAACAAATTTCTTTGCCTCGTAGTCCTCCATCGCCTTGCGGAGTAGGGCTTCCGTCTCGGATTTGCTCTCCGTCCCAGCGAACTCCCGCTGTACCTGCCGTCCGCTCTCGTCCTCCACGTAGAAGCGGTAGTACCACTTTTTGCCCTTTTTGCGTACAGGGCCTCTTGCCATAGATAAAAACTCCTTTCTATCCGTGGCAATCGGGCCTGTGACGTATGATGTGCGTTACATCATTTCTGCCGGGTTTTCCCGGCATATTATGTTGTCAAGGTGCCACGGAATCGTTGGCGGCGTTTAGCCGCACTTGGGCGTCATGCAGGATGTTATACAGATAGGCTGTATCTACCCTGGTACGCCCTTTGTCGAAGATATGTAACAGCCCGTCCAGGAACCGCTTCATATCCTCGATAGGAGCTTCCATCTC
>JAETOP010000043.1 GCA_021771675.1 Oscillospiraceae bacterium | reverse complement strand
TTGGTTAGAACGCTAGCCTGTCACGCTAGAGGTCGACGGTTCGAGCCCGTTCCGGGTCGCCATTTTATGCTGCTGTAGCTCAGTCGGTAGAGCGCATCCTTGGTAAGGATGAGGTCCCCAGTTCAAATCTGGGTAGCAGCTCCAAAGAAACCCGTTGTCCCGCAAGGGATAGCGGGTTTTTACTTTTTCTTCCGGCAAGTCAAAAAGGCCCGCCATGCTAACAATCATGCTAATCCAAATTCTTTGTGCATTATGTTGCCTTAGCTGCATCGGCAACCATTAACTGCAAAAGCTGTTGATACAGAGTGGGATCCTGCTGTACTTTTTTCATCAGTAAATCAAGTGCCTGAACGGAGGAAAAGTCTGTGATAGTTGGAGAAGCATATCCGGGATAAAAGCTTGTTTCCACCAGAAGGGACAGAGTGCGTTTTTCAGAGTCCAGAGCCTCGTTGTAGTTACTCATAAGGACTTGGGGCGACTGACCTCCGCTTTCAGCGACAAGCTGGTAGTTATTTTGGCTGAGACGAACCTTGTGCATCTGACCAGACTTGCGGAGCCCTTGAAGCTCGATTGGGTGATCAATACCGATTGACCGCTGCCATTCCTTGAAAGCCGAATTGAACCACTTGGGATCAACGGGCCGACCATCTGGCTGGCAAAACAGCAAGCCGTAATTATGATAGCTTTTGCCGAAGAACGCTTTGTTGCCTTCAATCACAGTCAGCCGCTCTTTGATCTCTTGCAATAGCGGGGTGGTCAGATACTGTTTTCGTTTGCTGCCTTCTGTTTTGGGATCTTTGAGAATAAGGCTGCTTTTAGCTGTAGCAACCTGTTTTGGAAAGACAGCGATGATTTCCTCTTTTGGGATTGTTTTGATTGCCTCATCAGATACTCGTTGAACGATTTGTGTGACCCAAAGACTCCGATCTCGGAAGTCAATTGTTGAGATGTCGATCCCGGCTACTTCCCCAGCCCGGAAGGAGCATACGAAAGCCATGTGGACAGCCAAATGAAGAAGTGGGTTGTCTTTCATACCATCCAGTGTCTCAAAGATTTTCTCTGGCTCCCATGCCGAGCGCTTTTTATACTTTTCGGCGGGAGGGGTGGTGTCTGGGATCTCTGTGATGTAGCGCCACTTTTTCGCTGTAGGAAACCCAACCATCAAGATGTTGTAGACTTTCTTAATAGTTCCAGATGAAAGGTGCGGCGTTTCATCAGCGCGCTTTCCATAGCTTTTGCTCCCTTTACAGGGCTTCTGCGTCAAGTAGTCCAAAAAACAGTCAATATCCTCTGCTGTGATAGTGCTCATAACCCGATCCCCAAAATACGGATAGATGTGATTTTCAAGATTGCTGATGTAGCTGTCATAAGTGTTGGGGGAAAATCGTTCTTTTCGAGCGTGGAAGGGCAGGAATTTTTCCATGAACTCTCGAAAGGTACGGCAGGTGTTGTCCTCTTGGAGAGAAGGTGCAGTCGGTTGACCTGGCAGGGCGGCATGGGCCATCTTGACGGAGGATGCCTCGATTGCTCGTTTCTTTTTATACTCCAAGGCAGCTTTCCGGATGTCGTCATACCGCTTCCCCTTTTGAAGAACATCAATGTACGCCTTGCGTTGAATCGCCTCCAATTCAGTCTCATAGGACTCCCAGTGTTGCTTCCTTTCCCCAGTTTCGGTCAGATAGGAAAAAATAACATTGTGGGACATGCCCCGAATTTTATATGTTGCCATGGTAAACGCCCTTTCTCTTGGTATGCTTAGGAAGCGTTGCCACATCCATTGAACCAGCGATCAAATGATTCCTTATGAATACGGATACATCGCTTCCCAAGTCGATGAACTTTGAAATTGTCTGTGTGTTCACAAAGGTAATAAGCCTTGCGAATACTGATACCAAGAATCTCGGCAACCTGCTCAACCGTATATGTGCTGGGCTGAGCAGAGTTGCTGCAAATTTTTTGTTCCATTGAAGAACTCCTTTGCAGCTTGGCAACTGTTCGGTTGAAAGTACCTCCTTTCTATCCTATTAGCAGGTAGGCACATTATACCGCAGCAGATATATATTGCCAAGCTGATAATTGTAAATTTTATTTGGCTCACCCCCGGCTCATTTCCTACGCTCCAGTTTGACCGTGTATTTTCAGGCCGCCGCTGTGCGGCGCTTCCGCCGTGGGTACGCAAACGGCATACTGTCCACGACTCCTGTATAACTTCCGGGGGCGAGGTGTGCAATTTTCAAGGTGCAAATGGATTATTTCCTCGTACATAAGCTAAAGAGGACAGATCCTTCCCTATATTCTGCACTAAATTGAAAAAACACAATATATAGTATATTCGGCTTGACAAACCGAATATATTGTGCTATTTTAATCCTGTAATTGATTTTTGTGCGTACCCCCTTGGGGTGTCAGGAGTCTGGTCTTCCCTCTTTGGATGCGGCCAGAACAGACCTGTCCCGCAGGAGTTGAGAGGCTTTGCCTTTCCTCCCGCATTGCACACGCTGTTCAAGTTTGTACGCTGCCGACTGTATCACTGCGCCCTTTTAGGGCCTGATATAGCCGGCTTTTTTGTTTTTTACGGGGAATGATCCCCAAGTGCGAGGAAGGACACCGGCCATGCGGAAACCGTGTGGCGCCAATCTGGAATGGATTGGGTCGTTTCCTCGCTATTTTTTTGCCCAAATGCCGAAAGGCTTTGAGGATATTGAAGAAAGGTGGAATGACCCATGTATGGAAAACGAAAACGGAGACGCAGCCCCAAAGGCCGCAGGCGGATTCCCCGCAAGACCTGGATGGACAAAAGAGGCCGCTCGCAGCGGCTGATGGAGTCCGCCGGATGGCCAGATAAGGCCGTAATTCCCAAAGGGGCGCGCTAAATGCCCACTATGGATATGGCATATCAGCCGATTGTTCTGGTGGATACCAGCAGTCTCTCTGAAGAAGAATGGCTGGCCTACCGGCGTAAAGGGATTGGCGGCAGCGATGCGGCGGCGGTTTTGGGTATTTCACCCTTCCGAACCGCCCGAGATCTGTACTATGACAAGCTGAACATTGCCGCTGTGGAGGACGATGAGGGCAACTGGGTGGCTCTGAAAATGGGACATCTTCTGGAAGATTTGGTAGCCGAGATTTTCAACAGAAAGACCGGCTTTCCAATCTATCAGGTCAAAAAGATGTTCCAGCACCCGCAGCACCCCTATATGCTTGCGGATGTGGACTACTTTATCCGTCTGCCCAACGGCAAGACGGCCATCCTCGAAATCAAGACCACCAACTATAACGCAAAAGACAACTGGTGGCGAGATGGAGAGGAAATCGTCCCGGAGTATTATGAGGCCCAGGGGCGGCACTACATGGCTGTCATGGATGTGGATGAGGTCTATTTCTGCTGCCTCTATGGCAACAACGAGGATGAGGTCATTATCCGGCACCTGACCCGTGATGTGTCCTATGAGTCCGAATTGATTGCGCTGGAAGGTTATTTCTGGACGGATCATGTTCTGGCACATGTCCCTCCCCCCTATACGGAGGACGGGGATGTTGTGGCAGCCAGCAGCCGGCGTTTTACCGGCCCGGCTGACCCCTCGGCTGATGCGGTAGAACTGGAAGGCAATTTCCGTGAGCGGTTTTCCAGCTACCTGCTTCTGCGAGAGCAGAAAAAAGCACTGGAAAGCGGCGTTAAAAAAGTGGAGGAAGAGATGGATCGGCTGAAAGCCATTATTGCCGCCGAAATGGGTCAGAGTTGTCTGGCTCACTGTGATGTAGACGGCACCGGCTACGCTATCACCTACAATCCCGTCCGAAAGCCGGGGATCAAGAAGGATGACCTTCTGCGGCTGAAGCTCTGCCACCCTGACATTTACGAAGAATTTGTCTCGGTAACGGAGTACCGCACATTCAATGTGAAGCAGGTAAAGGCGGATGCCGCCTGACCCTGCGGGAAGGACAACGCTATGGAAGAAACAACAACCAGTATGGAGCTGGAGGGGGAATACTGCGGGACAGCACGGTTTGACCGCACGATCTTTTTTAACCCCGTCAGCAAATACACCGTGGCCGCCTACAAGACCGCCGACCAGAAAGTGCCGCCGGGCGCCAGAAGTCCATACCACTTTCGGGATCATCTGATCCACTTCACTGCCGTGGGCTATGACTTGCCCAAGACGGACGCTGTGGAGGTGAACTTGGAGGGCCAGTGGCAGAATGGCAAATACGGCTTGCAGCTCGTGGTGGAACAGTGGCATGAGGTTGTTCCCCGTACCACAGACGGCATCCAAGGCTATCTGGCCTCCGGGTTGCTGAAGGGAATCGGGGAAAAGACGGCCGCAGCCATCGTGGAGCGGTTTGGCCTGGACACATTGGACATTTTGGAGGATGAGCCGGAGCGGCTGCTGGAAATCAGGGGCATCACAGAGGAGCGGCTTGAGGACATTAAGACCTCTTACGCCGAGAGCCGTATGCTCCGGGATCTGATGACTCTGTTGGCCCCCTACAAGGTGACGCCCAATACAGCGCAGAAAATCTACCAGCATTTCGGAATCGGTTGTCTGGATATTTTGCAAAAGAGCCCATTCAGGCTGTGCGAGATCTCCGGCTTCGGTTTCAAACGGGTGGATGCCATCGTGCAAAAGCTGGGCGGCAAACTGGACGACCCCATGCGGATACAGGGGGCGCTGCGCTACACTCTGGTGGATAGCAAAGATAAGGGCGGTCATTTGTTTATGGAACAGGAGGAACTGACCACGCAGGCACACACACTTCTCAACGAGAAAGTGCCGCTGCCCCAGCTCTGGGTGTCAAAGGAAACAGTGGAAAGCCAGTATCAGGAGATGGTTTTACAGGGCGACATTGTTGCCAGTAAAGACAGCGCCTATCTTCCCCGTGTGTTTGCCCTGGAGGATGAGACGGCTCGAAAGGTTGCGAAAATCCTGAATGAGACACCCCCGAATGAAACCATCGGTTTTGTTCTGGGGCAGGTCAAGCGACAGCTGGGTATCCGGCTCTCACCGAGACAGGAGCAGGCTGTGGAGACAGCTTTTCAAAACAATCTCTCCATCATCACCGGTGGCCCCGGCACAGGTAAGACCACAGTGCTGAAGACCATACTCACCGTTTATCAAAAGCTCCATGAAAAGGGCAAAATCATGCTGGCCGCCCCTACCGGACGGGCCAGCAGGCGGATGGCGGAGAGTACCGGGTTTCAGGGTGCAAAGACCCTGCACAGCGCCCTGCGGCTGGGAAATGAGGAGTTGGAGGAACAGCTTCAACAGGAACGACTCCCTCTGGACGCCGACCTTATTATCGTGGATGAAACCTCTATGGTGGATCAATGGCTGGCCAAGCAGTTCTTTACCCGTGTTCGCCCTGGGACGAAAATCGTTCTGGTGGGTGATGCCGACCAGCTCCCCAGCGTGGGGGCGGGCAGCGTGTTCAGGGAATTGATCGACTGCGGCCTGATTCCCGTCACGGTTTTGGATGAAATATTCCGTCAGGCCAAGGATAGCCGGATCGCCTACAACGCCAAGTATATCAACGAGTCCCGGACAGACCTTCTCTATGGAGACGACTTCGTCTTTGTGCGCTGTAAGACCCAAGCGGAGGCGGCAGAGCTCATTGAAGCCGCCTACCTCCGGGAAATTGTCAGGGACGGTGTTGAACGGGTACAGATCCTCTCCCCCTTCCGTTCGGATGGGGCGGCGTCTGCCCAGCAGCTGAATGAGGTTATCAGGGAGCAGGTCAATCCCGAGGTCGCCGGTTCTACAGAATTGAAAATCGGCAACCGGGTATTTCGTGTGAATGACCGGGTAATGCAAACCAAGAACAAGGATCCGATTTCCAACGGCGATGTGGGCTTTATTCGGGCCATTGAACTTTTGCCCTCCAATAAGTCCAAGGTTCGCATTGAGTTTTCTGGTGAGCGGGTAGTGGAGTACACAGCCGAGGACATGGGCAGTATCGAGTTTGCCTATGCCGCCACTGTCCATAAGGCAATGGGCTCGGAGTATGACACCATCATTATGCCGATTTTGAAGGCGCACACGATCTTGCTGAACCGCCCTTTGATCTACACCGCCGTCACCCGAGCCAAGCGCAAGGTGATTCTGGTGGGTCAGAAGGATGTGCTGTTCATGGCGATTCACCGCCACAAGATCGACCGACGCAACACAAAGCTGGGAGAAAGGATTTGCCTGTATTATCAGGCATTCAGCAAAAAGAGTGGAATGACAAGCGAGCCTTCCGACTGGAAGGAAGCGGTGTAAGGAAGATGCTATGCAGAAATGCAAGGGCGTCTTTTATTTTTATTTAATGAGAGGAGCAATACACCATGAATGAAAAGCAGACCCCTATGATGCGTACCAACGAAGCCGTGGCCGGACTGAACAAGGTGGCTGGATTTGACCCGGTAAAGCTGCTGCAAAAGTCCCTGAGCAGAAAGCCGGTGGATAAGGCCGAGGCAACCCGGCTGGAACTGCGCTACAAAAAGCTGTGGTTTCGGCTGGCCTTTCCCCAGGGCCGTATCCGGGTGAGTGCCATTCGGCTCACCGAGCAGCTTGCCATCATCGAGGCCAAGATCTTCCTTCATAAGGATGACCCGGAGCCGGTAGCGAACTTCACGGCGGAACGGACGGCACAGGACACCCCGCTCTACATCCAGGCGGCCCAGTATGAAGCCCAGGACAACGCCCTGACGGATGCCGGTTTCGGCATCCAGTTGTGCGATGTCTGCCAGGCCATGGGTGAGGAAGCCTACACGCCCAGACAGGCCGCTGCGGTTCACTCCGAGACGGTTGAGACGGCGCCGGCGCCGGCGGCGCAGGTGGAAACGACTTTGCCGACGGAGAATGTCAAGGTCGAAAAACCGGCCCCTGGCGTTCTTACAGAGGATCCCCCTGTGCCGCCTGCCGCTAATTCGTCCGACCTCTCCGCTCCTGTTGAAGGGGCATCTTCCGACGAGACTACCCCTGTGCATGAGACAACAGGGCTGGTGACGGATGGAAACACCGAGACGGGGACTGTGGAGGAAGAACACAAGGAGTCTTCTGTTCAGGTGACGGAAGGTGGGTATTTACCCTCCATGCCGGTTGAGGAAATCGTCGCCCGGATGACATTGGAGGAGGCTTTGAGCACCATTGCCGATGTGGGCATGTGCCGTGGCCAGACGCTGGCACAGATTGCAGACCGGCGGCCTGCCAGTCTGCGGTGGTATATGCTGGGCTGCAAGGAGGCCAGCAATGTCCTCAAAGCGGGGGCCCAGTTGGTTCTGGACAGCCTTGCCATGCCGAAGGGTGCCTGATGGGTCAAAACTCTCTGCCGGGAAAGCCATCGCTTTCCCGGCAGAAAGGAGGTGTGCGGTCTGGGCGAGTATCCTTTTACCATACTGGATATTGCGGCAATCCTGCGGCTGCCTGTCCGCCGGGAGCTATCCGACAGTGTTTATGTGGACTGTCCCTTCTGTCAAAAGCGGAAAGGCAAGCTAAACCTGAATATCAGGAAAGATGTATGGCGCTGTAACCGCTGCGGCGAGAGCGGTCATATGTTTCAGCTCTATGCCCGGCTGCGGAACATCTCCGTGGACGAGGCAAAGCTGGAGCTGATCGACCTGCTGGGCCAGGATATAGCGACGCCGTCCATAGAACTGCCCCAAGCGAAAACAGTGGTGAAAGAAAGGCCCAATGTCGAGCAATCCCCTCTGGCCGAGCCGGAGGAGATCGACAAGACCATGCGGGCTCTTTTGAGCCTGCTGACGCTGACTGAGGCGCATCGAAAGCATCTTCGTGATGTGCGGGGCCTGACGGACGAGCAGATCGAATATCTGGGGCTGAAAAGCACGGCGTCCTATAAGCAGTGCTACCATATCCCACAGAAGCTGATGGCTCAAGGCTGCAGGATCGAGGGCGTCCCCGGTTTCTACATCGGGAAAAAAGGCAGATGGATGGTCAACTTTGGAACCCGGACAGCGGGCATCCTCGTTCCTGTGCGGAATGTGGATGGCCTGATACAAGGGGCGCAGATTCGGCTGGATATACCGATCAAGGATGACGATGACGACCCGGAGGACGAAGGCACAAAGTACATCTGGTTTTCTACATCCACCAAGCACAAGGGAGCCTCCTCCGGCAGCCCAGTCAATTTCATAGGCGACCCCTACGCACGGGTAGTCTATGTGACAGAGGGGTGCCTGAAGGCCGGAATTGCCCACTGCCTGATGGAGCGGACATTCCTGTCTGTTCAGGGAGCCAATAATCTCAGCGGATTAAAGGCGGTTTTGCCCCGGCTCCGTGAAAACGGGACGGAGGAGCTGATCGAAGCCCATGATATGGACAAGTTCAGCAACGACGCCGTAGCCCTTGGGGCCTCAAAGCTCTATCTGCTGGCAAGGCAACATGGAATGAAGTGTCAATCGTTGACCTGGAACCCTAACTATAAGGGGGTTGACGACTGGCGGATTGCGCTCAAACGCAAAACGCAGAGCGCAGGAGATGAGGGAAAAATGAATTTCAAGGGATTATTTTTGTCTGGTCGGTGCGATTTCGGGTATATCCGGGACTGTGCGGAGGCATGGCATGATGGGGCCGGGCCTGGGGAAACGCTTGGCGATTTTCTTGGCTTGACTGCCCCAGAGTACGCCGCTTACTGCCAGAGCGACAGGGAACTGCTGGAACTGCTGGAAAAGCAGCGCCGTGAGCAGAGCTTTCGGATCTATCAGCTTGATTTCTCCAACGGGCAGACAAAGCCCTTTGCGTTCCAAGGCATCAAAGTTTTGCTGGATGAGGGCTACAAGCAACCGCCAGCCGCTGAGTATTGTCTGGTGCATGAAGGCCGGATGATAATACCCACGGCACAGACGGAAGCGGAAACACTGGGAAGGATCTTTGAGGACTTCAACGACGACCTCCCCGCAGGGTATCGTGGCCGCAGCGTTGCGCCGTCAGATGTGATTGAACTGTTTGACGGTGTGGAGCGGCGGTACTTCTACTGCGACAAGGGGGAATTTGTAAAGGTCCGCTTTTCCCCGGCTCTTGCCCGCTCTATGACAGAGGATACAGATGGGCAGGTGGACGGCAGGAATGGTTGATACAGATGGAAAGCAGCTGGAAGAGATGCTTGCGGTTTGTAAGGCTCTGGGCGCCGAAGTGCGATACAGTCCAGAGGGCCGCTATTTCACAGCTATGGTCTGGAATGGCTGGGGTGAGCCTGAAAAGGAACAGGCGGCGCTTGCCATCCAGAAAAAAATTCAGTGTAGGGCTGGTCAGTTCTCCAGAGTGGTGTGCTATTGCTTTGACGCTTTCAGCACACTGGTCTATGAGGTCTGACTACATGAAATGAGGCACGATGCGGGCAACGCCGTATCGTGCCATCACTATTTTGAAGGGAGCATAGACAATGGGTGTATTTTCCGAACTGGACGCTGAACGCAGGTATGGCACCGGCGAAACTGAACAGGGGCGTGTGGAGCCTTTTCAGGTGGGACAGACCGCTGTAACGGGTGTCCCGGAGCCTGATGATGAGGCCGAACAGCAGGCGGAAGCGGACGCTGCCCCTGCCGAGCTGGAAAAG
Source organism: Oscillospiraceae bacterium (assembly GCA_021771675.1). The sequence continues at coordinate 19,271 of JAETOP010000043.1, read as the reverse complement.
CTGATGGGCGAAACAAAGGAGCCGGAGGGCAAATCCAATCAGCCCACCGCCGAGCAGACAGAGGAAGAGAAACGCAAGGCCCACGAGGAGGCGGAAGCCAAGCGCAAAGCGGAGTTTGACGCCAGACAGAAGGCCAAGAAGGAAAAGGAGGACGCCGAAATCGCCAGAGTCGCCGCCATGAGCGATGACGAGGTGATGATGGCCTCTATGCAGCAGGTCAGCGCCGCCACCGAGCGGCTTACCCGTAGAAACATGAAGGAGTGCGTCTCCGAGTATGTCCAGACCAAGTGTTTGGAGGATCCGGCCTTTGCCCGGCTCACCATGCATCCTCTCAAGAGCATGATCCACTGCTTCTGGTATATCAACCGGAAGGCCCGGGAGTATCTGGAGCAGGAGATGAAGGACAATGATGTGACGCCGGAACAGGCTGGCTGGGGCGGCGATGTCCCCGATGAACTGTGCTATCAGTGGGCGGAGGAATATTTCCGTGACTCTGATGCCGAGGAGGATCATCGGGACGATGAGAAGTTCGAGCCCAGGCCCTACCTTGGCAAGAGCAGTTCGGCGAGTAAAAAGTCGTCCAAGCCCAAGAAGGAGACGCCTAAAAAGGAGAAAAAAGCTGCCCCTCCCAAAGAAACAGAGGATGAACAGCTCTCTCTGCTGGGGGTGGCTTCATGATTGCCTACAAGGGATTTAAGCCTGGCCTTATCTGCCGGGGCTATCAGTTTCACATGGGTAAAAATGTGACCGACAAAGCCAACTGCCGGGCCAACGGGTTCCACTGTGCAGAGGATCCTTTGGATTGTCTTACCTATTACCCCGATATGGCGCATTCCGAATATTACCTGGTCAACGCCGGCGGGGATGTGGACGAGGATGATAGCGACACCAAGATTTCCTGTACCGAGCTGACAATTCTTCAGCGGCTGGATCTTCAGGGCCTTTTACTCCACGCTTTGGCCTATATGGTTGACCATCCGCTGCGGGAGCGCAATGGACATGTTCATTTGGATCGTGGTGTAGCAAGCAGAGGCTTTACCATCGTGCGTGGTATTGCGCCCGTAGCAAAGGGACAGGTGGATGATTATCTGGCCTTTGCCCAGGAGTCACCGGATGGACGGAAGATCCTTCGGGTAGCAATCCTTCGGGTAGATGGGAACACTGTGAAGCCTGACGCTTGGTACAACTTGGACGGAGAAAAAGAGGAGGTGGAAGCACCTTGCTGAAAAGTGAGCTGATGGCGATGAAGCCCCTAATGGCTACACCAAAAATGATGAATCTGGCCCGAAAGGATCAACTCCACACCGCTATCCACACCGACTTGTGGGGCAATGAGTGGAAAAGGGAGTGCTATCAATACGGGATGTTTTTCCGCTGCATGGTGGAGGGTGACCGGCTAAAGCTGGCCATCTATTTCCCGGAGCCGATGAAGCTGGGGGCAAGAGAGCCGGCCTATGAGGTCTTTATAGATCGAAAGGAACGGCGGCACCTCACCTTTGACTACATCTCCGGGAAGTGGCGCACGGCTATGCTGGATCATTTGGACTACCCTTCCTGTGCGACCAACGCCGAGGGAAATTGGATATCCGACAAGGATGCCAAGCTGATCCAAGACTTTCTGGGTACCGAGGCACGCCCCAGAGGTGTGCTTCAATACCAGAGAAAGCTCTGTGAGGAGGCTTTGGAGCGTCGGCACAGGCGGGAGACTGACCCGTGGGATGAGGACTTGAAGAGAGTCCCCGCACTTCCCAAGGACTGGACGCATTGGGTGGACAAGGTAGGCATCCCGGAAAACTTTATTTTCTACCGTTATAAGCGGGGTGTCAGCTCTGGGTATTGCTCCTACTGCGAAAAGGAAGTTCCCATCCACAAGCCCCGTCATAACAAAGAGGGGCGGTGTCCCCGGTGTGGGCGCAAGATCGTCTATAAGGCAGTTGGAAGAATGGGGCCTATCTGGACTGAGTCTGTCTGGGTATATTTGCTCCAACGATGCAAGGATGGGTTTCTCATCCGTGAGTTCAAAGCAAGGCGTCATTATTCCAAGGGAGAATACCTTGCCCCAGAGATTGAGGCCAGAGAAATCCGTCGGGTGATCTACGATGCCGAGGCCAGTCATCCCAGAGCCTACTACTGGGGCGACTATAAGCACAGGGCCACGCGGTGGATTGCAACCGCCGCCTGCTCTCCTGGATGGAGCGGCGATGGTGATGGAGCGGTTTATGGCAAGACGATTCCTACTTTGGCAAAAAAGGAGCTCCGCATGACGGGCCTACCGGAGATAATTCGCAAGGGGCCTGTTGACCCGGAAAAGTATCTGGCAGTTTTGGAGTGTGTCCCAATGTTGGAACAGCTGGCCAAGGCCGGGCTGTATCGGATGGTGAGGCAGTGTACGCACCGCTATTATGACTACCAGCGGCGCTTTGGGAAAAGTGAGGAGACTGCCCTTCATAGGATTTTGGGCGTCAGCCAACAGGCCCTGAAGCGGCTGAGAAATATTGATGGCGGTCTGGAGGTTTTGGACTGGCTGCAGTTTGAGCGGGTGTCCGGCAAGCCGATGCCTGATGAAGTAATTGCATGGCTTTGGCACGAAAACATTTGCTACCAAAACATCCAGTTCATTGTTGATCGGATGAGCGTCCCGCAGATTGCAAATTATGTTCAGCGTCAAATGCGGGAGCTGGGCATGACCAGCCGTGAGGTTCTGATTACCTGGACGGACTATCTCTCTATGGCGACCCGTTTCGGGATGAATGTCAATGATGAAATTGTCTACAAGGTGCGGAAGCTGAAGCTCCGCCACGATGAACTTGCCCAAAAGGGGAAAGACCGCAACCTGACCATCCGGGCGGGGGAAATTCTGAAGAAATATCCCCATGTGGAGAAGATATACAACTCCATCAAAGAGAAATTCGAGTATGCGGGTGAGCCGTACATGGTCGTGGTTCCGGAGAAAATCGAGGACATTATTTTGGAGGGTGACCACCTGAATCACTGTATTGCCAACAGCGAGCGGTACTGGGAGCGCATTGAGCGCCGGGAGAGTTATCTGCTTTTTCTGCGGAAAACGCAGGAGCCGGAACGCTCATATTACACCCTGGAGGTGGAACCCAACGGCACGGTACGCCAGGTTAGGACGGAATTTGATCGCCAAAACGAGAAGGATATTAAAGATGTCCGGGCGTTTCTGCTAAAATGGCAGAATGTCGTGGCAAAGCGCATTGACGATGAGGATCGAAAATTGGCGCAGGTCAGTAAACTGCTGCGCCTGGAGGAATTTGCCCAGATGCGGACAGACCGGGTTATCATCCACACCGGGAACCTTGCAGGCCATTTGCTGGTCGATGTACTGACTCGTGACCTGATGGAAAATGCGGCATGAGAGGTGAACAGCTATGATGGAGCCCATGCCGCCGAGGCGCCTTTCTCTCTACATGGCCATAGGAAATCTTCTTGTGGAGAGTGGCGTCACACCGGAGAAGATTCTGGACGCCAAGTATATCGCACTCAAAAGAGTGCATGGGATGCTGAACTGGTATGCAAAAGAGGGCTATGACGAGAAAATTCTTGACAGTATCATGGCGAAGAAAGCCAAGATGATCCTGAAAGCGACCACAATGGAGGATATTAGAGAGATTACAATGCCACCCAAGCCGAGGTATGACGGCAGAAAGTGGTACACATCCCCAAACTCCGTGCCGGAGGAGGAGATGATTTTGTGGTCTATCACATCACTGAAGGCAGGTAGGCCGCTCAAGCATGAAGCTGTTGAGCGGTACATGAAATTGTTCAAGGACTTTTACGGAAAAAGTGTAGATGAACTATTGAAAGGATGAGAAAAATGGAAGGAACTATCCGCTCTATCGAGGCCAGAAATCAAATCGTGGAGCAATACCTTTGGTGCATTGATGTTGTGATCCGGCAGAATTATACATTGATTGTCGGGGCTCATTTGGACCGGCAGGATGTGTATCAGGCTTTGGCCGAGCGGCTGATCCGGGCAGTGGAACGGTATGACCCCCAAAAGGGGAGCAGCCTCAAAGTCCACATTTTTGCCCAGCTGCAATATGAGATGCTTTCCTGCGGCAGCCCCAAGGCAAAGTTTGGACTCACAGAAGCGCCCTATGGCCTTCGGAACGCAGTCATTTCTATGGAGGAGCTGGCCGAGCGTGACCCCTGTTGGGAGTACGCGCTGGCCGCATAAGTCAATGGCGGGGAGAGGGTCAGCACACCCTCTCCCTGCCCCTGCAAAATAGGAGGATTTTATTTTGAGCAGAATCAAGGAAAAAATCGCCGCCTTGCTGGCTTTGGCTACCAGCCCCAACGAGAACGAGGCAAAGGCGGCCTTGCTGAAGGCCAGGGAGCTGATGGTAAAAAACAAACTGACCCCGGAGGAGATCGGTGAGCAGAAAAGCGAGAAAGTGGTGCGGGAAAAAGTCAATGTGACCTGCACCGCCATGACCGACTCCTGGGCCGTTTCACTGGCCTCTATTATCGCAGGGCGTCACTGCTGCAAGGCGTTTCGTTGGAAACAATACAAGGCCAAGACGGTATATATCGGCTTTGTGGGCTTTGAGGACGATTTCGCTGTCTGCAAGAGGATTTTTCTTTATGCCTATGAGTGCGTTGAAATTCGGTGCCGGCAGATTCGGGAACGAAACCGCCGGGCCGGCTGCACGGCCACGGAGATCCGTGAGATGTGCAACGCCTATGGCGCCGGGTTTTGCAGCGGGCTACAGGCCGCTTACGATGAGCAGGATGAGGAACATCAGGAATGGGGCCTTGTCCTGAAAGTCCCCCAGGCTGTGGAGGACTCTATGAAGGATATGAATAAGCCGCAGGCATTCGGGAAAATCCGGGCCGATGGGTGGCGGCGAAAATTCGTCGCCGCTGGCTATGCGGAGGGCAAAGCATTTGACCCCAACCATTGTCTGGACAGCGGTGCCAAAAACAAACCTGAGCTGATGTAAAACAGGACTTTACCTGTTTACAATTTTAGAAATGAAAGGCGGACTAAATGATGGATAAGGAACTTTTGAAGCATCAGTTTTACGATGTGATGCACAAATACAAAATCCCTTTCACCGAAAAGGGCGTTATGGAAAACCTGGAGGGGTGGTGGTACAGCAAAAAGACCCTGTATTCGCTGCTGAGCAAGCACCCCAACTGGGATGAGCGGTCGTTGGCGCTGGTATTCCGTTTCTCCGAGGAACGGGAACTGGATCACAACATCGTGGATGAGGCAAAGTTCGAGATGATGGAACTGGCGAGAGAGTGCGGCCTTTCCGGGGATGCTCTGGACAACTTTGATATCGCTTTGGACTGCGCCACCGCCAGCTACAGCCGTGTGCCGGATTCAGAGATGCTGCCCCGCATTGAGCAGTATGGGGGGATCACCTGCGCACCCGGGCAAAAGGCCAGTCGGATCATCAATAAGCTGTGTCTTCACTTTGGGCTGGACAAGTTTACGAAGGAGAAGGTGGAGCAGGACGCAGACGGCGGGGTCACGGTGAAAACCATCTGCCCCTATAATGCTGTATTTGCCCGCTTGGCCGACTCTCTCAATCCTGTCCGTATCCCCAAGACCGGCGTGCTGTCCATTCATCCCTGCGATTTTCTGGAGATGTCCAATAAGGATGATACCTGGCGCTCCTGCCATTGCTTGGACGACGGCGGTTACCGGGCAGGCTGTTATTCCTATATGGGCGATGCGGTGAGCATGATCTTCTTCACAGTGGATGAAGATATTACTTCCGACTACCATAAAGTCCCCCGGATCACCAGAGAGATTTTCTGCTACCATGAGGGTGTGCTGTTGCAGTCCCGGCTCTACCCGTCTGACGATGCCGCGCAGCGGGATCTCTACCGCGACCTTGTGCAGAGAGCTGTCGCCGAATGCTTGGGAATGCCCAACCTCTGGACAGTAAAAAACAAGAGTGACGATACGAGGCAATACCTCATTACAGCGGATGATGCCCACCACTATCCGGATTATGAGTGTGGCTACGCTATTGTGTCCCTGTTGAAAGGCTGGCCGCAGGACTATACGCCAATGACCATTGGAAGCCTGTCGCTTTGCCCCTGTTGCGGGGATACGATAGATTATAGCCACGACGCAAGCTGTCACAGATGTGAGCGAAAGGTGGTCTGCAAGGAGTGCGGCCAGGAAGTTCCCATGGCATCCTCCCATCATGTGGATGGGGCCTTCTACTGCAAGACCTGCCGCCCCACCTGCGCCAAGTGCAAGAGCGTCATCAGCGGAGCGGTACATACGGCCATCAATCACGCTGGGAATCCAGTGCATCTGTGCGAGAGCTGCTACGAGGAAAGTGTCGCTCCCTGCCGGGAGTGCGGCATCCACTCTCTCTGTGGGAGCTTGGCGGCCATCCGTTTCTGCCCGTGGACAGAATTGATGGCGACTACGGCAAGGCAGGTGGTTTAAGTGTTGGGTTTGAGTTTGGAAGAAATTCTGAGATTTACGCAGTCCGAATTGAAAGAGCGCCTGGAACAGGAACTGAAGGAACAGGGCTACGAAACCCTGCCCTCAAAGGGCTTCCTCTATGCGCCTGGCGAGCTGCCGGTGCTGCTGGTGGCCCATTTGGACACTGTTCACGCCGAGCCGGTTCGGGAAATTTGCTATTCTGGCGACGGTGCTATTCTGATGTCCCCCCAGGGGATCGGAGGGGATGACCGGGCTGGGGTTTATATGGCCCTACAGATTATAAAGCAAGCCCGATGCCATGTTCTGTTCTGCGAGGACGAGGAGACCGGCGGCCAGGGAGCCAGAAAGTTCGCCAACAGCCGCTTGCACCCCAAAGTCAACTATATTGTAGAGATGGATCGGCGGGGACACAACGACGCAGTTTTCTATGGCTGTGACAACCGGGAGTTCGTGGATTTCGTGACCAGCTTCGGCTTCAATGAGGAGTATGGTACCTTCAGCGACATTTCCGTGGTGGCGCCTTATCTGGGCATCGCTGCCGTGAACATCAGCGCCGGATACTATAATGAACACCGGCTCCATGAGCATATCAATCTGGAACACATGGAGCACAATATTCGTCGTATTTTAGAGATGGTGCAGACGCCGACGGAGGCGTTTGAGTACATCGAGCGGGATTACGGCTATGGCGGCTTTGGAGAACAGCTTCCCCTGTGGGACATCTGCCCAGGAGCCATGTGCGAGCCGGGCGACAGGAAGCTGTTGATGCCCTTGCCGGAGACTTCCTATGTGGAGGTCAATGGCAGACAGGTGGATAACGGCCTGACCCATTTGATTGACGAGAAGGGTATGGTCTATGACTATCTGGACGAGCTGGATGTGGCAGTTCAAACGAACTACACGAAGGCATACGGAGAAGATGAGCAACCGCTGCAATTCTCCAGACGCAAGGCCCAGAAGGTCAGGGTCATTTCGCTGGAGGAAGCTCTGGCGAGATTGAGTTTTTAAGTAAAAGGGCCGCCGTGGATATGCACGGCGGCCTTTTTTATAATCCATTCTTCTTCTGCTGAAAACCGGTGCAGATCAGATCGTTGTGCTGGCCGGCGGCAAGGTGGCCGAGCAGGGCAATCCCGCCGAGCTTCTGGCTCAAAAGGGCCTTTACGCTCATATGGTTAAACTTCAAACTGAAAGCCAGAACTGGACACCGCAATAACGCTCTCATTTAGATTGTACAGGAGATAGCAGAGGGGCGGCAGTCCGAATGCTGCCGCCCCTTTTACTTGACAGACAGGAGACTATAAGCCTGTTGGGAAATCATTGATAAGCCATGTCTCATCCCCATGTATGAGTACAACATAGAAAGATGTCTCTGTTTCTGGATATAACGCCGAAGTCTCTGCTGTTTCCATTTCAACCGATACAGGAACCGCAACAGTATTATCGTCTATAATTTCTTCTTCAAAACATTCTGTTAGCTTCGCCCAAACCATACCATCCACATCGCCAGAGTGGAAGAAGCGTTCTATACACTCTTCCGTACAATAAGCCTTCATAGCTTCATAGTCAGATGTCTCAAAAGCCGAGAAAAAACTCTCTGTCACATCAACTGGACTGTTGGAAGGTTTTTCTACATCTTTGCAGGCAGCCAAACTAACCCCTATGCAGACAGTAAAAATTATCAATGAAGCTACTCTTTTACTCATAAAAGCCGCCCCTTTTGCCGGTCAATTTCAGAACTACTTTAGAGTATAACGCAGCGCCGAGAAAATGCCAACAGGGAGTCTCTTTGCCCCTTCCGCAAGGCAGCCCTTTGACTGTGCAGAGCATACCTTGTATGGAATTACAGGGCGGCAGGCCCGGCGCAGGCTATTTCATCCGCTTTTCAAACCTGAAAAAGTCGTAGCCTTGTTCTTCCGGCATACCGCCCGCAGGCTCTCCCTTTTGATATGGATCCTTGTGCCGCCGGTTGAAGAACTCCACAATATGAAAGCCAAGCCTGTTCACATAAAAGTGGATGTTCCTTTTCTCAAAATACGGCGTATGGGTTTCCCAGACTTCCGTTTCCGGGTGCAGGGCCTCGACCTTCCGCCAGATTGCCTGCCCGGTTCCCCTGCTTTGACAGCCTACCTTGACATATAGCAGATCCAAGTGGTTCTGGTTGGACTCCCTATCAATCACGATAATCACGCCGCCTACGATCTCGCCATCCGATACAGCAAAATAAGCCTCGGCTCCTTTTGCCTGAAAAGACGCTTCTATGTCCTCTGTCGGGAGGATCGTCTCTGGACAGGGGCCGCATTTTTCCTGGTAGCCAACCTGAAAGGCTTCCTGCACATCAGAAATGAAGGTTTGTTTTTCTTGTTCGCTGACAGGGATCAGGTGAATATCCATCTTGAACTTCCCTTATATACTATCTGGGGAGGGTTGCCCTCTCTAACTGGGCGGTCACTGGACGGCATCTTTCAGATTGCGCCCCACCTTGAATGTCGGTGCCTTGGACGCTGGAATCTCGACAGTCTCGCCCGTGCGGGGATTGCGCCCTGTTCTGGCTGCCCGCTCTTTCACCTCGAATGAGCCAAAGCCGACAAGCTGCACCTTGCCGCCTGCCTTCAGTTCTGCGGCCACGACCTCTGTAAACGCCGACAGCACTGCCTCGCAATCCTTTTTCGGGAGCCCGGTGTTTTTCGCCAACGCTGCTACTAATTCAATTTTGTTCATCTTGTCCGTCTCCTTTGTATTTCATATGTGTGCAGTATAACCTATAAAGGGCTGCTATGCAACCGATCTTTTGAGAAATGTTGCTTCAATCCGACAAATAATCATCCGCTATTGGTATTTCGTTGACACGCATCGACCTGCGTGATATACTTTCGGTTAGCTTCAGCAAACTTGGAGAGAAAATCAGAGTATCATGCGGTCTGGCCCTTTGTATGCAACGGCTTTAGACTTATTCTATACCCCGACGGCGGGAGATCTGCTGGAGCGGATCTCCCGCCGAATTTAGGAAACGGCAAAGCGCACAAATGAATTTTGGAGGAGGAATCGCAGTGGCCGGATTTTTTGCCAACACACGAAAGCCGGAGGGCTGGGGCGGAAAGCTCATGGTTTCCATGATGAATTGGGGCCATGCGCCAGTGGCACGCTGGGGGCGGAGCTTCCTGCAGCGGAAAACCGATGCCCGGGTGCTCGACTTGGGTTGCGGAGGCGGAGCCAATCTGGCCGCCCTGCTGAAGCTGTACCCGAATGGTGTCGCCGTGGGGCTGGATTATTCCGCCATTAGCGTGGACAAAGCGAGCGCCTTCAACCGCCGTGCCATTGCACAGGGCAGGTGTCGGGTCATCCAAGGCGATGTAAGGGGACTGCCCTTTGAGGATGACTTCTTTGACCAAATTACAGCGTTTGAAACCGTCTACTTCTGGCCTGATTTGGAGGATACATTTCGACAGGTACTCCGGGTGCTGAAGCCCGGCGGCAGCTTCCTGATCTGCAACGAGTCAGATGGAAGAGACCCAAAGCAGGAGAGGTGGTGCGGCATCATCGGCGGCATGACCATCTACACCGGCGAACAGCTCACCGCCCTGCTTCGGGCGGCAGGCTTCGTCCAGGTCGAAATCCACCGGAAAGAAAGGCGAAAATGGCTGTGTGTCACAGCCCATAAGCCGGAAATGTAAGCTGATATATTACTTTTTCCTGATAAGCTGTAGTTTTAGTTCTTTTCTGTCGGCAATCTTTTGAAATACCCCAGCCACATACGAACACTGCTCTTTGAATGACAGCGAGGCCAATTCGTTGTTGGAGCGTATTTGCTCCATGGCTTCCCGCAGCTCGGAGAGTTCCAATAAATTGACCGCCACACAAAAGAAATTTTTCCTGCGCCCGTCATTGTAGTGGGAGAGCAAGTGGGAAAGAATTTGTATTTTTTCCCGCTGTTCCAGATTGTATTGCTCAATGCCTATGCTCCGCGCTCTTTCCAAGTCCGCCTTTTGCCGTCTGTGTGTAATAAACGAGTCGTACTCATCAATGCGCTGATATGTTTCGCATGGATATTGTTCGCACTCAAAGCAGTATTCAACTGTTCCATGCTCCAAGCTGCATCTCGCTATCCTGCATGACTGATTGCCATTGCCGCACCCGCCGCAGTGATTCCCCAGCAGCATAGGACACAGCCCACAGTTCAACCCGCAAAGAGACAGTAATTGGTTTTTCCGCTCAAATCCTTTCAAAAGCATCAGCCCCGTAAATTGATTTTTTGATCTGTCTGGCTTTCCATGCCTGCATTTCAACCGCGCATACACTCATTGACATATTCCACAGGCACATCCATGCGCACTGCCGCCTGTTCCGGCGTCATCCCGCCGTCGATAAATCTTTTGCAGACTGCCTTCATATTTTCGCCCACCTCGATGATGTGCCTGTCCGGATCATAGAAGCGGACTACCCGCTGGCCCCACGAATGCTCCTTTACCGGGTGGACATATTGGACATCACAGGTACGGAGGTTGTCTGCAAATTGATCAAAGTCGTCTTCCTCAAAATAGAGTTCAAAATTATTGCCGCCGAAAGAAATGTTGTCTGTGCCAATAAACTCCCTGTATGTCTCCAGCGTCTGCAATGCTAAACCGCCCGTCAGGGTTTTGTTTGCGCCAAAATCCAGGATCACCTGAAGCCCCAAAACCCTCTTATAAAACTCAACGGCCCGATCCATATCCGTCACAACTAACATTGTATTCATCGTGTACCTCCGAGGCTTTCCGATTGGAACGCTTTTAATGTCTTTTCCGTTTCTGCTATATCCTTTTCAATCAGAGGGCGCATACTGTCCTTGTACTTGGATAAATCGGCGCTCTGCAAACAAGATAATATTCTTGGAATATACTGTGGTTTTGCGGTGCCCACCTGTGCAAGAGCCTTTATGCACTGTCTGGCCGTAATCGGCTTTTCGTCTGTTACATGAGCAAGGAAATCAGGAAAAATGAAATCAAAGCGGTTTTCTTCATCCCACTGGGCATTTGCCGCAAGAATATACAATGCCCGGTTTCTTACCAATGATTTTGGATGGCTGAGCAAAGAAGCAAAGTCATCAAAATGTTCGTACCATTCATCGGTTTCCTGACTTTCCGATATGATTTTATTGGCAAGGGTGCAGGCGTATTTATCATCTTTCCGTGTCAGATTAGCTACAATATTTTCTTTCATGCGATCCTCTCAAGTTCTGATTGGTTTTTTGAAAAGGAATGCGGCAAAATCTTGGACTGCCGCGCCTCCAGGCAGGTCTCTGCAGTATGCTCTGGTGCTTCCAGCGCCTTATGTGACCGTACACCAGATAGCGTCTGTTTCCAGCGGGCCGAGCCAGTGCAGGCGGCCCTTTTTTGCCAATGTGCGCATCGAAGCCTCTACTTCCCACTTTGGTAGCAGGAGTTCTTCCGCTGCGGCATCCAATGAAGTAAACGGGCATTTTCTGAAATAGCATAGAAGGCGGCCCTCATTCTCCGTTAGAGTCCCGGTCAGAATATCATACACCACATCCATGCCGAATTGAAGGTCTGCGTCCGTGCTGCTCACTCCAATCACCACCCTGCACTTCCCAGTTCGCCCTGTGATGTTATGCCATCCCCCTGTTTTACTGGTTTGGCCGGTGCTGACAGGAAAACATGTGAACAGCAATTTCCTTCATACCGTTGAGTAGACTTGTTGATACAATCAAACGATACCGCATCATCCAGCGTCTGTCAATATAGCAGGGGAAAGCTCCAGGCTGTTCTGACCTCGGATTTTACCTTGTTTCTTTGTCGGTCTGGATTGGTGGAGCCGGGTACCCTTACTTAAAGCCAAGCTGTTATGCGGATATAGGGTTGAATACACAAAGGAACCGACAGAGGCTATGAGCCGTCTCAGCCGGTTCTTTTCACCGTTTCTATTCAGAATTTCAATGGCCTTCCTTTTGCAGACCGCCCTCCTGCGCCAGTTCGTCCAGCAGCGTTTGGACAAAATCTTTCTTCGTCTTGATTTTGTCCAGTGGGAGCCTGCTCAAAACTTCGCAAAACAGCTCCATGGACTCCTCATTTAGATCCTCCACCGTTTTTCCATCTGGCGTTGTCCCGTCCTCAAAATAGCAGATAAAGACATCCATGCACATTGTCCCATCCGGCTCGATCTTGAATGTGACCGCATCGGCCCGAGCGGACAGCTCCTGCAGAAAGCGCAGGTTTTCCTCGTTCTCAAACTCGAAAAAGTGCTGCTTCGTCACATAGATATTTGCGCCCCAGGTTTTGCAGTCGATGACGCCCTTTACTGCGCCACAGTGCTGTTTTGCATAGTTCTCACAGAGCGACAGCAATATCTCAAAATTTTCCTTATCCTCCGGCACCACGATTTTGGGGATCTGCGCCAACACCTCATTCTGTTGCTTTTTGAGCTGCTGGAATATGGGCGATGCGGCGAGAGCTTTCAAAATTTCATCCGTTTCTTCCTTAATGGGCTGTCTGGGGCTGCCGTCAGAATAGTCCTTTTCGTAAATCCATGTTTCCATATCATATTCCTTTTGCGCACGATTTTTAAGTGAGTGGCCTTCTCCTATCAGGGTGATACTTTTCTGCCGGAAACATAGTGGTCATGTGTAATATAGTCCAAAGAGCAAACGACTCTGCCGGGTTTATCCTCCGGCATGAACAGTGAGAACAGATCACACATTTCAAGCAGCGCCGTAAAATCCTGAATGAAATCACTAAACCAAAGGAAACAGCCCATGTAGAGATGCACCGTGATCCTACCTGTATGCTGAATGATGTCCGTGTCGATTTCATGCTGCTCCGAGAGGTGTTTCGCCAGTTCTATCAGACGGTCTACGCCCGCAATGCGGTTCAGCCTCATGATGAAAACAGATTCCTCCCGAATACTCCGCATCAGTTCGGCAAAGGCTTCTTTCGCTTTCGCCCTGTCCTCATCGGTCTGTTCAGGCATTTCCGCCAACAGCTCTTTCGCCTCCTCTTCCACATGATACCGCCGGGAATAAATCATGTGATCTTCGCCCTCCATGCTCCCACTCCTGTCCTTTGAAATCATTATCCGATTCAAAGTGTCATTTTCTTTATAATAAATGAATAAACCGGATGCGTCAACGCAGATTACTGAATAGACCAAACGGTTTTAGGGTTTATGTATAGTAGAATTGAACACAAGAAAAGTGTTCAGGTGGTGCGCAATGGAACGGGATGAATTTATCAGGAGGTTGGCGGCGCTGCGGGAGAACAAGGGCGTTTCCGCCCGTGATATGAGTTTGTCCCTCGGGCAGAGTCCCGGCTATATCAACAATATTGAAAATGGTGTCAACTATCCATCTATGGCTGTCTTTTTCTATATCTGCGACTATCTTCAAATTACGCCGAAGGAATTTTTTGATACGGAGATTGCGAATCCCGGAAAGGCGCGGGAGTTGACCGACGCCATCCGTGGTTTAAGCTCCGAGCAGATTGACATGCTGATTTCGCTTGCAAAGGGCCTGAAACGGCAATAGGAGAGCAACAATCCGGTGGCGGCTGGGTTTCAGCCGTCGCTTTTTTGGCTCAAATGAAGGCTGCCAACGGCCGCAGCACGATGATCCCTTGCCATATCAGCGGCAGGGGAAGCCCTGACCGCACAATACCGCTCTGTGCAAAAGGATATCCTGGGGCTGGTGGCCGTAAAGGGCAAAGCGGATGATTTGCTGCACATCACGGGCGGGAGGATAAGGTGCAGACCCGGAAGCTTGGGATACCACTTTGCGTCGAGGCCGCCTGCCTGCAGCTTTGTGGACAGAAGGAGAGCGCCATGCTATAATTTAATCACTCGCCAAATACGGGGTGCGCTATGAAGAAAACACTTTCCATTCCTGGTATTGTTTTGTCTCTTTTGGGCTTTATTCTCTTATGGGCCATCGTGACAGACGCCTGGGGGTACTCTGCCCGCTTTTTCCCCTTTTATGGCGGCAGCACCCTGTATGCGGTACTGAGCCGCCTGATCTGGGTGCTGCCGGCCCTCCTGCTCATCGCCCGAAAAGATGATTTCCTGCACTTCAAGAAAGCGGAGCTTTTCTCATGCCCTCGTCTGGACCGGCCGCTGCTCCTGTTTTTTCTGGTTTCCTCTGCCTATATTCTCACAGCCATGCTGGTGGGACATAAGGGGTGGTGGTACAACGCCGAGGTCAATCCCATGCTGGAAGCAGTCAAATATTTCAGCGTGGGATGTGTAGAGGAGATCGTATTTCGGGGCTGGGGCTACAACGCATTGCTGACCATCACTTCGGACAAAAAGGCCAGAGCCATTTCAACGGTGCTGTTTATCCTCCTGCACTGGCCCGCTTATTTTGTAAGGCTGTTCCGCTTTGGCACATTTGACGCTGTGACCTTTGTAACGCAGAGCCTTTCTGTTTTCCTTTGCGGATTGGCGTTCTGCTGGCTGCTCAAAAAAGGCAAGACACTGTGGAACCCCATCATAGCGCATTCCATTTACGATTTGATCAGTACGCTTTTGGTTGGATGAAATACACCTCGGCCATGCCTTTTGGCAGTTGTTGACTCAATTTGCACGGTGAACTGCAGACAGGAGGGCGAAAATCGCCCTCCTGTCTGGCCTCCGCTCGTCCGCACATCATCCACTTGGATCCGTGCGGAAGTAGAGGACTTGCAAAAATTATTTCAGTGGGCCATAAAAAGCGCCCCTCTAAATAATACCCGGAACGGCCTTTTCATTCATCGGCTAAGTTGATCACCTGAAGGCCACGATGATACGCATAACCAACCGTATGGGCCGTCCCGCCGCTCTTTTGCGTGAGATAGCAGAGGCATGTGCTGCTCTGATCTACTAAATGCCGGTTCCTCTGGAACATACACTCTGGTGTGTATCTCTCTGCCACATAAACAACTTTGTTGGCCCGTCTCTTGATCTCTTCATATTCCGCCTTGCTTGCTTCAGGCCAACGGAGGGCCTGATCTCTGCAGGGCAGCACTAAAATCAACTTGATGTGGGGAAATTCCCGCTGAAATCGTAAAACGGCTTGCGCCGCCATCGTGTCAAACCCTAAAGCTCCGCCCGCTCCAAAATATCGGTACCCGGACAGGATCAGTTTTCGCAGTTCAATATCGAGCTTTGCCGACAAGGAGCTTCTGGCCCATTCCGGGATCGTCCGATGGCCCGAAAAGCAGCAGGTTTGATTCCTCACTTTTATCCCCTCAAGGGCATTATACAATATTGTGGCGAACTCCACAATACATATTTTCAAAATGCACCCATATAATTAGATTTACCAAGAGATAAAGGTGGATTATGGGTGATAGATTATAGCCCTTTGTGGGAGACAATGAAGGCCAAGGGAGTCTCGCAATATACGCTCCTGCAGATGGGTGTGGACAACAAAACGCTTGATTCGCTCAAGAAAGGAAAAAATGTCACCCTTCTCACGGTAGAAAAGTTATGCCGGATTTTGAATTGCACTCCAAATGACATTGTGAAGTTTATATAAGGGCCAGCCTGTTTCAAGAACGGGCTGGCTCTTTCTTGTTGCTCCAATGCGTATAAAAATCGTAATAGATTGGTATAGAGCAAAAGGAGGTACAGAAAATGCTCATATCAATCGACCATGGGAATAAGCAGGTCAAAACCACCCACCCCCTCTGCAGGCCCTTTACTTCCGGCCTCCGGGAAAGTGTGACGCCGCCTTTTGGCGGCGATGTCATACAGTATGGCGGAAAGTATTATGCTCTGGTGGATGAGCGCATCCCCTACCGGCGGGACAAAACAGAGGATGATCGCTTTTTTGTCCTCACCCTGTTCGCCATTGCCAAAGAAATCGAGGCCCGAGGGGCCTACACCCCCTCCACCATCCCAGTGCAGCTTGCCGTGGGACTTCCGCCGGCCCACTACGGGGCGCAGTACCAGCGGTTCGAGAACTACTTTCTGGGGCGGGGCGAGGTCAGGTTTTCCTTCAATCGGAAGCCTTTTTCCATTGAGATCACCAAAGCCCTTTGCTTTCCCCAGGCGTATGCTGCGGCGGTGACGATGTTCCAGTCTCTGGGCAGCGCCCCCAAGGTGCTGGTGGTGGACATCGGCGGTTTTACCGCTGACTTCCTCTACATCAAACAGGGCAAAGCGCAACTGGGGGCCTGCGACTCTCTGGAAAACGGGGTCATTGTCCTCTACAACCGGATCCGCTCCAGAGTCAACGCCGACTTTGACACGCTGCTGGAGGAGAGTGACATTGACGCCATTCTGAACGGGCAGGAGAACAGCGCCCCGGAGATTGTGAAGCTGGTGGAGGCGGAGACTGCGAGCTTTGTCAGCGACCTGTTCAGCGCCCTCCGGGAGCGGATGATCGACCTGCGTTCCGGTCAGGTGGTATTCCTGGGCGGTGGCTCCATCCTTTTGCGCCGTCATATTGAGCAGTCTGGCAAGGTTGGCCGTCCCTTGTTCATTGAGGACATTCGCGCAAATGCAAAGGGGTATGAGCTTCTGTACTCGGTGTCCGCTTCGAGAGGATGAGGGCCATGCCTGAAAAGAGGATACCATATCGGTTTACCATCGGCTTCAACCCCGGAGACCCAGCCCATCAGGTGGTAGCCGGCCTTCTCAACCAGCAGGGCCGACGCAAGGCGCAGTTCTTGGTAAATGCCGTCCTCCATTACATCCACTGCCCGGAAACGCCGGACCTCCCAGAGATACAGGCGGCTCCGGCGCAGGTGGATCTGAACGGCATTGCAGAGCAGATTGTCGGTATTTTGAAAGACCAGGGCTATTTCAAAGAGGCCGTTTTCTCGGCCAGTAAGGGGCAGACGCCAGATGACAGCATGGAGCCGCTTCCCGATGGAATACTGGACGCTGTGGGAATGGCGGCCATATCCGATTCCCTGGCGGCGTTTCGTGGAAAATAAGGCAAAGAGTAGGAAATTTCTTTCCTCTGGTCAGCAGAAAATTGCCCCCGGCTGCCAATCGGCTGCCGGGGGCAATCTTTCCGCGGAAAACTCCCAGTTCAGGTAAAATGAAAGCATACTTTGCAACTGGGAGGTCTCCAAAATGACAAAACAGAAATTGACGCAAGAGCACATTGCGGCCTTCAGCCAGCGCTTAAAACAGGAGGATCGTTCTATGGCCACGCAGGAGAAATACCTGCGGAGCGTCCAGGCATTTGCCCGTTGGCTGGACGGCAGGCCGGTGACAAAAGAGCTGGTCAACAGCTGGAAGGAATACCTGCTGCTGGAGCGGCGTTTGTCCCCCTCCTCCGTCAACGGTAATCTCTCCGCCCTCAACGGCCTGTTCGCTTTCCTCGGCTGGAATCCGCTGCGGGTGCGGTTCCTCAAAATCCAGCGGCGGCTGTTCCGGGATCCGGCCAAGGAACTGACAAAGCAGGAGTATGAAAGGCTGGTGACTACGGCCCAGAAACTGGGAAAGGACAGGCTGGCCCTCATCATGGAGGCCATCTGCGCAACAGGCATCCGGGTTTCGGAGCTGCGGTATATCACCGTGGAGGCGGCCCGGGCAGGTCGGGCGGAGATACGGCTGAAGGGAAAAATCCGGGTGATCCTTCTCTCCTCCAAGCTCTGCCGCAAGCTGCTGAAATACGCGAAGAAAAACAAAACCGCTTCCGGCGAGATCTTTCTCACCAGAAACGGAAGGGGTATCTCCAGACGGCAGGTTTGGGCGGAGATGAAGGCCATCTGCAAAGCGGCGGGGGTGGACGCCGCCAAGGCATTCCCTCACAACCTTCGCCACTATTTTGCGACCGTCTATTATCGGGCCTACAAAGACATCGCCAAGCTGGCGGATATGCTGGGTCATTCCAGCATTGAAACCACCCGCATCTACCTGCTGACCTCCGGGGAGGAGCACCAAAGACAGCTTGACCGGCTGGGACTGGTATCGTAACGGCGGATTTCACATTCTGTGCAGATAGCAAAACCGCCGGGAAGCCCCAGCGAAAACAGAGTTCACATTCTGCCCCTGAAAAATCGGAACACCACCTGCGGGACTACATAATGACAAAGAAATTATATCAGTCTCATAGTTGAATTACAAGCTGGTTTTTGGATTTTGGGCGCAAAAAACCAAGCCGCAATCAGGGATTTTTTCGGATTGTTTGCGGCTCTTTTTGGTGTGCTCATTTTTTCTCTTTCAGGAGAAGTGGGAGCACTTATTTTCTTGTCTGTGGGCCGTTACCTGCCAAATTGCGCCGAACCAATACAAACAGAATGTGAACTCTGTGATAAAGGAAAACCTGCCCGGAGTTGGAACACATCAAACACCGAGTTAAAACTAATAGAGAAATTGCTGGCGGAGCAGGCATATGACAATCTGCTGGAAACTAAGAAATTGGCCATTGGCCGAGGGGGTGATTTTTAGATGGATGTTTCCCTGCTGGAAGTCATGCAGGCCCGGATGAACTGTGAATACCTCTCTGACCTGCATCGTCTGTCGGATATGGAACGGAGGCGGCTGGCCCGGGAATGGGAAAAAGTCTGCCCGGAGGACGCAACGCTCCGTGAGTGGAATGATGCTTTGGTATACCTTTCCGATGGCCCACCGGAACAGACAGCGGAAGCTGCCCGGGAGCGGCTGATCCAATTGTTATCCCAGCCCCGGTAGGCGGGCCTGAATTTTGGGAAGTTCCGCCCAAAAGCACAATATTGAGAAGAAAGGCAGGAAAAACCACCATGAAGAAAAAAGCGTTGTCATGGCTGCTGGTGCTGACACTGATACTCGGCCTTTTGCCGGTGTCCGCGCTGGCGGCGGAGGGCGACCCGGACACCGGGACGCCGGTTGTCTGCGCCGGGGATGACGCGGACGAAACCTGCGCAGCGGCGTCCCA
>JAETOP010000042.1 GCA_021771675.1 Oscillospiraceae bacterium | reverse complement strand
CAATCAAAGTATGGAAAAAGGCGGAATACTTTGTGTATTTCCCTTTTTCCAAACTGAAGAGTGGGTACAAAAGATCCGCCGAAACCCGCAGCTCCTATTGTGCGGTGTTGCCTTAGACTTTCTCGGCGGCCTCCACCACGTGCTTCATCAGCACGGAGGTGGTGACGCTGCCCACGCCGCCGGGGACGGGGGTGATGGCCTCCACAATGGGCTCCACCTCAGAGAACTGTGCGTCACCGGCAATGCCGCCCAAGCCGCCCTTGGCGTTGGGCTTGTTGGCGTCCCAGTTGATGGATACGTCGATCACTACCTGACCGGGCCGGACAAAATCGGCGGTGAGGGAGTTCAGCACACCGGCAGCGGAGACGATGATGTCTGCATTCCGGCAGATTTCGGCGGTGTTTACGGTCTTGGTGTGGCAGACGGTGACGGTGGCGTTCTTGCCCATGAGCATCATGGCGGCGGGCTTGCCCACCACCAGAGAGCGGCCGATCACAACGGCGTTCTTGCCCTTGCAGTCAATGCCGTAATAGTCCAGAATTTCCATGCAGGCGGCGGGGGTGCAGGGAGCATAGCCCAAGTCCAGCCCCTCGAATACACCGGCGTTGGACATGTGGGTCATGCAGTCCACGTCCTTTTTGGGGTCTAAGCGGTTGCAGATTTCGTTCTGGTCAGCTTTCAGATGCTTGGGCAGAGGCCGGAACATCAGCACACCGTGAACGGAAGTATCGGCGTTAACCTGGTCGATGACCTCCAGCACCTGCTCCTTGGTGGCGTCGGCGGCCAGAATGTAATTCTTCACAGCCACGCCCACCAGCTCAGCCCGCTTGGTGGCGCCCTTTTCATAGCTCAGGTCGGAGGGGTCCTCGCCCACCCGGATGATGCCCAGGGTGGGGACGATGCCCTTTTCCCGCAGGGCGGCGGTGCGCTCTTGCAGATCAGCGTTCAGGGCATCGGTGACTTCCTTGCCCAGCAAAAGTTTTGCCATGGTAGTTGTTCCTCCAAATTATAATAAGATATAAGATACGAGATATTGAGATACAAGATATGAGATACAAGATATGAGATACAAGGTAAACAACGCTTTATCCCATATCTTGTATCTTCTATCTTATATCTTTCTGCTACTGGCCGAATCCGGCTTTGACAGTGTTAAAAATCTCGTCGGCCTTGGCGCAGTAGGTGCCCAGCATTCCGTTTGCCTTGGCGTTCATCTCCTCGGCGACGGTGCGGTTTTTCAGGCTCTTGGTATTGATGAACACATTCAGGGAAGCGGCCTGCAGAGCGGCCTTGCAGCACACGGCGCCGCAGCCGGCGTCGGACACGGCCAGACGGCTGCCCTTGGCGGCAAACACGGCAATGCAGTCAATGGCCTGGCAGCAAAGCTCCATGATGTGCATGGGCACGCCGCAGGCGGTGACGGTGGCCTCTTCCAGGATGGCATCCCGGTTGGGGTCGTCCTTGGGGATGCCGTAGGCCTTGGCCAGGGGAACGAAGCCCTTGTCGTCGGCCTCCACCTGATCCAGCAGCTCCTTTTGCAGAGCGTCGCACTTGGCCTTCAGCTCGATAATCTCAGCCTCTACGTCGGCATATTTCTTCTTGCCCACGGTGAGGGAGCCCACCATGTTGCCCAAAGCGGTGCCGATGGCGCCCACCAGGGCGGCCGCACCGCCGCCGCCGGGGGCGGGAGCGGAGGATGCCAGCACCTCCACAAAGGTGCGGCAGGATTCCATAGTCATATCCATTGGGATTTACTCCTTTATCATTCATAGAAAAGGACAGGCGGCGGTGGCCGCCTGTCCTCTGGGTGCAGGGGAGTTGTTCAGAGATTTCTTAGAACAGTCCGGAAATCTTGCCGTTCTCGTCCACGTCGATGCGCTCGGCGGCGGGAACCTTGGGCAGACCGGGCATGGTCATGATCTCACCGGTGAGGGCAACCAGGAAGCCGGCGCCGGCGGAAACCTTCACGTTGCGCACGGTAACGGTGAAGCCGGTGGGTGCGCCCAGCTTGGTCTGGTCGTCGGTGAAGGAATACTGGGTCTTGGCCATGCAGATGGGCATCTTGTCATAGCCCAGCTCGGTGAGGGTCTTGATCTGCTTCTCGGCATTGGCAGTGAAGGTCACGCCGTCGCCGTGGTAAATCTTCTTGACAATGGCCTCGATCTTTTCCTTGATGGACAGATCCAGCTCATAGGAGAAGGTGAAGTCATTGGGCTGCTCGCACAGACGGACAACCTCGTTGGCCAGGGCAATGCCGCCCTCGCCGCCCTTGCCCCAAACCTCGGACAGAGCAACGTTGACGCCCAGCTCCTTGCACTTGCGCTCCACCAGAGCCAGCTCGGCCTCGGTGTCCTGGGGGAAGCGGTTGATGGCTACCACGCAGGGCAGCTTGTAAACCTGGGTGATGTTCTCCACATGCCGCAGCAGGTTGGGCAGACCCTTTTCCAGAGCCTCCAGATTCTCCTTGCCGGTCTCTGCCTTGGGCACGCCGCCGTTGTACTTCAGAGCACGGACGGTGGCAACCAGCACCACGCAGCTGGGCTTCAGGCCAGCCATGCGGCACTTGATGTCCAGGAACTTCTCAGCGCCTAGGTCAGCGCCGAAGCCGGCCTCGGTGATGGTGTAGTCGCTGAGCTTCAGGGCCACCTTGGTGGCAGTGACGGAGTTACAGCCATGGGCGATGTTGGCGAAGGGACCGCCATGGACGAAAGCGGGGGTGTGCTCCAGGGTCTGAACCAGGTTGGGCTTCAGAGCGTCCTTCAGCAGAGCGGCCATAGCGCCCTGGGCATTCAGGTCGCCGGCGGTGACGGGCTTGCCGTCCCGGGTGTAGGCAACCACCAGACGGGCCAGACGGGCCTTCAGGTCGTTGACATCGGAAGCCAGACACAGAACAGCCATGACCTCGGAGGCCACGGTGATGTCATAGCCATCCTCACGGGGCATGCCGTTGGTCTTGCCGCCCAGGCCGTCCACCACAAAGCGGAGCTGACGGTCGTTCATGTCAACGCAGCGGCGCCACACCACCTGACGGGGATCGATGTTCAGAGCATTGCCCTGATAAATATGGTTGTCGAGCATCGCAGCCAGCAGGTTGTTGGCAGCGCCGATGGCATGGAAGTCACCGGTGAAGTGCAGGTTGATGTCCTCCATGGGGACGACCTGAGCGTAGCCGCCGCCGGCAGCGCCGCCCTTCACGCCGAACACGGGGCCCAGGGAGGGCTCACGCAGGGCGACCAGGACGTCCTTGCCGATCTTGCGCATTCCGTCGGCCAGGCCAACGGTGGTGGTAGTCTTGCCCTCACCGGCGGGGGTGGGGTTGATAGCGGTGACCAGAATCAGCTTGCCGTTGGGCTTGTCGGCCATATCCTTGAGGATGTTGTAGTCAACTTTGGCCTTGTACTTGCCGTACTGCTCCAGGTACTTCTCGTCCACACCGGCGGTTTTGGCGATCTCGGTGATGGGCAGCATCTGGGTTTCCTGTGCGATCTCGATGTCAGATTTGAATCCCATGTTAATCATTCTCCTTGTATTTTATTTTTTGCCCTGCCGTTGGAGTGGCTCAGGCACATACAGGACTTATGCGGATAGCCGTTGGAGTGGCATACCGCACGAGTGGTATATCGGTACTCACGTACCGATAGTAGGATACCACCATCTTACAAAATTGTCAAGATATTTTGCAGGATTTTCTCGGTTCTGAGGGGCTTTCAAATGGAAAATTTCCGTAAAAAAAAGGATTCCGATTTGGTAAATATGTGATATAATAGGTTTCACATCCAAGCCCCCGGTACTGACCGGGGAACATTACACAGGAGGTTATGATAATGGAAAACAAGTATACCGGAACCAAGACCGAGCAGAATCTGTGGGAGGCCTTCGCCGGGGAATCCCAGGCCAGAAACAAGTACACCTATTTCGCATCCGTAGCCAAGAAGGCGGGCTTTGAGCAGATTGCCGCCCTGTTTCTGGCTACCGCCGAGAACGAGAAGGAGCATGCAAAGCTCTGGTTCAAGGAGCTGGGCCAGCTGGGCAATACCGCGGAGAATCTGCTCCATGCCGCCGAGGGAGAGAACGCCGAGTGGACGGACATGTATGACCGGATGGCCCGGGAAGCCGAGGAAGAGGGCTTCCCTGAGCTGGCGGCCAAATTCCGGGGCGTTGCCGCCATCGAGAAGAGCCACGAGGAGCGCTACCGTGCCCTGCTGGCCAATGTGGAGAACAAGCAGGTGTTCGAGAAGTCCGGCGTCACCGTCTGGGAGTGCCGCAACTGCGGCCACATCGTGGTGGGCACCAAGGCTCCGGAGGTCTGCCCCGTGTGCAACCATCCCCAGGCCTATTTTGAAGTGAGAAAAGAGAACTACTAATCCAAAATCCCCCGATTCGGCAGAATCGGGGGATTTGTAATTGAAGGATAAAAAGAAAAAAGGAATTTCTCTTATTCAAAAATATTGAATATTTTGTCGGAATATGTTATTGTAATCGTGGTCAATGACCCGGAAGGGACACCACTTACGGCGGACGGATGCCCCCCCTCGCAAAAGCCCCAAGCCAATGCAAAGGGGGTGGTGAAATGGTTACATATGAGAACCTGTTTGCGTTTGCAATGGTTATCATCGAAACCATTACACTTGTTGTCCTCATTTTCAAGAACAACAAGTGAAAGCAATTTCCTATAAAAACAGGAAATTACCCCGTCCCACCTTTCCCCAAAGACGACGGAGTAATTTCCTGACTTAAAGGGGGAGGCACCGTTCGTCGGTGTCCCTTCTGTTATTATACTACCACATCCATCTCGCTTTTGCAAGGTGGATTTTTGATTTCTAACCGATCATCTGGCGTTGCGATAGGAGATTGCAATATGGGCCGGGGCAAACAGGAGGGCAGAAGCTGTCAGCAGAACGGAGCGGCTCAGAATGCCGCTGAACAGGAACAGCGCCGACGGAAGGATGGAAAGGGCCAGGGCCCGGAAAACGCTGTTTTTCCGAAAGCAAACCATCCAAACCAGACAGTAAAGCCCCAGCAGCAGAGCGTCTGCTGCCAGATAGACCGCAAACGCCTCATCCGACCACCAGCCAAAGCAGGTGCCCGGGATGTTGAAAATCATAAAGCCAAAGCATCCAAATCTTCCGATTTGCTCCAGGACCTCCACAAAATGGTTCGTCCATTTGCTTTCAAAGCCCTCTTTGCACTTTACGGCAAATACAATATTTGGTATCATGATTACGACCATCATAATCAGCCCAAAAACATTGATGACGCTCATATCCTGCTCCTCTCAATACGACAAACAGCGCCGCCCTGGGAAGCTTGCGTCCCCAGGCGGCACCTCGTTTTTATTTCCGGATTTGCAGCAGCTTGTTTTTCAGGTCGGCCTCCATTTTGGCCATTTCCGTCTCGGCGGCCAGACGCTGGGCACGGCCGTCTTGCTGAATCTTCATCACATCGTCCAGAGTCTGGATCAGCTCGGCGTTGGTCTTTTGCAGGGTCTGAATGTCCACAATGCCCCGCTCAGCTTCCTTGGCGGTTTCCACCGATGCCATGTGGAGCTTCTTGGCATTGGCCTGGAGCAGGGCGTTGGTCACATCGTTGACCTGGCGCTGGGCCTTGGCGGCCTCGGTGGAGTGGGCAATGCCCAGGGAGAGAACCATCTGGTTCTTCCACAGAGGGATGGTGTTGACCAGGGTGGTCTGAATCTTCTCCACCATCACATTGTCGTTGTTCTGAATCATCCGAATCTGGGGAGCGGTCTGCATGGAAATGGCCCGGGTCAGCTCCAGATCGTAAATCTTCTTTTCAAAGCGCTGGCACTTGTCCGCCAGATCCTTGGCGGCCTGCACATCCTCTGCCAGGCCTGTGCGCTGGGCGGTGGCTTCCAGCTGGGAGAGCCTTCCGGAGCGAACCTCCTCCAGCTTCTTCTTGCCGGCCAGGATGTACATGGTCAGTTCCTTGAAATAGGCCAGATTCTGCTCATACATCTGATCCAGCATGGCGGAGTCCTTCAGCAGCCGCACCTGATGCTGCTGCAAGGCGTCGCTGATTTTCTCCACGCTGATTTCCGCCTTGTCATAGCGGGCTTTCATCAGCTCCAGCTTGTTGGCCTGCTTCTTAAAGAAACCCAGAAAGCCCTTTTCCTCCTCGGCGTCGAAGCCCTTCAGCTCCCCGACCACGTTGATGATCAGATCGCCCACCTCGCCCAAATCCTGGTTGCGAACGCCCGCCAGGGCGGCGTCGGAGAAATCGGCCATCTTCTTCTGGGTGCCGGCGCCGTACTGCAAAATCTGGGCGGTGTTCTCCACGTCGATTTTGGCGGCGAAATCATTCACCAGCTGCTGCTCCTCGGGAGTCAGGGTGGGTTCCGGGACTTTGGGTTCCTCCACGGCTGCGGAAGCGGCGGGGGCCAGGCTGACTTCGGGTTCGGTTTCCAGGTCCGGCTCCAGAGTCAGGCTGGGAGCCTCTACCTTTGTAAAATCATGTTCCATGAAAATGATCCTTTCTGATTATTCATCTGATGCTTCCGTTTTCTTGGGAAGCTCTGATTAAATCGGCAAGAGCTGACAGCGTGGAATTTTGGCTTAGCCGAAGGTTCTAAAAGTGGAGGAATACTGTATGTATTTCCCACTTTTAGAACTGCACGGATAAGGCAAAAGAACTGCTGTTCAGCCGCAGACGATTTATTCAGAGTTTCCCTTGCGGAGCTTTGTAAATTCGTCTTCCGTCAAACCTTCCTGGGCCAGCAGGGTTTGGAGCACGGTGATGTCGCTGGAAACGTCCAGGGCGGTGGCCTTGAAGATAGAGTCCAGCAGCTTTTCAAAGGCGGAGTTCAGGGTGTCTAGGGTGGCTTCAATTTCCCGCTTGGAGGCCTGGATGTTCTCCCCTTGGATGGGCTGGGCGTCCATGTCCGCATAGGCGTTCAGGAGCTTGATGGTCATGGGCAGATAATAGTCCATCAGCTTTTTCAGCTCCGACACCACCTCGGGGTGGGTCTGCACCCGGTCGAAAATTTTCCGCACCAGCGTCTCCATCCGGGAAATCTTGTCGGAAATCTCCTGGCCGGGGATGGCGTCGTTGCACCGGCGGATCTGGCGGATGAATTCGTTGCCCCTGTTCAGAACCTCCTGGGCCTGAGCATCTACCTTTTTGGCGTCCGCCGCATCCTGGGCCCGCTTGGTTTCCACGACCTCCTCCTGCTTTTTCACCGCCTGCTTTTGCTTGGTTTCCAGGTAGTGGACGTAGGATTCGTCGCTGGTAATCAGGCTGTTTTCCTCCTCGTCCAGGTGACCCTCCAGAAACAGGCCCTCGTCGATCATGCCCTTGAGCTCCTTGCGGACAAATTTGGGGGATTTACCCACCGCCTGGGCCAGCCGGTTCAGCTCACAGTGGGTTTTGCTGCCCAGGGCTTTCAGATATTTTTCATAGCGGCTCACCTTCTTGATGGAGCCGATGCCGTTGGTCAGCAGCCAGATGCCGCTGCCCAGACCCACCAGGGCCAGGCTTCCCATCACCGAAAACACGGTTCCCAGGCCGCCTACCAGGGCCACAATGCCGCTGCCGATGACGCCGCCGGAGCCAAACAGGGTCAGGATTCCGCCGCCCACGGTTTTGCAGATGCCCCCGGCCAGCCTGCCCCCGGGATTCTGATACAGGGCGGGCAGCTGGGGTTTCTGCTGCTGCCGGGAGGAGCCCAGCTTGCTGCTGTAGACATTTACATTGGGCTGGTAGGTACTCCGGGTTCGGGAGCGGTAGGGGGGGACGTACCGGCTGCGGTCGGAGCGCTCCTCCACAATCTTATTCCGGGCGGCCCTTTTCCGGGCAGCCTCGTCCATGGCCCGGCGCATGGCGTCACCGCCGGTGTCCACGGCGGTGTTCAGCGCCTGACGGATGGTTTGATTCAGCTGCTGAAAATCCTGGGAACTCACCGCCCGGTCAATGATTGCCTCAATGGCATCTCCCAAATCGTCCAGATTTCTGTTATAGGACATAAAACCCCTCCCCCGGAGAAAAAAGATAACTACAAACCATTATATCGCTTCCAGTCAAAAATTACAAGGTGTTCTGGCAAAGAAAAGAGGGGAGTTACAGAAAAATTAAGGAAGGTCCCCATCCAATCGGCAGCGGTTCGGGAGCGAAAAATATTCACTTTGTCGAAAGGATACCTCTAAAAACTACCCTTTTGCGGTTCGGACGGATCTTTTTGAAACTGCGTGGATGGAGGGAAGGCGTCAATCAACAGACGCAAAGGATTGATCCGGAATTTCCTTGAGGAAAAGGGTTGCTTTTTTACGAATTCTGTGTATAATGAACCTACTATGGCGAATTGAATGTGAACATATTTCCATTTATAAGGAGGCTGTACAATGTCGTATCAAGGACGTTTTCAAAACGGAAAAGCCAAGCCCTCGGGCGGGGCCTGGAAAACCGTGCTCATTGTGATTCTCTGCGTGGTGCTGATTCTCGGCGCCCTGTTTACTGCGGCGTATTTCTACCTGATGTCCAAGCTGGGCAAAGTGAATCAGGCACAGTTTGTGGAGAAGGACGTTTCCGACCAGAAACTGTCCCATCTCATCGGAAACCTGAATGAGACCGAGCCTACCACCATTTCCACGGAGCCCACCGCTGAACCCACTGCCGAACCTACCACGGAGGCAACGACGGAGGCTACTACCGCTCCCACAGAGCCGGACTACGGCCAGTCCGGCAAGATTGTCAACATCCTGGTGGTTGGCCAGGATTCCCGGCCTGATGGCAATGGAGAAGAAGCCTCAAAGCTGGCCGATGGCATCATGCTCTTTACGCTGAACAAGCAGACCCGAACCCTGTCGGTGACTTCTTTCCTCCGGGACAGCTACGTCAAGCTGGCGGACTACCGGACCTTCGTCTGCGGCTGGAACCGGATCAACACCGCCTATGCTTTGGGCTATTCCCGATACGGTGACGTGGGCGCCATGGAGATGATGAATGAAACCCTGGATGTCAACTACGGGGTGAAGGTGGACGGCAACGTTGAAATCAGCCTGTCGACTGCGTGGGACGTGATCGAGGCTGTTGGCGGCATAGATGTGGAACTGGATGCGGATGAACTTGCCTACCTGCTGCCGATTCAGGAGTCCTACAACAACCTCTACACCGAACGCAATGAGCCTGACCGCATTACTGACATCCAGCTGGGCATGAATACCCTCAACGGCGACTTGGGTATGGCCTATGTTCGGATGCGTCATGCCACCCCCGGAGACAGCGATATGAACCGTACTGCCCGCCAGCGGAAGGCAATCGCCAGCATGCTGGACAAGGTTAGCAGGATGAGCCCGCTGGAGCTGAACAGTCTGATTGATTTTGTGCTCTCCAAGATCACGACCAACATCAGCACCGACGATATGAAGATGTATATCACGGAGCTGACCCCCTACCTGTTCGACCTGAAGCTGGAAGCCTATCAGATTCCCGCAGACGGCACCTACTGGGGGGAGATGGTGGAGCTGCCCGACGGTGTGGGCGGCGTGCTGAAAATTGATTTCCCCAAGAACAAGCAGGTGGTTGCTGCCATCCAAAATGGAGAGGAAGTTCCCACCTTTAAGTAAAAAGATTATCCCCAGCGGCGTGCCGCTGGGGATTTTGCATGATGTTTTGCTCAGGGGAAAAACTGCTTCAGGGCATCCATTGTGACCCTGGCCTGCTGCTCAAAGGAATATGGACGAATTTTTTGGAGATTATTCCTGGCCATTTCACCGCACAGGGCGGCATCGGACAGCAGAAGGGAGATTTTCTCCGCCAGACCCTGGGCATCCTCCACATCCACCAGGTATCCGTTTTCCCCGTTGCGAATCAGTTCCAGTCCTGCGGCGCAGCGGTTGGTGGTTATAACGGGCAGGCCGTTGGCCATGGCTTCGTTGACAAACAGACCCCAGGTATCATACCGGGTGGGGACCGTCAGAAGGTCCGCCATCTGGTAGTAGCGCCACAGCTGCTGCTTGGGCATAAAATCCACGAAGTGGACGTTTTTAAGCTGGTATTGATCTACCAATGCCTGAAGATCAGGGGTGGCCGGGCCGCTGATGATGTAGACGCCCAGGGTTTCCGGCAGAGAGCTCACGGCCCGAATCAGCACATCGTGGGCTTTTCGGGGAATAATGGCTCCCACGCTGACGATTACCTGTGATTCCTGAATGCCCAGTTCCCGGCGGATGGCCAGCTTCTCCTCTGTGGTTTTGGGCCGATCCAGAATATCCGAATCGTAGAAGGAGGCAAAGGGATACTGGATGATCCGGTCTCTGGCGGTGCAGTAGGGGAGAAAATAGCACCGATTTCCACCTGTGGCGCTGAGGTAGAGCCGGGCCCCGTCCATCAGGGCGTGCTTGTACTTTTCCTTGAGACTGGTTTTGCCATCCCCGGGGAAACCGCCTTCCACCTGGAAGGCAAAGGGGATTTTCCGCAGCTTCAAAAACCAGATCAGCCACATCCCCGTGGGGGAGGCGGGATCATGAACCACAACTGCATCGAATTTTTCCCGGTTCAGAATGCGGATGATTTGCGGACAGAAGGCCATGTCCGGGCTTGTATGGATGCCATGCAGGATAATCAGTTTATGGATGTGGGGGGCAGAGAACTGCTTCCAGCTGTCATCCCGTTCGCTGGAAGCTCCACGCTCAAATACCACCGTGAGCTCACACAGCTTTCCCAACTCGTTGAGAAAGCCAATGTAGTAGGGGGAGGGGAAATTACAATAATAAAAAACCTTCATAGGACTCCTTTCGCCATCGCTTTATGCGGGAACAGAGGGGGAATATTACCCCCGGGTATTGGGCTTTTGATAATTCAGGGCCTCTGCCAGGGTTTCCGGGGTGGGGTCGCAGTGGGGCTGCTCCCGGACGTTGCCGTAGCGGTAGATTTCTCCGCTGCCAATCTCACCGCTGACGGAGAGGTCGTCGGTGAAATAGGAGGAATAGGCGCAGTCCTCCCGGGAGATACGCTCGTTGGTCTGCCGGTCATATTTGCATACATAGCTCTTGGCATAGCCGTCGCTGGAGCTGCTGAAGCCCATGCGGACATAGTAGTCCCGGGTCTCTACGCCCATGATCCAGACCCGGACAAAGCCCTCCTGGGTTTCCGCCACCAGCTTCACAGGATAGTCGGAATTGTTTTTGATCTTCAGGTCCGGCGTCCCCCAGCTCACCGTAGCGTCCAGGCCCACAGGCATATAGCTGGCCGGGAAGCCATGGCTCACCCGCTCCACGGTTTCCAGCTCTGCGTACAAGGAACACAGATACAAGGTAGAGGACACCTGACAGATGCCGCCGCCCAGGGTGTTAACCAAATCCACCCCGGAATAGGCGGGAGCGCTCTGGTAGCCTGCCTCTTCGGTGCGCTGGCCCAGGGTGGCATTGTAGGACAGGGTTTCTCCCGGCTCCATAATCACGCCGTTCAGAGCTTTGCAGGCCAGCTGGAGATTGGTGTTGCGTTTTTCGTCGTCGCTGTGGGGCGTCTGGCAGAAGCCCAGCACATCCTGGAAATACACCTCCTGTCCCAGAACCTGGGGAGCCGTCAGCTCTGCCTCCAGGCGGACCGTCTGGCCGGGGGCGGCGCTTTTCAGCAGAGCGTCTAATTTCTCCCGGTCAAAGGTGAAGCCATAGGAGCCGGGGGCGGCCTGCCTGGTTTCCCGGTTCAGAGCGGCATCCACCGGCTCCACCGATGCCTCTTTTATAATGGCCTCCGCTTCCGGCATCTCTCCCCCCTCCGATGTGACGCAGGAACTCAAATCAACTTCCAATTCTCCCCGGAGCAGGGCTGAAACCGTCTGCTGACAGGCGGCTTCCACATCCAGCCGGTAGGAGGCGACACCCAGGGTCACAGCCAGGGAGGGCAGGGGGCCTTCCGGCTGAAAACGGTCTTCTGACAGTTCCGGCAGAGCGCCTTCCAGAGCCCATCCGGTTTGGATGCCGCTCTGGGAAAGCTCCCGAGCTGTTTCTTCCAGCCCGATACGGAGAGAATCCTCCCGGAAGGACAGATAGGGGGCGAAATCCAGCTCCCCGTTTTCCGCTGTCCGGCCCACCGCATAGGCGGCCTTTGCAAGTCTCTGGACATCCAGCTGAATACCCACCTGTCTGAGGGGCAATTCCAGAGCCTTTCCGGGCAGCAAGAGCGCCAGATTCTCTGGCATCTGATCTTCCAGAACACGGACGGCCTCCTCCTGGGTCATGCCTCCCAGGGATACCCCGGCCACGCTGACCCCGTCCACGATTCGGCCGCCGTAGGGGTCCAGGGCCTGCCGGAGCAGGGGAAGGCCCAGAAGCAGGAAGAGCGCAATCAGCGCCAGGGTCGCACAGAGTGTTATGACAACCGGCCAAAGCGGCTTTTTCCGGGCCGGCCGGGCAAATTTACCGGTTGCGATGTTGATCGCTCCTTTCTGCGTTTTCATCCCGAATGAACATGGGTGTCAGCATGGGCCTGCCAAACAGCTTTTCAAACCGGGGGCATTTGATAAGGAAGGCGTAGTACACATTGTACCCGCAGCCATACATGGTCTCGGTGTTGCCCATGCCCTTGGCCAGGATTACATCCGCCTGCTCCAGGGCCTGCCGGGCCTCCTCGCCCAGCTGATTCAGCTCCGTGCCGGGAACCCGGTTGCCGTTGTCGATCACCGGGAAGGGGATGCCCACCGCTGCGGCGTCAGCCCGGGTGGCGTCGTTGGCAGCAATTGCACCACGGACACAGAAGGTGATCTCCAACTGAGGATACCGCTTCTGGATGGCCTGAGCAAACACCCGGTCCATGCCGATCTCTCCGGCGTTGTCCGTCAGATATAGCAGCCTTTTTCCCCGGCTCAGGTCTTGCAGAAACTGGTCATAGTCCGGCCCGGTGACCTCCATGGTCTCCGCCTGGGCCAGAAGCTCTTCCAGCTTTTCGTAGCTGACATTTCCCTGAAAGGCGGAAAAATCCAGATAATTGCCCAGAATGGCAAATTGCAGCCCCGCCAGAATGGGGTCGGCTGAGCGCTCCACCCGGCGCTCCACTGCCTCCAGCCGTTCCAAAATGAACTGGTTGGAGGCGATTTTCTCGTCGTGGAAGCGGTCAACGTCCAAGCCGTACATTTCGTGGAGCAAATCCGCCACGGCGGGAGAGAACCAGGGGGCGGTGACGCCCTCCGGCGCAGCGAGAAAGAGCTTCATCAGCTCCTTGGCAAAGGCGGTGGTTTTGGCCTCCGGCCCCAGAGGGCGAACCAGATCAATGTTCCGCCGGAGATAGCACTGCATACAGTATGAATCCATGGGAAAGCTCATAATTTCCCCTCCTGTTCCAGCTGAATCAAGTCCCGGGGGCTGTGGATGCGCAGGGACCAGGCCGCCGGGGTGTCGAAGCCGTAGTCCGCCCAGATAAAGGGTACACCCGCTTCCAGTGTGGCCTCATAGTCCCCCTGGGTGTCGCCGATGTAGGCGCAGGAGGTGATGCCCTGCCGCTCCATCAGAGTGCGGATGGTTCTGCCCTTGGAGCTGCCGGTGTCCCCAAAGCACAGGTGGGCGCGAATCAGCTTTTGGAGGCCCAGCTTTCGGATGCACAGCTCCGGATAGCCCTGCTGGCTGTTGCTGACGATGAACAGCCGGTGGCGCTTAGACAAAACCTCCAGGGCCTCCACAATGCCCTCGTAGCCGATGCGGCATTCATTTTCCGCCAGATACCGGTTCTCCCGCTCCATGCACCGCTCCATCAGGCCGTAGCGCTGCTCTGGGGGCAGGTCGGGGAACAGCTCGTCGGCAATGGCGGTCATCACCTTGCCGAACAGGGGCCGCAGCCGCTGGGCATCCACGCAGTATCGGTCGAACCCTTCCGCCCGGAGCTGGAGGTTGTAGCCCTCCGCCACCAGAGCCCGGGAATCCCAGAGAGTTCCGTCAATGTCAAAAATAAGGCTTTCGTAGTTCATGTTATTCCGTTTCCTTGTCCTGTGTTCCCTCGTCCAGGTAATGCCGGATGTGTCCGGTAATCATCCCCAGAGCCACCAGGTTTTTGCCCCCCTCGGGAACCACAATGTCGGCGTATTTCTTGCTGGGCTCCACATACCGCTCATGCATGGGCTTGACTGTGTTGCGGTACTGCTCCAGCACGCTTTCCAGGGAGCGGCCCCGCTTGTTCACATCCCGCTTGATTCTCCGGCACAGCCGGATGTCGGCGTCGGTGTCCACAAATATCTTAATGTCCATGAGGTTGCGGAGCTCTTCGTTTTCAAAAATCAGAATTCCCTCCACGATGATGACCTTGTAGGGCACCAGGCGGATGGTCTCCTCCGACCGGTTGTGGATTGTGAAATCGTACACCGGGCACTCGATGGGGTAGCCATGGCGCAGCTGATCCAGGTGGTAGACCATCAGGCTGGTGTCGAAGGCAGCGGGCTCGTCGTAATTGAGCTTGCACCGCTCCTCGTAGAGCATGTCGTCGTGGCGCTTGTAATAGTTGTCGTGGCTGAGCACCGTGACCTTCCCCTGGAACTCGTTGATGAGATTTTTCATCAGGGTGGTCTTGCCGCTGGCGGTGCCCCCGGCAATGCCAATGACCAAAATACTGTTTTCCATATGCTGCCTCCTTGGCGTTATTCCAGCCCCAGCATCCGCCGGGAGCGTTTCAAAATCTCGGCGGTGCCCAGGCTGTTTTCCAGAATCAGTTCTCCTGGCCCATTTTCCAGCAGGCCCGCCGCTTCCAGACGGTGGAGTGTCTCCCGGGCGGTGCCTCTTCCTCCGTCCAGCACGGCGACTTTTGGCCCCAGCAGACGCTCCATGGCGTGGGAGGCGAAGGGAAAGTGGGTACAGCCCAGAACCAAAGCGTTGATCTTGCCCGCATAGGGGTCTAAAAGGCTGTGAAGCGCCTGCTCCATAAGGGGCGTGTCCACCAGCCCCTGCTCGATGAGGGGCACCAGCTGGGGCGCGGGAATCTGATAGACCCGGCATTCCCGGTCATACCGGGACAGCAGATGGCAAAATTTTTCCTCCCGCAGCGTTACCGGCGTGGCCATCACGCCGATGCTGCCCCCGGGGAACCGATCCGCCGCCAGCTTCAGGGCGGGCTCGATGCCTACAACAATGAAGTCGGGGTATTTGGAGCGCAGAGACTCGATGGCGGCGGAAGTGGCGGTGTTGCAGGCCACCACCAGGGCTTTCAGGCCCCGCTGCATCAGCTGGTCGGCGATTTGAAGGGTCAGCGCCTCCACCTCCTGCCGGGTGCGGGTGCCGTAGGGGGCGTGGGCGGAGTCCCCGTAGTAGATAAACCGCTCCCCGGGCAGCAGCCGCCGCAGATGCCGCAGCACACTCAGACCGCCCAGCCCCGAGTCCAGCACGGCGATATAATCCTGTCTGGTGTTCATAGCTTCACCTGACCTTCTCATTTATGACACAATTTTATCAAATTTCCCTCTATATTGCAAGAGAGTTGGCCTGACTAGGTCAGATTTTTGAGAAACCCTTCCAGGCGGTCCAGGCCTTTTTCCAGCTCCCGCTGGCTGTAGCAATAGGAAAGGCGAATCCAGCCCTCCGCACCGAAGCAGCTGCCGGGAACCAGGGCCAGCTTCCCCTCCCGGATCAGACGGGTGCAGAATTCATCAGAGGTCATGCCGAATTTCTGGATATTCACAAAGACGTAAAAAGCGCCCTCCGGCTCCGGGAATTCCAGATTCATCCGGCGAAGCCTGGCGGTGACATAGTCCCGGCGGCGGCGGTAGATTTCCCGCATGGGGGAGGTGTCCTGCTCCAGAGCCCTTACCCCCGCCTCTTGGACGAAGGTGGGAACGGCGGCAATGGTGAGGGCACTGAGCAGCAGCAGCCGGTCCATCACGTATTCCGGGCAGACCAGATACCCCAGCCGCCAGCCGGTCATGGCATAGGGCTTGGAAAAGCTCTGACAGAGGATTACCTGTTCCTTCAAATCCCTGTCCAGACTCAAATCCGGGCAGGGGGCGTAGCACAGCAGGCTGTACACATGGTCGACGACCAGAAAAATGGGCTTTCCCAGCACTGCCGCCTTCACTGCTGCCAGACTCTGCTCATTCAGCACGGTGCCTGTGGGATTGTTGGGGGAGTTGAGGATGATGGCCTTGGTTTTCTCCGTTATCAGGCTGTCCAGGGCTTCCCGGGTGATCTGAAATCCGGTTTTGCTCACATCCAGGGGAACCACCTTTCCCCCCGCCGCAGTGATGATGGATTCATACAGGGAGAAGGCAGGAATGGGCACAATGACCTCTTCCCCCGGGTTCAGGATGCCCAGCAGCGCGGTGAACAGGGCCTGGGAGGAGCCCACGGTGATGAGCACCTGCGCCGGATTCACCGGATTACCCCGGCGGGTTTCGTACTCCGCCACCGCCTGACGCAGGGCAGGGGTGCCCTGGTTGGGGGCGTAGTGGGTGCAGCCCCGGTTCAGCGCCTCCCAGGCGGCGTCTTTGATGGGCTGGGGGGTGTCCAGGTCCGGCTCCCCGATGGTGAGCATGGCGCAGTCCGGCGTTTCCCGGGCCAGGTTGGTGTAGACCCGAATGCCGCTGCGCTTCAAAGAACTTAAATTGTAATTCAAGGGTATCATTGGAATTTTTCCGCCAGGATTTCAAAGAAATCGGCGCCTTTCGTCAAAATGGATTCGTCAAAATTGAAATTGTCCGCATGGAGGGCGGGGGTGTCCCCCAGGCCCAGGAAGAAAAACATCCCGGGCAGGCTCCGCTGATACCAGGAGAAATCCTCGGTGGTCATGGCGGGCTTCTGAAGCTCCATAAAATCCACCACCTGGCGCACCCGGTCATACAGCCCGCCGGGGTTCAGGACTGCGGGATACCCGTCATTCATGTTGACCTGAATGGTGCAGCCGGTTTGGCGCTCCACCTCTCTGGCAATGTCCAGCAGGCTCTGCCGCATACCGAAGAAAACCTCGTCCTGGAATGCGCGAAGGCTCCCCTCCATGTGGGTGTGATCGGACAGAGTGTTGCACACCCGGCCGCTTTCAAATTTGCCGAATTTCAGCAGCCGGAACACATGACTGGGGATGGCGGCTTCCATCTGAGCGGCCCGGGTGTAGAACTGCACCCCGGCGGCTAGGGCGTCCAGCCCTTCCTCTGCCTTGGCAATGTGGGCCGCCCGGCCGTAAACGTCCACCTTTACCTCACAGGAGCGGGCCATCAGCTCTTCTTTCCGGCTGGCCACGACCCCTGCCGGAAGGCCGGGCCAGAGGTGGAGGCCGAAGATGGCCTTCACGGCGTACTGCTCCCAAATTCCGGCGGCGCACAGGTCACGGGCGCCGCCGGTGGTCTCCTCCGCCGGTTGGAAGACGATGAGCACATTGTGGGGCATGTGCTCCTTGCGGTTTAAGCGCCGGGCCAGCTCCAGGGCAATGGCCATGTGGCCGTCGTGGCCGCAGGCGTGCATCCTCCCCGGATGGCAGGAGGCAAAGCTTAGACCGGTTCGCTCTGTGATGGGCAGGGCGTCGGCATCGGAGCGGAAGGCCAGGGAATCGGCCTGATGGAAGTCAAAATAGGCGCACAGGGCCCCCGCCATGGGGGAGAACACCTGACAGTTCAGTCCCTCCAAGGCGGAGCGCAGATAGGCAAGGGTCTGGGGGAGGTCCCGGTCCAGCTCCGGAATCCGGTGCAGCGCCCGGCGGTCTTCGATCATCTTCATGGCAATGGCACCTCTTTCGGTGAAAGATGAAGTAATTATACGTCAAACCGGCGACCGTGTCAATTTCCCCTTGCGTTTTGAAAAAAATGGTGGTACCATGATTTCATCATCATAAGAGAAAGAGGTAATCCTCCATGAACGCTGAGGAAATCATTGAATATATCCGCTCCTCCAAGAAAAAGACCCCGGTGAAGGTCTATGTGTGGGAGGAGCAGCCGGTGGAGTTTCCCAACTGCCAGGTGTTCCCCGCCGCCCCCGGGTGCAAGATTGTATTCGGAGACTGGGCGGATGTGGCCCTGGTGCTGGAAGCGAACACCTTCCGCCACCTGGAAATCGAGAACAACTGCCGCAATTCCGCCATCCCCATGCTGGACATGAAAAATATTCCCGCCCGCATCGAGCCCGGCGCCATCATCCGGGAGCAGGTGGAGATCGGAAAGAACGCCGTTATCATGATGGGCGCGATTCTGAACATCGGCGCCGTGGTGGGGGAGGGCACCATGATCGACATGGGCGCCATCCTGGGCGGAAGAGCCACCGTGGGCAGAAACTGCCACATTGGCGCGGGTACGGTGCTGGCTGGGGTGGTGGAGCCCGCTTCCGCAACCCCCGTCGTCGTGGAGGACAACGTGCTCATCGGCGCCAATGCCGTGGTCATTGAGGGCTGCCGCATCGGCCATGATGCTGTGGTGGCGGCGGGGGCCGTGGTGATTTCCGATGTGGAGCCTGGCAGTGTGGTGGCCGGGTGCCCCGCCCGGGTCATCAAGGTGAAGGACGGCAAGACCGCCTCCAAAACCGCCCTCATCGATGCCCTGCGCACTTTGTAAACACACAGCCCGGCCTTCTGGCAGGAAGGCCGGGTTTTTCTGCGCACATTTTCCGGGAGTCAGAATAACATGGAATGAGCCTTGAAGCTCAGAAATTTCTGAAAAAATAACGGAGGTAGTATTATGTGCGGTAACAATGGATGCTTTGGCGGCGGCAACTTCTGGTGGATCATCATCCTGGTTCTGCTGTTCTGCAACTGCGGCTGCAATGGCGGCGGCAACTGGAATAACAATGGCTGCTGCAACGACAACAACTGCGGCTGCAACTGCGGCTGTAACTAAGCAATCGCCACGCAATGACTAATTAGAAATGCCCCCGGCACCGTTTTTGGTGCCGGGGGCAAATTCACGTTTGGGTTTTGCGTGGGAGAAAGACACCGGGGAGCGTTACCAGCCCACCACGATGGCGCAGGTACCGGCGGTTTCGAAGCGGCCTTCGATCACGTCCCCCTGGCAGCAGGTGATCAGCTGCCAGGTATCCTCGCCCTCGGCCAGGAAGAACAGACCCACCGTGCGCTCCAGGGTGGACCAGACCTTGAAGCTGACATCGTACACTTCCCGCTCACAGGACAGGTCCTGGGTATACAGCAGCGTGACCCGGCCGGGAGTCAGTGTGCTCCCCTCGGGGATCAGCTCGCTTCCGGCTTCGATGGCGTCGTCCAGCTCCTGGGCGGTGGGGGACTGGCTGGACTCCCCGGCAGTGAGCTCCGGGGTGGATGCGAGAATTTTAACCAGGTCAGTACTTTCAGCTGCGGCAGGGGCGGCGAACAGCGCTGCCAGCAACGTGGCAGTGAGGACCAGGGCTAACCATTTTTTCATAGACGACTCCTCCTGACAGTAGATGGACTTACCTCTCTTTATTATAAAAGGGAACCTTCCGGTTGTCAAGGATAATTGCTGAAAGGATCCGGTTATTCCCAATAAAAAATGTCAGAAATATACAAAATCCTGACGTGCTTCTCAGTTGCAGCTCCAAGCCAGGGCATACTGACCGTCTCCAGGGAGGGTGGCATCGATGAATTCACCCTTGGCAACGGTCACCACGG
Source organism: Oscillospiraceae bacterium (assembly GCA_021771675.1). The sequence goes on along the minus strand of JAETOP010000042.1, from coordinate 9,436 downwards.
TCCAGTCCTCCTCACCCACAGGCCTGAAGAAAACTACCAGGTACCGGTCTTTTCCGCCGCCCCAGGAGCGGAGGGAAAGCTGGATGGGTTCGCCGCCGCCCCCGTCACGTCCCGCTGACGGATCATGGTCAGATGATGAATTGTGCGTCCTCAGGGAAAAGAGATTTGCGCTCTTCGGTTTCCAGGGCGGCCTGGACCACCTCCATCATCTGCTCGTCCTTCAGATGACAGGAATGGAAAACAACTTCCTCCCTGACACCCCGGATAATTTCCAGCACCTGAGCCGACTGATGGGAATTGTCGTCGGCAAAAGCGGGGATTGCAATGGCTGGAAGCAGCGCAAGCAGGATCATGAATGTGATAATTTTTTCATTTTTCTATCCCCAATCCCTTTTTTATTTATTATAGGGCAACACCGCATAATGGGGCAAGAGCTTTTGGCGAGGGATTTTGCTCCAGCTGAAAGTTTGAAAAGGGCGGAAATACTTTGTGTATTTCCCACTTTTCAAACTGCACAGATGGGGCAAAAGATCCGCCGAAAGCCGAAGCTCCCATTGTGCGGTGTTGCCATAGCCTTCCACACTGCCAAATGCAAGGGCTTTGTGCCCCTCCGCCTCCGGCGGGTTCACAAATTATTTACGGAAATTCCCATTTTAGGACTTGCATTTTGGAAGCCGGTGCGCTATTATATGTTAGCACTCAGAAAGCTAGAGTGCTAACGATGTAGATATTTGCAGCCCTATCCCAGGGGTGCAGTCTAAATAACCTTTTTGGGAGGAAATGAAGTATGAAACTCAAGCCTATGGCAGACAATGTGCTCCTGAAGCAGCATGAGGCCCAGGAGACCACCAGCTCCGGCATCATCCTGGCCAGCACCAGCAAGGAAAAGCCCGCAATTTACGAGGTGGTTTCCGTTGGCCCCGGCACCAAGGACGTGACCATGACCGTGAAGACCGGCGACTGTGTGGTGGTCGGCAAGTTCACGGGCAATGACGTAACCATCGACAAGGTGGACTACAAATTTGTAAAGCAGGATGACATCCTGGCTGTTGTTACGGATTAAGGAGGAAGATTTATCATGGCAAAGATGATTGTTTACGGCGAAGATGCCCGCAAGAAGCTCCAGTCCGGCATTGACCAGCTGGCCAATACCGTGAAGGTCACCATCGGCCCCAAGGGCAGAAATGTGGTTCTGGGCAAGAAGTATGGCGCGCCCCTGATTACCAATGACGGCGTGACCATCGCCAAAGAGGTGGAGCTGGAGGATGCCTTTGAGAATATGGGCGCCCAGCTCATCCGGGAGGTTGCCACCAAGACCAACGATGTGGCCGGCGACGGCACTACCACCGCCACCCTGCTGGCCCAGGCCATCACCCATGAGGGCCTGAAGAACCTGTCCGCCGGCGCCAATCCCATGGTCATGCGCAAGGGCATTGAGAAGGCCGTTGCCGCCGCCGTAGAGGCCATCAAGGCCAACTCTGTGCCGGTGAGCGGCTCCGAGGACATCGCCCGGGTAGGCACCGTCTCCTCCGGTGACGAGTCCATCGGCAAGCTGATCGCCGAGGCCATGGAGAAGGTGGGCACCGAGGGCATCATCACCATCGAGGAGAGCAAGACCGCCGAAACCGGCCTGGATGTGGTGGAAGGCATGCAGTTTGACCGGGGCTACATCTCCCCCTACATGGTCACCGACACCGACAAGATGGAGGCTGTGCTGGATGATGCTTACCTGCTGATTACCGACAAGAAGATCGCTTCCATTCAGGATTTGCTCCCTGTGCTGGAGCCCATTGTGAAGGCCGGCCGGAAGCTGGTCATCATCGCCGAGGATGTGGAGGGCGACGCTCTGGCAACACTGCTGGTGAACCGCCTCCAGGGCCGCTTCAACGTGGTCTGCGTGAAGGCCCCCGGCTTCGGCGACCGCCGGAAGGAAATGCTCCAGGACATTGCCGTGCTCACCGGCGGCACTGTGATTTCCAGCGAGCTGAACATGGAGCTGGCTGACGCCCAGCTGACCGACCTGGGCCACTGCCGTCAGGTCGTGGTCACCAAGGACACCACCACCATTGTGGACGGCGACGGCGCTCCTGAGGATATTAAAGCCCGTGCCCATATGATTCGTTCCGCCATTGCCACCACCACCTCCGACTATGACCGGGAGAAGCTCCAGGAGCGTCTGGCCAAGCTCAGCGGCGGCGTGGCTGTCATCAAGGTGGGCGCTCAGACCGAGGTCGCCATGAAGGAGCGGAAGCTGAGAGTGGAGGACGCCCTGAACGCCACCCGTGCCGCTGTGGAAGAGGGCATCGTTGCCGGCGGCGGTACTGCCCAGGTCAATGCCATCCCCGCTGTGGAGGCCCTGATTGCCACCCTGCACGGCGACGAGAAGACCGGCGCCCGGATCATCGCCACCGCTTTGCAGGCCCCTGTCCGTCAGATTGCCGAGAACGCCGGTGTGGACGGCTCCGTGGTCTTTGAGAAGATCCGCTCCTGCGGCAAGGTGGGCTACGGCTACGACGCCTATAACGAGGCGTATGTGGATATGATTCCCGCCGGCATTGTTGACCCCACCAAGGTCACCCGTTCCAGCCTGGAGAATGCCGCCTCCATCGCCTCCTGTGTGCTCACCACCGAGAGCCTGGTGGTGGACAAGCCCGACCCCGCCGCTGACGCTGCCGCTCAGGCTGCTGCCGCTCAGGCCGGCGGAATGTACTAAGGTAACACCTCTTATGAAAAGGCAGGGGCACCGCTTGGTGTCCCTGCCCCTTTTCATCCCAAAGGCGGAATTTCTCCTTGACAAAAGTTCTGCCTTATGCTATAGTTCTGAAAATTGCAAACATTTTTTATATCTGAACAGACCGGGGTGCTTTGCCTGCGGTCGGGTCACATCCGTGACAGTGGTTTCCCACGGGACAGTCAATGATTGCTGCTCCGGGGTATTTTTTTACCCCGGAACTCCAAAAACAAGGAGGTCTCCCATGACAAATCTGCTATTGCGCCTGTTCGTACCCCATTGGTCCGAGCATACCCCCGCCGTCCATGCCGCCATTGGCAAGCTGGCGGGACTGACGGGCATCGTCTGCAACATTTTCCTGGCCGGACTGAAAATCCTGGCGGGCTTCGTCACCGGCTCCGTGGCCATCACCGGCGACGGCATCAACAACCTGACGGACTGCGCCTCCTCGGTGGTGACCCTGCTGGGCTTCCGCATGGCCCAGCGCCCGGCGGACGGGGAGCATCCCTTCGGCCATGGGCGGTATGAATATATCTCCGGGGTGGTGGTGGCGGCACTGGTGCTGCTGGCCGGGGCGGAGCTGGCCAAATCCTCCTTCCAGAAGATTCTCCATCCCCAGGCTGTTCCCTTCACCGCCCTGACCCTGGCAATTCTGCTGCTTTCCATTGGAGTAAAGCTGTGGATGGCGGTTTTCAACCGGAAGCTGGGAAAGCTCATCGGCTCCAAGACCCTGGAGGCCACCGCCCAGGACAGCCGCAACGATGTGATTGCCACCTCCGCCGTGCTGCTGAGCTTTTTGCTGGATGCCCTGCTCCACATTCCCATGGACGGCTTTGTGGGCATGGGGGTGGCGCTGTTCATCCTCTGGTCCGGCATTTCCCTGGCGAAAAACACGGTGGACCCCCTCATCGGCACCCAGGCGGATAAGGAAATGGTGGAGCAGCTGAGGTCGCTGATTCTGGCCCATCAGCGGGTTCTGGGAATCCATGACCTGCTGATCCACGATTACGGCCCCGGCCACTGCTTTGCCACGGTCCACGCGGAAATGGATGCCGGGGAGAGCCCGCTGGACGCCCACGACCAGCTGGACCACATCGAGCAGGAGGCCATGCGCCAGCTGGGAATCCATCTGGTGATTCACTATGACCCCATCGCGGAAACCGCCGATTGGGCCGCCTGCCGGGCCATGGCGAAGGATTGCGCCGCTTCCCTGGACTCTGCCGCCTCCATCCACGATCTGCGGATTGTGGACTACCAGGGGCAGCAGAAGCTCACCTTCGACCTGGCGGTGCCCTACGCCCTGCCCCAGACCGATCAGGCCCTGGTGGACGCCCTCGCCGCCAAGCTGCGGGAGAAGGGCTGCCCCCTGCCTGTGGAAATCCATATCGACCGGCATAGCTGATTAACGGCCTCTGAACCCCTTCCCGGTTCAGAGGCCGTTTCTGTAGGAGATATGAGATATGGGATACAAGATAGGAGATAGTTAGGAATGAGGAGTTAGAAATTTAACGGAACACTGTAGGGGCCGGTCTTGACCGGCCCGCTGCCCAAGGATTTTTGACATCCCAACGGGCGGGTCAAGACCCGCCCCTACAGGTAATCCGTACCTGCCTGCTAAATTACAATTTGCGGGACCGATATGGTTAATTCCTAATTCCTCATTCCTAACTCCTAATTATCTCGTATCTCATATCCCATATCTTATATCTCTGCCAGGTTGTCAAGGGGGAATTATTGCACAAAGAAAAAACTGTAGGCAAAAATTACAATCTGTAAAAAGTTGTGACAATGGTTAATAAACCGTAACAAATTTATGTTAATTGGATTTTGTGGAAAAGTTGAATTTCTCCTGTGGAGAAAGGCTGTGGAAAACTCTGTGGAAAATGTGGAAAACTCTTAGTTATCAACAGGTATTCCGCCAGTTTGCCCGGGCAGCTCTCCTATGATGGAAAAATTCACCTGGAGGTTCCTGCACCCCTTGGAGCTGAGGGGAGAAGTCCAGCCTGGAAAACCGAATTATCGCCTCCCTTTGCTCCAAAAAGTTGCGCCTTTTTGGAAAACGGTAGACAAAGGTCGGACGCTGCCGGAACCGCCCCTAAAAAATTTGTGAACAATTCACAATCCAACCCAAAGCGTATGTTTGGCCCGGCTTTGGAAATACTTTTCTCTGTAACCACAAATATATCAGGAGGAACACCATGCAGGGAAAAGTAGACATCTGCGGCGTGAACACATCCCGGTTGACGGTTCTGACGCAGGCGGAGACGGACATGCTCCTGCGCCGGGTCAAGGAGGGGGACGAGGCGGCAAGACAAAAGCTCATCGAGGGGAATCTGCGGCTGGTGCTGGCGGTGATCCAGCGCTTTGACAAACGGGGGGAGTGCCCCGATGATCTGTTCCAGGTGGGCTGCATCGGGCTGATGAAGGCCATCGCAAATTTTGACCCCACCAAAAATGTGCGTTTTTCCACCTACGGCGTCCCCATGATCGCCGGAGAGGTGCGGCGGTATCTGCGGGATAATTCGGCCATCCGGGTCTCCCGCTCCATTCGGGACGTGGCCTACCGGGTTTTGCAGTGCAAGGAAGCTATGGTGGCATCTCTGGGCCGGGAGCCCTCCTTGGAGGAGATTGCCAAGGAACTGGGTCTGCCGGTGGAGGAGGTGAGCCAGGCCCTGGATGCGGTGAGCGCTCCGGTGAGCCTGTTCGACCCGGTGTATTCCGACGGGGGAGACCCGCTGACGGTGATGGATCAGGTGATGGACAACCGGAACACCGAGCTGAACTGGATGGAGCATATCTCCCTGCGCACGGCCTTCCGGGCCCTGAACCACCGGGAGAAGCAGATTCTCTCTCTCCGGTTTTACGACGGGAAGACCCAGATCGAGGTGGCAAATGTCTTGGGCATCTCCCAAGCTCAGGTCTCCCGGCTGGAAAAGGGAGCCATCGGAACCATGCGCAAAAGCGTGATGTAATGCATTTCCCTCCCTCCCCGCTCATAGTCTTTTGGCAAAGGAACGGGGAGGGAAACGGAATGTCCATGCGGTTTACGCAGCTACAGTGCAAGGAAGTAATCTGTGTCAAAGACGGGCGCCGGCTGGGGTTCGTGGAGGACGTGGTGGTGGAGGTGCCGGAGGGGAACATCCGGGCCATCGTGGTCCCGGGTCCCTGTCGCTTTTTGGGAGTGGCGGGGCGGAACGAGGATTTTGTAATCCCCTGGAATTGTATCTGCCGCATCGGGCCGGACACGGTGCTGGTGGATACCAAGCCGGATGACTGCCGGGTGCGGCGGCAAAAGCCAGGCCCCCGCTTTGGAAACCAGTAAAATCAGGGAAAAAACAGGGAAAAAATTTCAAATTCCTGTTGCATTTTTCATCTGAATCGGGTATAATACACCGGCGTGGGTCATGAACCCATGAAAATCAAAACCACACACCCGGGGATCGTGCGCTCAAGTGCCCTGCTTTGGGGCGGGCGGCACGGGATGATCGGGGTGGAGGAAAAACAAAAGGAGAAATGAAAAATGGCTGTCGTATCTATGAAGCAACTGCTGGAGGCCGGTGTCCACTTCGGTCATCAGACCCGTCGCTGGAACCCCAAAATGGCCCCCTACATCTACACCGAGCGTAACGGTATCTACATCATCGACCTGCAGAAGACCGTGAAGAAGCTGGAAGAGGCTTACAGCTTCGTCCGTGAGATTTCCGCAAATGGCGGCAACGTGCTCTTCGTCGGCACCAAGAAGCAGGCCCAGGATGCCATCAAGGAAGAGGCTGCCCGCTGCGGCGGTTACTATGTCAACGCCCGCTGGCTGGGCGGTATGCTCACCAACTTCCGCACCATGCGCACCCGGATCGACCGTCTGGCCCAGCTGCGCAAGATGGAAGAGGACGGCACCTTTGCCATGCTGCCCAAGAAGGAAGTCATCAAGCACCAGGGTGAGATCGAGAAGCTGGAGAAGTACCTGGGCGGCGTGAAGGAAATGAAGAAGCTGCCTGCCGCTCTGTTCATCGTTGACCCCCGGAAGGAGCGCAACGCCATCGCCGAGGCCCGGAAGCTGAACATTCCCATTGTGGCCATCGTGGACACCAACTGCGACCCCGATGAGATCGATTACGTGATCCCCGGCAACGATGACGCCATCCGTGCCATCCGCCTGATCGCCTCCGCCATGGCCAATGCCGCCATCGAGGGCCGTCAGGGTGAGGACGTGGCCGTGGAAGAGACTCCCGTTGAGGAAGCTTCTGCCGCTGAATAAGAGAGAATTGGAGGATACCAAAATGGCTTTTACTGCTCAGGATGTTAAGAAACTGCGTGAAATGACCAACGTTGGCATGATGGACTGCAAGAAGGCCCTTCAGGCCACCGATGGCGATATGGATAAGGCTGTGGACTGGCTGCGTGAAAAGGGCCTGGCCAAGGCCGCCAAGAAGGCTGGCCGTGTGGCCGCCGAGGGCATGGCTTACGCCACTGTGTGCCCCAAGTGCGGCGTGGCCGCCGTTGTGGAGGTCAACTGCGAGACCGACTTCTGCGCCAACTCCGCCCCCTTCCAGACCTTTGTGAAGGACCTGGCCACTGTGGTGATGGAGCAGAACCCCGCCGATGTGGCCGCTCTGATGAACTGCACCTATCCCGGCTCCAGCCTGACCGTGGCTGAAATCCTGCCCGAGAAGGTGATGGCCATCGGCGAGAACCTGCAGATCCGCCGCTTTGCCCGCTTTGATTCCAACACCTCCGTGGCCTATGTCCATGCCGGTGGCTCTCACGGCGTGCTGGTGAACCTGGCTGTGGAGGGCGACGCCGACATCACCGAGATCGGCAAGAACGTGGCCATGCAGATTGCCGCCATGAACCCCAAGTATTGGGACAAGACCAACGTGCCCCAGGCAGACGTTGACCATGAGATGGAGGTTCAGCTGGCGCTGATGGAGAACGACCCCAAGATGGCCAGCAAGCCCGCTCAGGTCAAGGAGAAGATTGCCGCCGGTAAGCTGGCCAACTTCTACAAGGAGAACTGCCTGCTGCAGATGGACTTCGTCCGCAGCGACCTGTTCACCGGCTCTGTGGAAGGCTATATTGCCGACGCCGCCAAGAAACTGGGCGTTTCCGTCAAGTTCGTTGACGCTGTCCACTTCATCAAGGGCGAGGGCATCGAGAAGAAGGTGGACGACTTCGCCGCCGAGGTCGCCGCTCAGATCGCCAACGCCGGTAAGTAAATACAGACTTATATCAAAGGCCCCGGTCACACGACCGGGGCCTCTTTTCGTTTGCTGGAAGTTACAGGTGCTTGTCGATCGCTAGCTTTGTGGCCTTTACCACCTCCGCGATGACCTTGGCCTCCTGGGCGCTGCACCGCTCCAGAACGGCGGCGATTTCATCCAGAGAAGAGGATACGGTTGTTTCGGCTGGATTATCCAGCAGGTCGTCGGTTCGAACCTCCAAGGCATTCGCAATGTCAACGAACACAGGAAGACTCAATTTGGTGTTTCCGGTTTCAATGTGGCTCATGTGGGGAACGGAAATCCCCACCTTCTCGGCCAGCTCCTCCTGGGACAGTCCGTGAGCCCTGCGGACTTTGCGTATTTGCTGCCCGATTTTGTAGTAATCCATAAAAATACCGCCTATCTGGTTAAATTGCATTTGAATTGTATAGACAGTTATAATAGAATTATATAGACTATATAGGCTATTATATGTGCTTATGGTTAAAACAATAAGATGATTCGGAAAAGAAAAAGATTTATCTTCCAAAGATTGAAAGGAGCAAATCAAGATGGCGAGTTAACCAACTGGGTTAGAGTCCTTTCAGCCTCCGCCAATCTTCTTCCAGAATTGCCATTAAAATATCGTCGGCATAGCGGTTCCCGTCCAGAACGGCGTCCCGGCGGACGCCCTCCCGTTGGAAGCCCGCCCTCAGATACGCTTTTTCCGCCCGCTGGTTAAAGGAAAAAACGTCCAGCTCCAGCCGGTGGAGCTTCAATTCCTGAAAGGCAAAATCTCGGGTAATCTCCGTGGCCCAGGTGCCGATGCCCCGCCCCGCTGGGCGCTCTGGAAAATCCCAATGCGGAAATTGGCGCTGCGCAGTTCCCAGTCGATTTCGTTGATGACCGTTTCTCCAATGATTCTGCCCTCGGGGGACAGAATCAGAAAGAAATAACGGTTCGGGTCCCGGAGGGAGCTGTGGAAGAAGGACAGAACCTCCTCCCGGGTAAATTCCTCCTTGCACCCTGTAAATCGTGCCACATCATGGTCAAGGGGACAGTAATTTTCCTCATAGTAGCGCTGGGCGTCCTCTTCCCGGGCCGGGCGCAGGACGAAACCGTCTTTTTCCCACTCCATTTTTTTTCCTTCCTTTTTCGTTGGATTGAAACGCCTTTGGGGGCGAAAAATGCGGGGTAAGCCGGAAGCGGCTGCTATTCCCGATAGGATAATTATACAGGAATCGGCTTCAGAATGGTAGTGGGAAATGAAAATTTCATAGGAAAGCCCCAGGGCTCCTTCGTCTTGACTTTTTTTCCATTCTCAGGTAAACTGACACTGTGAAGCAGCTGGCAGTTGCCTGATTTGCACCGGTCGGCTGAGCGGTAAATTGTAATTTGTACGGTTATTGCGTAGGGCGGAGTCATGACTCCGCCGACCAGGTGACAACTACCGGGCAGTGCGTTGAATGGTGGAGGGCAATGGCTTTTGAGGAAGGCTCGGCAGGTT
>JAETOP010000041.1 GCA_021771675.1 Oscillospiraceae bacterium | reverse complement strand
TGCCCAATCAAAGTATGGAAAAAGGCGGAATACTTTGTGTATTTCCCTTTTTCCAAACTGAAGAGTGGGTACAAAAGATCCGCCGAAACCCGCAGCTCCTATTGTGCGGTGTTGCCCTAAGCAAAATTTATAATTTGTTCATAAACTTTTTCAATTTTGCCAAAATCACCTTACATTTTCTGCTCACCCCGGATTGAGTCAGGCCAACTCTCTCGGCGTAGCTGGCTTCCGTTTCTTCCTCATAAAAGATGGCATAGATTAAATCTCTCTCAGCTTTGGGCAACATCTGTAAGCATTGATGGAGGTGCTCAACCATTTCTTTCATGATATGGGGCATGAACGCCCATTCGACGGCAATCGATGTTTTTCGACAATAAAAAAACGGAGTAAGTACCGAATGAATTCGGAACTTACTCCGGGTGTATTGGTTGTTTGGGGGCGGTTCTCGGAAAAGACAGATTCGCAATAAATGCGGCCTGTGGAATAGAATGTATTTTATTCGCAGCAGTCCTGTCTTTTTATGCATTTCTGTGTCTATTCTCTTTCAAATCATCTTTTGGAAGCGCTTCAAAACAGGATGCTCTCAACCGCAGCAATTGATTGCGTTTGGACTTTCTCTTCCTAGAAAATAATTTTATCGTTTTATTTTTCTAATTTCTTCATAAAGCTTATGTTTGCACTTAAGTTTTTGAAGAAGTCCACAACCAGGCAGCCCAGCCCTCGCCAGAAGTGACCGTTGACCAGGAAGACAATATCGTCCACCATCTTGTCGCTGACCATGCCGCCGGACATTTTCCCCATGGCCCGGAAAGGCATATTATAGATGAACAGAATATTCAAATCGGGCTTTCCCTTGGCCTCGGACTTGTTTTTCAGGTGGGTCAGGATTTTGTAGGCGAAACGGGCTATCCCTGTCTTGGCGTAGTAGAGCTGACAGATAGCATCGTTCCTGGTTAGTTCGCCGCTCCAACTGCCATCCGGGATTGGGCGCCCCAGAAGCTTACGGAATTCTTCATCGGATACGGACATGATTTTTCCGCTTTCGTAGCTGGGCATCGCATCGTAAGGGATGGGAGCGTTGGTGCCGGTCACATGGATTTGACTGGTGAGGCGAATATCCGCCACGCTGGCACCCACGCTGATTTCATAGTCGGCGGTCTCCACTTCCCAGCGGTTGGTCTTGACATTGAAGTAGCGGAAGGCTTTGTCATCCAGAGTTACCGTCACCTCTTTGCGCTCTCCCGCTTTCAGGAACACTTTCGTAAAGCCTTTCAGCTCCTTCTTGGGGCGGAAGACCTTACCGTTCTTGCAGGAAATGTACACCTGGGCAATCTCCGCACCATCCCGGGAGCCAATGTTAGTGAGGGTAAAGGTCGCACGGTTCTGGTCTGCGTAAATATCGGAATAGAGGAAAGTGGTGTAGCTCAGACCGTAGCCGAAGGGATAGCGCACGTTTATCTTTGCGGTATCGTAATAGCGATAGCCGATGTACAGCCCTTCCCGGTATTCGGCGGTGCGCTCTTTACTGGGGAAGTAAGGATAGGAGGGGTTGTCCTCCAGCCTCAGGGGCCAGGTCTCGTTCAGCTTGCCGGAGGGGTTGATGTCCCCCAGCAGCGCCTTGGCCATGGCACTGGCACCGGCCTGACCGCCGAGATACCCGTGGATGGCAGCACGATACTTGTCTCTTTCCGGCATGACAAAGGGAGCGCCGCCGGAGAGCACCAGAATGATGTTTTTGTTGACGTTGGACACTGCATCAATCAGGGCCTGCTGGCTCTGGGAGAGCTCCATGTGCAGCCGATCCATACCCTCGGATTCCAGAATTTCGTCCAGCCCCACGCAGAGCAGAACCACTTCCGCTTCCCTTGCAATTTGAACCGCTTCCTCGATCATCCCCGGATCAGGCTGGGGATTTTTCCGGTCAAAGCCCTGGGCATAGCCTGTAATGTCCAACCCGGCAGAAGCCAGGCAGTCATAGAGATTGTCCAGCTTTGTGGGATTGACCTGGCTGGAGCCTGCGCCCTGGTATCGGGGTGCTTTGGCAAAGTCGCCAATGATGGCGGTTTTGGTTTCCTTCTTCAACGGGAGAATGTCGTCGTTGTCCAGCAGGACAATGGAGCCGGCGGCGCATTTTTCCGCGATTTCATGGTGGGCATCCACATCGAAGCTCTTTTTTGCGGCGGCTACGGATTCGGTGAGGGAGAACACCTGTTTCAGCAGCTCCCCTACTCGTTTGTCCAGAATCTTTTCGGAAATTCTGCCTTCCTGCACCGCCTTGATGAGGCCAATGGCGCAGTCCGGGCCGGGGATGGGCATGACCAGGTTGGAACCGGCCTTCACGCCCTGGGTATGGTCGTTGTCTCCGCCCCAGTCGGTGACCACGAAGCCGTCGAAGCCCCATTCTTCCCGAAGAATCTCCGTCAGCAGGTGGGCATTTTCGTTGGCATAGGTGCCGTTCACCTGGTTATAGCTGGACATGATGGCCTTTGCGCCGCCTTCCTTCACGGCGGTTTCAAAGGCGGTGAGGTAGATTTCCCGGAGGGTGCGCTCGTCCAAAACGGAATCCATGCACATCCGCCGCAGCTCCTGGGAGTTGACGGCGAAATGCTTGGGACAGGCGGCAGCACCTTTGCTCTGAATGCCCCGGACATAGGCGGCTCCCATTTTCCCGGCGAGATAGGGGTCCTCGGAGAAATACTCAAAATTCCGTCCGCACAAGGGAGAACGCTTCATATTCAGCCCCGGGCCCAGAACCACATGGACATCATTTGCCGCCGCTTCCTCGCCCAGAGCCCGACCCAGCTCTTCGCCCAATTCCGTATCCCAGGAGTTGGCCATGGTGGCAGCGGTGGGGAAGCAGGTGGCGGGGATGGAGGCATTGAGGCCCAGATGATCTCCCGCTCCCGCCTGCTTGCGAAGCCCGTGGGGGCCGTCGGACAGGAAAATGGCGGGGATTCCCATTTTGCTGCCGTCCCAGGTGGTCCAGGTGCTCCAGCCCTGGAGCAGGGCGGCTTTTTCCTCTAGTGACAAGATTTCGATTGTCTCTTTTATCTCCATTGCTGTGTACTCCTTTTTGAACCGCTAGGAAAAACCTATATCGTTGGATTTGCCGCAAAGTCCCCGGCTGTAGCCGTCAGTGTCACGTTGCTGTCATTTCCTGCTTACACAATCGCTATAATCGTATCAGTTTTGGGTTTATTTCCACTTCTCCATAGCCTCTTCCAGAGACATTCCCTGGGCAATGGCCTGCTTCCGCTGAGCGTTGACTTTCTGAATTTCCTTCATCTTGGCTCCGGTGAGACTATAACCCTTCATAGCCCAGAGGGTCGCTGCCCAAGCGATCATGGGAATCAGGCAGAACATGACGATGATGTCCACCTTAATGCCGGTGGAGTAGGGGGTGCTGTCTGTGGGCATATCCAGCACCTCCGTCTCGAAGCGGACGGAGCGGTAAGCCAGAGGGCCGCAGCAATACCCAAAGTAAGTATCGATGGGGCCGGTGTAGACCACCCTGTCCGCCAAGCTGTCCCAGTGGGCTTTGTCCTCCAGATAGTCCACATTCAGCCGGACTTCAATGCCGGAGAGCATCTTTTCCACCATTCGGGTATAACCTCCGATTGGGATGCTCTGATAGCGGGAGGTGACGTAATTGTTATCGTAGGTATAGCGCACCGGCAGGCGGCGGATGATAAACGATGGCAATTCCCGGCAGGGGCGGCCCCATTGCTTTTCCGTGTAGCCCTTGATGAGCTTCTCGTAAATATCCGTACCTACCAAGGAAATAGCCTGCTCTTCCAGATTTTTGGGACCCACAATGCCGCTGTTGTACCGCTGCATGGAAATAATCTCCACTGCCTTTTGAGGCGTATTCACGCCCCACATCTGATGGAAGGTATACATGTTGAAGGGCAGGGAATAAAGCTCGCCGCGGTAATTGGCAATGGGAGCATTGGTATAGCGGTTAAATTCGGCAAATCGGTTCACATACTCCCAGGCTTTCTTGCTGTCGGTATGGAAGATGTGGGCCCCGTAACGGTGAACCTGAATGCCCTCTACTTTCTCCGTATACACATTGCCATCGATGTGGTTTCGTCTTTCAATGACCAGGACGGATTTCCCATCCTCCTGCATCCGCTGGGCAAAGGCCGCACCGAACAGTCCCACACCCACCACCAGATAATCGTAGTGCATTTTGGTTTCCTCTTTCTGTGGGACTGCAATTTGCCCATTTATTTCTTTTTTCGTTCTGCAATTACCCTTTGCTCTTCCTGCAGCTTGCCCTCCACATTCCACGCAAGAATCAGCAGCGCACACACCGCAAATCCAATTGTCTCAATCCAAATATAGCCTACTGAAATCGCCTGTTGGGTGGCTAAAGCTTGGCCGGCAGTACCCAGTGCGGCATCCGCTGTCTGATTATACCCGCTGGCACCGAGAATTGCGCTAAAAATGGAGTTACAGATTGGTGTTGCTGCCACCATGATGGAGCTGTAAATCGACATGGTAAGGCCATCGGTACGAATCCCGCTGGTAAACTCGATATGATCAATCACATCCGCCAGCATTGCAAGAATCAGATAGCACGCAGGAGCGGAACCCAAACATTTGATGGCTACACCAACGGCAACAGGGACAATATTCTGTCCACCCAGGCCTGCAATCACACCGCCAATGGCACCAACGACCATTCCAATCAAAACGAGTTTTTGTTTCCCGAACTTGTTTGCCAGCGGCACCACGAAGGCGGCAGCAATGGCCATGGGAATCGCACCCATCACCGCAAGCAGGGACTGGGATGCTCCCCAGGCATCCGGGGAACCGAAAAAGGTATTATCCAGCACCCACTTGCAAAAGAACGCCATGGAACCATTCTTCATGGCTCCGCTCCACTGCATAACCAGATAGAAAACAATGGAAATCCACCACCATTTTTCACTGGCGACTGCTTTGAGCTGCTGCTGTAGTGGTGCGACAGCTTCTTTTGTTGCGTGGTCATTGCCGCTCATGAGCTCCTCGGTGACACGTTCTCTTGTGAACTTGTACTGCAAGAAAATCGTCAGCGCTGTAAACACCGCTACTGCCAGCATGGTCAGAAACCACAGTTGCTGATTCTCCTTCAGCGCAAAGGACACCAATACGGGAAAAACCATGGAGCCTGCGCCCATGACACCCAGACCTGCCATATTGGTAAAGGAAGCCAGCGTGGCGCGCTGCTTGCTGTTCCGGGTGGATACAGGAACCAATGTGGAATTTGCGGTATTATAGATGGGATAAGCCACCGCATAATACAGGTTATACGCAATTGCTATCCACACCATTTTTGCACCAGTGCTTTGGAACGGCACAATGAACATCAGCACGCTTGCAACGGACAGCACCAGTGCCGACAACAGAATCCAGGGTCTTGCCTTTCCCGCCAGCGCTCTCGTCCGCTCGATCAGCTGTCCAACCACCAGGTTTGCCGCAACAATCAGGATTGTTGAGAAGAGCTGTAAACCTGTTAAAAAACTCAGATCAAGCTTCAGAACATCGGTAAAGTAGTTCTGAAGAATGCTCGTGAAGATTCCGGAGGAGAGCAAAGCGCCAAAGGGGCCAAGCAAGTATCCAAACAGCATCTCAGGCAGCTTCACATTCTGGGATGTCACAGCTGAGCGGGTCAGAGGAATGTTCCAGAAGTCAGTTCCTTTCTTTTTCATAGATCTCATCCTTTCTTGTACCCATAATCTTTCCTGACATTAATCCCGAACTGTTACAGATGTGGTTGCAGTCTGCTTTCCATCGGAAACGTCCAGCATAATGGTTCCATCTGTATCGGCTTCCACAATTGCCAGGGCTTCCCCATAATAGGTATCGGCTCTGCTGCCCCGATAATCCAGCTCATAATACGGGCAGGCGGAACCCAGACCCACCAGCTTGCCGCCGGTAACACTTACATCCAAAATTCCCCGTTCACAGGGCTTCACAATTCCATTTTTATCCGTGTATTGCAGCCGGATATAGCACAGGTGTCCTGCTTGTACCGTTTGCTGCTCGGGTATCGCACGGAGCATGGTTTCTTCTCCGGCGGTTTCCAGCTTGCAGCGGCCGATTTCGCTGCCGTTTTCATCGAAGGACACCGCTTCCAGGGTTCCGTTTTCATAGGGCAGCAGGAATGTAAACAGGCAGTCGTTCTTCATGGCCTTTTTGCCCACAGACTTTCCGTTTAGGAACAATTCTACAGCAGCCGCCCGGGCATAGACCTCCACATGGGCTTTCTTCCCTTCCCAGCCCCGCCAGGACCAGGAGGGCATTGCGTTGGTCATCTTCCACGCCGAGGGGGAATGGCTTTTCTTCTTGTGGCAGAGAGGCCGGACTGCGATATAGGGGCCTTTTTCCAATTCAAAGGCGACCTTGGTGTAGAGGGCTTCGCCCAGGGGCTTGCCTGTCAGATCGATGCGCCCGCTGCCGGCGCTCATCCAGCCGAGACCTGCATCGAAGTTCTTGGCGTATTCCTCATACTCCCAGCTGCCCACCATCACTTCGCCCAGATAGTCGAAGCCCGCCCAGACGAAATCACCAATCAGTCTGGGATTCTCCTTTGCCAGCTCCCAGAATTTATAGGCATCAAAGCAGAAGGTCTCGCTGCCCAGAATCAGTCGGTTGGGATACTTTTTCAAATCCTTTTTATAGCGCTTTTCGCCATAGTTGTACCCGGCAATGTCCATATTGGCGAAGGCTTCCCGGGTGGTCACATCGCTGCCGTGGAGGGTGGCACCGATTTTCATGAAGTCGGCGCCCATGATGCCAGCCATGTCATTGAAAAATTTGGAGCCGGTGGAGCGTTCCTTGGCCTTTTTCCCCTCTGCTTTGGCTTTCGCCGCTTTTTCCGCTTCCTTGGCGGCTTTTTCATCGGAATACTGACCGAAGCCGATGGAGTTCAGGAAATTGAAGAAGATGTTGATGCCGCAGGTCACAGGGCGGGTATCGTCCATGGTATGCAGGAAATCCGTCATTTCCTTTGCCAAGGCAATTCCTCTGGGCTGGGCTGTCTCCGCCACCTCGTTGCCGGTGGAATAGAGAATGACGCTGGGATGATTGTAGTCCTTCTCCACCATGTCCGCCATGTCCTGCTTCCAGAAAGTATCAAAGAACTCCACATAGTCATGCTGGGTCTTATGAATGTACCAGTGGTCGATGTACTCGTCCATCACCAGCAAGCCGATCCGATCGCAGACCTCCAGGGCTGCCTTGGAGCAGGGATTGTGGGCAGAGCGAATGGCATTGTAGCCGTTTTCTTTCAAAATACGCAGCTTCCGTTCCACCGCATCGGGATGGCAGACGGCACCTAATAAACCATTATCATGGTGGATGCAGACTCCCCGGAGGATCACCCGCTCTCCGTTCATTTTCAGGCCGTCGTTGCCCCAGGTCAGGGAACGCACACCGAAGGTTTCTTCTGTCACATCTTCTCCAAAGGTTACCCTTGCGGTATAGAGATTGGGGTTATCCGCACTCCACAGCTTGGCATCAGGAATCTGGATATTCATGCTCCCCTCTCCGCTGGTACAGGCAATCTCCTTCTCTCCGTCCAGAATCTGAACCTTGACAGTCCCCGGAACAGAGGTGCTCACCCTCACCTCCACCACGGCGGGATTGATAGAGAGGGTACGGATCTTCACGCCGTTCATCTCAATGTGTTCCTTGGGAGAAGTCCACAGCTTCACCGGGCGGTAGATACCTGCGCCGGAATACCAGCGGGAATTGGGCTGATCCGCATTTCGGGCGATTACCTCAATGGTGTTTTCACCGGTGCGCAGGAAGGAATCCAGCTCCACATAGAAATTGGTATAGCCATAAGGGCGGAAGGCAGCTTTCTTTCCATTGACGAACACCTCCGCCTTCCGATAAACACCCTCGAATTCCAGGACATGATACTGTGACAATTCCGCCTCGGAAACGGTAAAGGTTTTTGTGTAGACATAATCCCGTCCCTCAAACCAGCCGACATTCAGCCCGCCCTCGGCAACTGCCGTGCGGGGCTCTGAGAGCATGGCATCGTGGGGCAGCGTCACCGGTTCTCCCAGTCCCGATTCCTCCACATGGCAAACATACCAGTTACTATTAAAAGAACAGTATCGCATTGTATTCCTCCCTAATGAATGATTCTATTTCTCGGCCAGATATATGATTAATGCTTCTACAACTAAAGTAATAATAAAGAAACGGTCACAAACATTCCAGCTTTATCGCACAAGCTTTTTCACAGACCGCACCAATTGCACTTTTACTCGCTTCCTCATTTCATTGCCTGCTTTGCCCGACGTTTTCGGGACACGATGCGTATCAGTACGATCACCAAAATCACCAGAAAGATCAGCACGCAGACTGCGACGATCAGAACCGTTCTTAGCATTGCCCCCAGATCCATGGCTTCTATTTTCTCTGGAAGCGAGGTGTCATACTGCCGCTCATTGGCTTCATCCTGAAAAGAAAGCCGCCAGATTGTAGTTTCATCGCTGACCGTCAGAACCTCTGCGTTGGTGATGCTGCCAATATCCAGATTACAGGCTGGGCGGGCATAGGTCCCCAGCTCCATCATAAAATTAGCGTTAACCGGAAAATCCATCACAGCGCCGAAGCCAAACACAAAGCCAACGTCCAGAGGAAAGGTGGGAATATGGGGCGAACGAAGCCAATATCCCTCCGCCGTCCCCTTGAACGCGGCAATTCTGGAGCTGCCGTCTGAAAATCCGTACTGTTCGTTTGTAATTTCCTCGGCAGAAAGCAGAAACAGCCTGTCTCCATTCAGAATATTCTCCACCGGGTCAAAATCCACAGTCCCAGTCATAACTCCAGGAAGCGGAATGCCCAGACCAGGGATCACCGTTGCGGCGTCAGATTTCCAGGTAGGCAAAAGAGCCTGATACTCTGCTTGGGTCAGATGGTTCTGGGCAAAGTCCTCACACCAGGTCTGGATGTCACTGCCCTGATAATCTGTGGAGCCGGGATGTTCCTCCGCAAAGGCTTCGCCCCGGTCAGAAAAGGACACGCTCACATCTCCAATATCCCGAAACAGGAGAGACCTCCCCTGCTCGCTGCCGATCAAATTTAGTGATACCAGGAACATCCCCCGCTCTCCGGTGTTGGTATGCTCGCTGTCCAGCACCAGCCATTTTCCGTCAAAGCCGCAGGCAGCATCCGGTGTTCCAAAGCAGACCACATCTCCCGTTCGTATTTGCTCTGTTTTCCCGGCAGCAAAAGCCGGCGATGCAGTCATCGTCAGAAGCACCAATGCAGTCAACAACGCTGCAATGTGGGTTATTTTTTTCAGAATTTTCATGGCACAGACCTCGATTTCTTTTGCTATCGTTGATATACGCATCTAGCCACGGTTTTACCCGTGGCCAGATGCAACATTAAGGAAAGATAGGAAGCTGATTATTTTGCCTTCTTACGGCTGCGGATCATCATAAAGGCTGCAAAAGCAGTCAAAACTGCAAGTCCGCCGGTCAGGCAGTACAGAGCCATCTGCCACCAGGGAGTAATCATCACAATGGTTGCGTTGCCAACATTCATTGCATGGCTATGGGAAATGGAATACGCAATGTGCTTCACAGCCTGCTGAACAGCTGTTACGATGGCCGGGTCGTTGTCCAAACCGTCCAGGGTTGCCATGCCGCTGCTGTAGCCATCCCACAGGTCCTGACCTGCCAGGACACCCATCCGATAGTCCATGTAGTTTGCCATGACGGAGCAGTCCGTGATAGCAGCGCCCGGCATGCCCCATTCATCCCGGAGGATTCCGGTCATCAGGCCATGGTGGGCACCGCTCCACACCACACCCAGACGGTTAAAGGAGCTCATGACACCCATGCCGCCTCCGTTCTTGACGCTGCCTTCGAAGCCCTCCAAGTACAGCTCACGGATGGCCTGTTCATTTGCCCAGGTGGAAATGCCGTAACGTCCTTCCTCCTGGTCGTTCAGGGCGAAATGCTTGGTGAACACATAGACGCCCCGATCCTGAATGGCAGCAACCTCAACAGCGGCAACCTTACCGGACAGCCAGCCATCCTCGGAGTAGTATTCAAAATTACGTCCGCAGTAAGGAGTGCGGTGAATATTGGCACCGGGGCCGTAGATACCGGAGAATACCGTACCAGAGCCATCGGTTGCATGGAGGAAATCCTCGCCAATGCACAGGCCCATGTTCTTAATCAGTTCCAGATTAAAGGTTGCAGCCATCACATCCTCGGAGGTGTAGGCCATAGCGCTTGCGCCGCCCACCAGGCTCTTGGTAAAGCCCTGAGGGCCGTTCTCGTCATTGGTGCCGGGAAGGCTGATGGAGGGAACCGGCTGGGTCAGATGGAAGCCGTTGTAGATCACGTTGGTCATCTCGCCATAAGGAATCTGGGCAATCAGCTTTGCCCAATCGGGATCATCGGCATCCTTTTGGGCAAACATGGCGGCAGTCAGATTACCTGCTGCGCCAACGGTGGGCATCACCGCATCAGGATAGTATTTCTCCTCCATCCTCGCAACAATGGCCTTTCTGCCCTCTTCGGAATCTGTCAGGCCATCTGCCCACATCGCTTCGGTGATCCGCAGGGAAACGGTTTTGGGGAAGGTATCTACCCAGTTGCTGCGGGTAAGATAAGTGACCGTCTGCCCCTCCGCACCGGCATACTTGTTCAGATCCGCATCCTCAAACAGGTTGGTAATCGGCTTTCCGGTTTTGGAGGAAACGGAATAGGTGGTGGTGTCCAGGCTGTCCAGTGTCCACTTCGCGGTGAGGGCCGCATCACCGGTGCCGATCATCCGGGAGGCATCAGCGCCCTTGGCCATCAGAATGTTATTGACGGCATCATGGGCATCCTTACCAACCGTGAAATAGTAGTCACCGGCATCCATGATATAGGTCTTTGCGTTCATGTGGTCGTAGGAGGTCAGGTCTTCCTTTTCCACGGTAATGGAGAAGTGCTCCGTCTTCCCGGCAGGAATCATCTGCTTGTCAAAGCCGCAGAGCTCCACGGAGGCCTTTTCTACCTGATTGTCCATGTCATACTGGGTATAGGGGGACTGGAAGTAAATCTGAACGGTGTGTTTGCCATCTACATTGCCCACATTGGTCACATCCACATCCACCTGAATGGTGGTGCCCTGATCCTTGATGGCGAAGTTGGAGTAAGCAAAGTCGGTATAGCTCAAGCCATAACCGAAGGGGAAAGCGACATCCTGGTCATAGTGGTAATCACCGGCATTTCCCTGATTCAAAACGTAGTCTTCGTACCGGGTTTCATAATAGCGGTAACCAACATAGATGCCCTCTTCATAAACAACATAGTCCCGGTTGCATTGCTTGATGCCAGGATCGGTGTTATTCTGGGCGGAAGCCACATTGTAGTCCGCCCCATTGGTATAGGGATAGGCTCCGAAGTTCTGCATGGCGGGTGCGGAGTGGTTGTCTTTCAGGAAGGTATCTACAATGCGTCCAGAAGGATTGACCTTGCCGGCCAGAATATCTGCAACAGCGTTGATTCCGGTCATACCCACATCACCGATCCAAAGCACAGCATCGATGCCATAGTCATCCACAAAATCCAGCTGCAAGGAATTGGAGGAGTTCAGCAGAACCACGATCTTCTTAAATACGCCGTCCTTTTTCAGCTGCTCCAGATTGGACAACATATCAATCTCGTCCTGATTTAGTCTCAGATAGTCGCCGTCCGTCATGTAGGGTTCCAGTTCGGGCAAACCACTGGGCAGGTCAGCGCCTTCACCGCCGGAACGAGCAAGAACAACCAGCGCCACATCACCAAAGCTCGACCAGGTCTTCTTCAGGGCATCGGGGTACTTTGCCCAGGGCACTTCATTGATGCGGTACTGAGCCTGATTGCCGCCGGTGGTGTCCGCATTCACACGGGCATAGCCGCAGGTGGCATAGAACTTCCACTGATCCAGATTCACAGTATCCGCACCAAAGGACTCTTCCAGCGCAGCCTTCAAAGAAACCGCGTCATCAGCGGAAACCTGGCCGGAACCGGTACCGCCATAGAGCAGATGGAAGGAGGACTGGGAGAAGGGGGTGAACTTTGTTCCGGCAGCCAGAGGCAGCGTGTTGTCCCGGTTAACCAGAAGAGCCGCACCCTCTGATTCGATATCGCGGCAGAGCTGCTTCTCAAAAGCAACCAGATCCTCTTCGTTTTCATAATTACTCCAGAAGAAAATCTGTGCATTCGGGTCGGCGATGACCTTCTGTGTCGCCGCGCCTAACGTTACGTTGATGGCCGTGGAGAAATAGCTTGTCACAGGAATTGCGACTGCGGAAATCACCGTCAGGACAGCCAGAACGATGGTCAGAACTGTCCATAGGGTTCCCTTTTTTTGTTTTGTTTTGCCCATATGGGGTGCCTCCTCTTTCTTTATTATAAGCATACTGTACAACACAAACGTTAACGCTTCAATTCATACCGCACAACCTTTACTACCAGCCGCACAGCCTTCTCAGAAAGGTTAGGGATTTACCGCCAATTCCAGTGCTTCCTCAAATTTTGGCAGCCACCAGTCACGATATCCGGCTCTGGTCGGGTGGATTGCATCCGCCATATACAAGCTTCTTTGTTCCTCCGTCAGCTGGTTGAACTCTGCATCATGGTACATATCCACAATTTGGATCCCCCATTTCTGTGCAATCTGTTCCAGGCCATTCACCATGGTCTCATAGTTCTCATCCAGAGGCGGATTGACATAGAACAGCACCGGGCATCCCCAAACTTCCTCGACTTTGGCAATGATATACTCGATGGCTCCAAAGGTCATTGCGCAATCGAAAGCCTCCGGCTCCCGCACTTGCTCCCCGGAAACGGTACCGAAAGAATCCGGCATATTACGGTCGTTGGTAGACAGCTGGCAGATGAAGACATCCACATGTTCGGCGCACTCTTCCGAGAGAAGGTAGTTGTTAAAACGCTGTACATAACTCTCCTTTTTCACATCCGCCAGTGTGGTACCGGAGACTGCTTCCTTGATACAGACTGCACCGTCCCTTTTGGCCAGGAAATCAGCCATGGACTCTCCGCAGGCACTGGCACCATAGGTCACAGAGGAGCCAAGCCAGTAGAAGAGCTTACCTTCCAATGCACTGCCCGGAACATACTGCATATTTGCAGCACTGTACTGTTCGTCATTACCCAAAAGTGTGATGCGCAGCTGCTGGTTAACGGTTTTGCCTTCATAACGCATTACCGCAAACAGTGTCGTCCTTGTCAGAGGAGTATCTACCTCCAGGGTAAAGGGAACATTTTCTACTACGGTTCCGTCACTCATTTTCGCATTGACAATCAGCCCCGTGGGATCAAAGGTCTCGCCCTCTACATAATTCACCTTGGTCGCTTCCTGAGCAAGAATCAGCTTCGCTACCACAGGATCCGTGGGAAGCTCGGCTGTCTCCTTGGTTGAACAGCCAGAACACAGGAACAGTAGCACCATCGCTGCCAACAGGCAACAGATATGTTTCATACCATCATCCATCTCCTCTCCGAAAAAAACAGGTGCAGAGCCGTTTCCAGCCCTGCACCCGCATTCATTTATCGTAACTTATTTATCTGCGGCAGGGGCAGCGGTATTGCCATCGATGGTCCAGTTTTCCGCGCCGGCACCGGCCCAGATCTGGCCAAAAGCACCCAATTCCTCCTCACCGGGAGCGGTGACGGTCATGGATGCGCCATCCTCGCTGATGGTGTAGGTGAATCCGTCGCGCTCCATGTGATAAGAGGGGAACACGACCTTCATCTGTGTGTCATCCAGAGCGATCAGCACCAGATCACCTGCCTGAAAAACGGTCTTTACACCCTGCATGCTGTGATCCTCATTCAGGATATAAGCATGGCTGATATTGGGCCAGATCTGAGCAGCAAAGCCTTCCAGCTCACCGGCAAGTTCCAAAGCAGCCACATCGCCGATGCGGGTATAGGTGCAGGGAATGTCAGTGAACACCTTCAGGTTGGCAGTCCCATCAGCCTGCAGAGCCAGTTCTGCGGTGGTGGCGTTGCCGCCCATATCCACAGAGCAGGTATAGGGAGTGTCCTCTGCGATCTCAGCGGCAGGCAGAGCGGAAACATCACTGCAAACCAGGTTGTAGGTTACAGAATTGGCTCCATCCAAGCTGCGGTCAACGGTGAAGGATGCGGTATTGCCCTCAGTGGTTACGTTAGCAGCCTCACCGCCGATGGTAATGCTGACACCATCGGCGCCAACCATCCACTTACCATCAGCGAACTTGTCATATCCGGCATAGATCAGCATGGTGCCATCGGCCTGCAGATAGGCGGTGGCATTCTGCTCGGCATCCGTAAACACGCCCACGTGTTCAGGTGCCACAAATTCCATTTTCTTGCCCTGGATGAAAGCATCCGCATCGGCAAAAGCCTTCTCCTCACTGCCGGACATGGTAACATTACGGGTATAGCTTGCGCCAGGGACAACGGGGAAGGTCATCTCAAAGGAGTATTCCCCGGCAATGTCGTAAGCATAGGCGGTCTGGGCATTCGCGCCGCCAGCTGCTTCCAGCTTGATCTGAAGGCAGGGAACGCCGTCCTTCTCCACTTCCTTCCACTTACCGGTGAGATACCCGGCAGCATAGCTGGGGTTAGAAGCGGCGGGGTCAGCATTGTACTGGCCATAGGCGTATTTGTCGCAGGAAGCGGTGCCGTCCTCGTTCAGATTCAGCAGAAACGCCGCAGCCAGCATGGAGGCGAACTCGCCCTCTTCGGAGTATACGCCTGTGAACTGGAAGCTCTTGGTGGGAGCGGGGGCTTCGGTTGTCGCGGCAGTGGTTTCTGTCGCAACGGTTTTGTCTTGGCCGCAAGCAGCCATCAGGGTGGCCATCATCGCAATGGCCAGGATCAGTGCCAGAGTCTTTTTCATTGTTTTTTCCTCCTCTTTTTTACTCGTGTTTCATAAAAGCGGCAGTGATGGAAGCAAGTGCGATCACGCCGAAAATAACGGTGAAGGTCAGCGCCAGCGGATAGTTGCCCCCGAAAAAGGGAACCTTTGTCAGCACATCTGCCAGCGGGTAGGCAAATTCGACCGCATGGTTTGCCAGTGCCAGAGAGAAGCAGGCGCAGCTTGCCAGGGGGATCCATTTCATCCTTGTCAGTTCACCGGCTGTGGCGATCAAGCCGCCCGCAAGCATAAAGCCAAAGGTGAACCAGCTGAATACCCGGTCAACGGTCTCAGCTGCCGTTGCCATATAAATTGCCAGATAGGCAATGCTGGCAGCCACAGCCACCGCACCCGAAAAGAAAGCAATGTAGAAGCCAATGGTCTTGTTCTTCAGCATATCACTTGCCCTCCTTCTTTTTCCGATAAGCCACAATCAGGAATGTTACCGTCGCACTCACATACAGGACGGCCACAACCGCATTCAGGCAGATCAGCGCAGGCTGCCACCAGGGCGTGAAGTCCGCAACCTCGACCTCAGGCGCAAGGCCGTTAATCAAGTTAGAGTGAACCATGGTGTACAGGAAATACTTGGCAACATCCCGTAGCTTGCCCCAGATAAATCCATCACGGTTCTTTGTCAGCAGATTGGAAGCCTCCGGAACTCGTCCCGGGTCATTGTTGAACTGGGTGGTTCCTGCTTTCAGCGCATCTGCGGTTCCCATATACGATGCGGAGTCCTTGGAGGAGTCCGTCATATTGATGCCGGTGAAGCCCCATTCGTTGCGAAGCACCTGGGTCATGGTGGCATAGTCGGAAGCTGTGGGGATGCAACCAATCCGGTTATATGCCGTCATGGTTCCCAGAGAGTGATCCTTGCTCAGGCCGCCTTCAAAGCCCTTCAGGCAAACCTCACGGTAAGTCTGCTCGGTCATGAAGCTGGCTACTCCGTGACGGTTGGTCTCCTGATCGTTGCCGCAGAAATGCTTGAACATACCGGCGCAGCCCTTTTCCACCATGGCCTTGGTCTGCACCTCGCCGCACAAATAGGACAGCAGGGCATCCTCGGAGTAGTATTCAAAGTTTCGTCCGGAGTAGGGTGTGCGGTGGATATTGCCGCCGGGTGAATAGGTCTGACGGAAGCCCAGATGCAGGCTGTCCTCACCGAAGAAGTCACCCCGCAGGCGCAGCATTTCCTTGCTGAAGGTTCCCGCACAGAGCATTTCCGCATTGTACAGCACACCGCCAGCCTGATAGCCGTCAGGGCCGTCACCACCGGAGTAAGCCGGCATGGCCACAGACTCGACGGAATCCAGACCCATCTTGTCACCAACGATCTGCGCCAGTTCACCAACCGTCAGCTGGTCAATGAACTCGTCCCATTTGGGATCGTCAAAGGGAACGTCCTTCATATCAATGAAGCTAATCCCATTCTGCTGCTTATGCTTATAAACGGAGATATCCGGAGCGTCCGCAGGCTTTTCGTACTGGAAATTCTCCATGAGATTCTGAATCTCGGGAGTAGCCGTCAGAGAAGTGACGGTTTCGGGGAAGGTGTTCCAGTCGGAACGGGTCATGTAAGTAGCAGCGCCGGGAATAAAGTAATTGATGTCACGGTCCTCAAACAGATTGGAAACTACTTCCCCGGTCTGGGGAGATACGGCGTAGGTCTGATTATCTGTCTCGGCAAGATTGATTTTCTGTACCTTGCCCGGCTCCCCCTCCACAGGATTCCCCTCTGCATCGAACATACCGGTCACACCCCGGGCAGCCAGTACATTGTTCAGCGCATCATGGGCACCGCTGCCGATGGTGAAGTAATAGTCACCGGCATCAAACACATAGCAGCCCTTCCGGGAAGCATCCGCTCCATTGACCGCATTGGTGTCATAGGCAGCGAAGATATAATCGGAGAAGGTCAGGGTAATGGTTTCGCTCTCCCCTGCTGCCAGCGCGGAGGTCTTTTCAAAGTCGGCAATCTGGATGGCGCTCTTCTCCGCCTGCCCCGCCTCATAAGGAAGCTGGACATACAGCTGCACCACATCCTTGGACTTGCCGCTGTAATTCGGCGCACCGTTGTTTGTCACCTTCACCTGAGCCGTGACGATATGCGTATCCCGATTCCATTCCACGCTCAGTAGTTCCTGGGTAAAGTCAGCATAGCTTCTGCCTTCGCCGAAGGTGTACACCATTTCATCGGCATAATTCCATGCGCCATTCTGGGTAGCGTAAACGCCCTTGGCAGAATCCGCATTGTTGATGCCAAGCACCTGATCCTGATAACGGGTCTCATAATACTTATAACCGACGTAAATCCCCTCGGAATAGACCAGGTATTTGTTCTTGTACAGGCCGGTGAGATTGCTGAAGGTAAAGTCACCCGCATTCTGCATGGCTGCAGAGGACAGGGAGTTGGCTGCATAGGTGATTACATTGCGGCCGGAGGGATCCGCCTTGCCGGTCAGCATCTGTGCCACGCCAATCATACCGTAGCTGCCGGGATAGCCGACCCAAAGGATAGCATCCACACCCAGATCAATCATTTCCTGAAGCTCCATGGCATAGCCGGAGTTCACCACAACGATCAGTTTACCGAACTTGCCGGAATCCTGAATCAGCTTGATGGTATCCAGCTCCTCTGGATGCAGCGCCAGCTCCCGGATTCCCTGGGGGCCCTCCTGCCAGTCGCCCTGCAGGCCGTGATTCAGATCACCCTCTTCACCGCCGAAGCGGCTGACCACATAGATTGCTGCATCCGCGTAGGAGGCAAAGGAGCTTTCAGTTCCCTGATAAGCCGACGCCGGAATCTCGCCGATCAGGCCGGTTTTCGTGCGGCTAGAGGTTGTACTGGTGATCGCATTGTACACAGCTTCATTGACCGCCACCCCCTCTGCCTTCAAGGCATCATACAGGTTGATGCCTGCATTGGCAGGGCCGCCGGAGCCACCATGGTAGACAGGTGTCGCCGCCGCATAGCCGAACAATGTCACAGCTGCGTTCTGTCCCAGAGGCAGGGCGTTGTTCTCGTTGCGCAGCAACACGCTGCCCTCGGTCTGGCACTGGATGAGATATGCCTTCTGGGCCTCCAGCATTTCATCCTTGGTGGCATAATCGGACTTAAAATAGGTGGTGTCGTCTGTACCGGCAATGACCGGCGGGCGGGTGTCCAGGAACAGATTCACATCACCCTCACGGGTAAACGCCAGCTGGGTGCCAAAGCTTGTCAGGCACAGAAGCAGCGCCAGTGCTGCCGACAACCCCCGCCACAAATTCATACTCTTCATTGTGTGCCCTCTCCTTTAGAGAAACGCTGTTAAATGCCGAAGTCGGTATAGTCAAAGGTGCAGAGCTTGTTGTTGACCTGGATTTCCGTCTCGGCCAGGGTGATGGTAGCAATATATTCCTCAGCGGTCAGGGGCTTGGCATTCTCATCATAAATGGGAGCGCCGGTGGACGGATCGGTGCCGATAGGAGGCTGAACGGCCTTGCCCATGGCATCATTCCATGCAGCGGTGTCCACAAAGTAGGTCTGGTCATAGCTCTTGACAACTCGGGTAATCTTGCCCAGGCTCACATCCACCAGGTCATCATCCAGGTCATTGGGCTTGCTGGTGCAGGTTCCATAAATCTTGGTGATGTAGTTCGTGCGCTCGTTGCCCTTGGCATCGTTGGTGCTCTCTGCCAGCTCCAGAGCGGAGAAGCAAGAGGAGGAGATGATCAGACAGTATGTGTTATCATCCATCAGAGTCAGCTCCTGCTGGGTGAAGGTGGTCAGATAATAGTTGTACTGGGGACGCATATTGGTGTAGCTGAGCTGTGCAGGGGACAGATAAATACCAGTGGTTTTGGCTTCCTTTGCAGCAGCGGCATCGCCACCGCAGGCGGTGAGCGTACAAGCCAGCATCGCAACTGCCAGCAGGACGGTGATGATCTTCTTCATAATGATTCCTCCTTAATATTTTGTGGGTATCCCACAATCTCTTGCTTAACAGTACGCCATTGCCTCCAAGAATACAAGAAAGACCGCATAACCTTGAAGCTCCACCGCACAGACTTTATAATTCCTTCATCACGCATTGACAAATTTTTTACAATTCGCTATAATGGGGACGTAAATGAGGTGAAGATTGTGTTGAAAATTGCCATCGTTGAAGACGAAAACGCATCCGCCGAGCTGCTGGAGCAGAACATCCGCCGGTACTGCGCAGAATTTCAGATACCCGTTGAAATCCATCTTTTCACCAACGCAATTGCCTTTCTGGATCAGTATTCTGCCCAATACGACATGATCTTCATGGATATTATGATGCCCATGCTCAACGGGATGGATGCCGCCCATGCCCTCCGGGAAAAGGACAGCGCCGTCCTGCTCGTTTTTGTGACCAGCATGCAGCAGTACGCCATACAGGGCTACGAAGTGGGAGCAACGGACTTCATTGTAAAGCCGGTCAAATACCCCCAGTTCAAGCTGAAGTTCACCAGATTTCTATCAAGGATTCAGTTCTCCCCGTCCCGCAAAAGCACGGACGTTC
The DNA here is from genome assembly GCA_021771675.1 of Oscillospiraceae bacterium. The sequence goes on along the minus strand of JAETOP010000041.1, from coordinate 9,560 downwards.
TGCTGAAAACAGAATCCGGCTATGTTCGCCTGCTGCCCCGGCAGATTTCTTATGTGGAGGTTCGGGCGCATCACTGCATCTATCATACGGATGTAGGAGAGTTCCGAATCTATCAGACCATGAAAAGCGTTGCGCAGCAGCTGGAACCCTGCGGATTTGCCAAATGTAACAATTACCTGCTTGTGAATCTCATGCGGATCACAAAAATTTCCGGCATGGAGGTTGAGGTTGGGAAAGAAACACTCCCCATCAGCCATCCCAGAAAGAACGAGTTTATCGCTCGCTTTGTTGAATTTACGGAGAGCAAAAAGAAATGATGCGTAAAATATTTACCCTGTTGGGGCCCTATGCAATGGAAGCCTCCAGCCTGCTGCTCACCTTTTTGGAAACACAGCTCTGCATTTCCCTGTTCGCCCGGAATCTGAAACGCAGACGGTTTTTTCTTCTGCGAATTCTGTTTTTTGAGGCCTTGGGGATTTCGTTGTTTTATGGACTTGCAATCTACAACACCCATGCGGGCACCCTGCTCTCAAGGCTCCTGTGCTATTTGGCCATTACTGCGTACTGTCTGCTCTACACCATTGGCATCTTCCAAGGAAGTCTGGAAGATACATTGATTGTATTCTGCTCCGGCGAGGTCACTCATCAGCTGGTTGGAAAGCTGTATCCGCTGATCCAGAATCTGCTGGGTATTAACGACAAGGCAACGATATCGCTGTTCCATCCCAGCGTGGCAGACATCCAAGGTTGGGAATGGATCCTGTTTTTTCTCTATCATATTGTCGCATATGTTCTGATTTCCCGGTTTCTTCATCCCAAAGCCTCTCTGCGGCGGGACAAGGAAACCACAAGGGGAATCGCACTGCTTTCCGTAAATGTCGTTTTCACCATTAATGTGCTGGTTTGCGTTTCCCGCACGTTTGAAGGAGATAATCTATTACTGAGTATCACCATCAAAACCTTTGTCATCGCCCTCTGCTCCGTCATTCTTGTGTTTTGCTCCGGTATCTTTTCACAAAATGAAAAGTCCCACCAGCTGGAAGTCCTCCAGCAGCTGTGGAAGCAGGATCAAGCCCAGTACGAATCCGTCAAAGCGAGCATGGATGCCATCAGTCTGAAATGCCATGATCTCAAGCACATCCTTTGCCGCATCGAAAACAAGCTGAACCAGGAAGAAATCAACCAGCTTCGAAACGCAATCAGCGTTTATGATTCCCGGGTCAAAACCGGTAACGACGTGCTGGATGTGGTGCTGTCCGAAAAGAATCTCGTCTGTACAAATCAGGGAATCCAGTTCTGCACCATGGTTGACGGCTCCCTGCTTTCCTTCTTGACACCGGTGCAAACCTACTCCATATTCGGAAATATCATGGACAATGCAATTGAAGCCGTGCAAAAGGTGCCGGAAGAGCTTCGTATTATTTCTCTCAACTGTCAGCGTACCAGCAGCGGCATTGTCATTGAGGAATCCAATTATTTTGACGGTAATCCAATCCTGGCAGACGGAACAATCACCACCACCAAACCGGATCAGGCCCTCCACGGCTACGGAATCAAGAGCATCAAGTACATTGCCCGACAGTATGGCGGTAACATCGAAGCCACGATACAGGAGAATATGTTCTTTCTACGAGTTTTCTTTCCAATGGAGAAATAACAAATGGAGGGTTTCCTGAGATGGAATACCCTCCATTTGTTATTTATAGGTGGGCACCTCTAAAAACTGCCCTTTTGGGTTTTGGACGGATCTTTTGCCCTAACAATACGTTTTGAAAATCCCGCAATACACAAAGTATTCCGGGATTTCCAAAACTTTTGTTAGAACAAAATCTCTCGCCCAAAACCGCAAAAAGCAGTTTTTAGAGGTCGCCAGGTGTAAATAGTTATGTTTCATACTGGCCGGAAGGAATCGTTGATCCGAATTAAGAAACAGCCTTATTTTTCTTTTTTCTGCCCAGTACCAGTACAACTGCTGCAGCAGTCATCACCCAGAACACACAGACGACTGTATAAAGTGCGGTCTTCCACACTGGTGTAACTGTTAGAACCACAGCATCTCCTACATTCATCGCATTGGTACGGGTCACGGAATACACAATATTTTTCATAGCATTGTGGACAGCGCTTGCAATAGCCGGGTCATTTTCGCTGTTGTCCAAGGTGCCCATGTTACCCTTCTGTCCGCACCAGAAATCCTGGCCTGCCAGCAGACCCATCCGATAATCCATCCATTTTGCATTCATGGACATATCCGTGATCGCAGCTCCCTGCATGCCCCATTCCTTTCTCAGGACTTCGGTCATCAGACCGTAGTGGCTTCCGCTCCAAACGACACCAATCCGGTTGAAGCTGGACATAACATTCATGGCACCGCCGCGAATCGCCCCCTCGAAGGCTTCCAGATAGAGCTCACGGATAGACTGTTCATTGGCCCATACGCTGATGCCGTAACGGCCCTCCTCCTGGTCATTCAGAGCAAAATGTTTGACAAATGCCAGCGCCCCTTTACTGCGGATCCCCTGCACCTGAGCAGCCGCAATTTCTCCGGCCAGCCATCCATCCTCGGAGTAGTATTCGTTATGTCTACCCAGATACTGGCTCCGGTGAATGTTCAGTCCCGGGGCATAGATTCCGACGACTGAAGTTTTATCGTCATTTTGGTTGCTGTGCATCATGTCTTCGCCCATGCATTCACCGACCAGCCGGGCCAGCTCCCGGGAGTAGGAAGCCGCGATAACATCCTCCGAGGTAAACGCCATACCGCTGGCACCGCCCATCAGGCTCTTGGTATAACCGGTGGGACCATCCGCCTCCATGGTAGCCGGCAGGTTAATCGCCGGGAGCGCATGTGTGTTGTAGGCACCATTGTAGATGGTATCCAGCATATCCGCATATTCGATCTGACTGATGAGATCATCCCATGCTGTATTCTCGTAATCCGTTTCCACGAAATCAATTGCCTTCAGGCTTCCGGAGATTCCGGATTGGGGAACCTGCGCATCCGCCCAATACCGCTCTTTCATTCTTTCAACAATTGCTGTCCGTTCATCCGCATTGTGGGTAAGACCGTCCGCCCACATAGCATCCGAAACATACAGCTTCTGGGGCGTAGGATAGGTACCGACCCAATCCCTGCGGGATAAATAGGTCACGGTTTGGCCGTCAGCACCTGCATAGTAATTCAGGTCTGCATTGTCAAACTGATTGGTGATTGCCTCCCCTGTATAGGAAGACACCGCATAAGTTGTCGTGTCCAAAGTGTCCACCGACCAGACTGCAGTGAGCGCCGGGTTTCCGTTGCCACTCATACGGGCAGAGTCTGCACCCTTTGCCGCAAGGATGTTATTGATTGCATTGTGTGCATCTGTTCCAACTGTGAAATAATAATCTCCGGCATCCATGATATAGGTCCTGGCTAGATTGCTGTCATAGCTGGTCAAATCATCCTTGCGTATCTCGATGACATAATGCTCTGTTTTTCCAGCTTCGATCATTTTCTTATCAAAGCCACAGATCTCAACGGAGGCTTTTTCCACGCCATTATCCCGATCATATTGGGTGTAAGGGGACTGGAAATAGATCTGAACCGTATGCTTTCCATCTACGCTCCCGGTATTGGTCACATCCACCTCCGCAACAATGGTATTCCCACAGTCTTTGATTTGGAAATTGGAATAGGCGAAGGTGGTATAGCTGAGACCGCTTCCGAAGGGGAAGGCTACCACATCCTCATAGCGGAAATCTCCCGCATTCCCCTGCCCCAGCACAAAATCCTCATAGCGGGTCTCGAAATAACGGTAGCCCACATAAATGCCTTCCTGATAGACAACATAATTCATATTACATTTATCAATACCGGAATCGTTGTTGTTCTGAGCCTCGGCAAGGCCAAGCTCCTCTGCATTGACATAAGCGAAAGCATCATAGTTCTGCATGGCCGGAGATGCATGATTATCTTTCTGGAAGGTATCCACGATCCGCCCCGAGGGGTTGACCTTTCCAGCCAGGATATCCGCCACTGCAGGAATACCATTCAGCCCCAGATTTCCAACCCACAGCAATGCATCTATCTCATAATCATCCAGGAAATCCAGTTGCAGTGTGCTGGAGGAGTTGAGCAGGACAATAATCTTTTTAAAGACTCCCTCCTGCTTCAGTCGGGTCAGATTTTCCAGCAGCTCCCGCTCCTCTGCGCAAAGCTGCAGATAATCGCCATCGGTCATATAGGGCTGCAGTGCTTCCAGACCATACGGAAGATCGGCACCCTCACCCGAAGAACGGGAAAGGAGCACAATTGCAGCGTCACCGTAATCCGGGAAGGTCGCCTTCACAGCTTCGGGATATTTCTCCCACGGAATCTCGTTGATCCGATACTGATCCGGGCTTCCGCCGGAAAGCTTTGCGTTGACACGTTTGTATCCGGAGGTCTTATAAAACTTCCAGAGTTCCTGATTGACACAACCGGAAGAAAAGCTGTCCTGCAGAGCCGCATACAGGCTTACCGCATCTCCAGTCGCCATAAAGGCGGAGCCGATTCCCGTCAGAACCGGGTCCGCAGCAGACTGAGAAAACAGGGACATTTTGGAATCTGCAGCCAGGGGCAGTGCATTGTTTCTGTTGACCAGCAGCGCCGCTCCTTCCGCCTCAACCTGGCGGCAAACAGCCATATCGTTGGCTACCAGTTCCTCTTCCGACTCATAATCGGTCCAGTAGAAAATCTGTGCGTTCTCTCCGGGAATGATTTTCTGCGTCTGTGCATTCAGCGCCGCATTAATCATTGTTTCATAATAAGCCGTCACCGGAATGGCTGCAGTTAGAACGATGCTTAACAGTGCCAGAATCGCTGCAACCGGAATCCATGGATTTTTCTTTTTCACCTTTATACCTCCCAGATTTATGTCATACAATAAGTGTGCTCCCCCTCCTGCAGGGGTATCTCTCTGCCGTCCGGAAGCACCAGAGTACCGCCGGAGACAGCTGTGACTGTCAGGTTATTGCCATCTTTCCTCACCGTGATAATGCCCTTGGGCGTATAGGCGGAGCAGGAATAGCTATCCAATACATTTGACGGCACAATATCGTAGGTTTCGTAGCCGCCGGAGGTGGGCTGGATACCCGCCACATATTTTGAAAGGATATACATAGGCGCTGCGCTCCAGCCATGGTTGAAGGTACCGATGGGTGCAGAGAACTTTTCCCAGAGGGTATCGTATTCATCCTTCAGCATCCCGTCATACCTGTCCAGCATTCTCTGGACTGCCAGGTCCTGCCGCCCCATAACGCACAGGGCTTCCAGGACGTACTTCTCGCAGAAGGGGCTGGCTTCATAAGTGGACATAATGACATCACAGATCAGGTCGTAGTCCTCCTCCCCTGCCAAACCGGACAGCGCCAGCATGGCATTGGCTCGGTCATCGATATACTTGCTGTCCGGGTGCTTGAAGCCCGCAGGGGTATAATAGGCATCGCGGAAATTCGCCTTGATGGATTCCATCCGTTCCGTCAGGGAAGCCGCATCATCGTCAATTCTCAAATCCGCAGCCAGCTTCTGTGTCAGGTTCAGGGCATAATAATAGAAACCGACCTGAAGCAAATTGGCATCGATCTTATCGCCCCAATCGTTCCATGTCCAGGAACCGGGTCGGTAAACGGGCAAACCGTTTTCCATTTCATACAGCTTCAGATAGTTGACGAATACACGATAATAGTCCGTCATGGTCTTTTCATCACCGGAGGCCAGCCAGTAATGGTAAGCACTGGTCATAAACGCCAGGCTCTGGTTGGGAATCTCCTGGGGTTTCACAGAGGGAGCCCGGCTGGGGATGGCACCGGTGTCCGTGGTCCAGCCGATGCAGGCAAGGATTGCTTTCTTTGTCATATCCAGGCCGCCCTGGTCATAGCCGTAGAGAGCGGCATCGATCTGGTTGGATGCGTCGCCCATATAAGGGCCCCGTTCCCGTTCGGGGCAATCCATATAGGTGTCACGCATACAGATCGCAACAGTGTTCAAGCTTTCCTGCCAGAGCTGATTCAGTTCTTCATTTTCAGAAGAAAACGCCCCGACCCATTCGCCGTTAAATTCACTTTTGCGGTAACCCAGTACTGTGAATTTCACACCGGCCTCTGCTTCGATATAAAGCTTTGACCCGCTGCGCCATGCGTAATTCTCAAATTGCTGTGAGCCCTCCGCAGTAACATAGGTGTCTTTGAAATTGGGATTGTTGTCGCTGTCCACATAGCTGTCGGTATAGATGGTCAGCCGCTTTCCCGCAGGAGCTTCCAACGCAAAATACGGGGTGAACTGAATATTTCCGGGTAGAATCAGTTCCAAAGTCGTGTCTTCTGTCAATTCCCTGCCGACATAATCGGCGGAGTTTGCATAATCTGTAATTCCATCATACTTGATGGGATTCGTCATTGCCCTGTACAGTGCGCCAAAGGGCAGCTCTCCTGGTTTGCCAATCAGCACCGCATTTTCCCATGCACTGTCATCATACCCAGGTTCCATAAAAGCCCCAAGATCATCCCGGGCATCAAAATAGAGATTCCGCTCCGCCAGCATGGACATTTGCATATAATTGGGATAATCCTTACCGGCAGTGACGCGATTCTTGTAGCCGGTATGCCTCGCTGCCTTCCAGGAGGTATCCGACACGATTCGCTGTCCCTGGACTTCCATCTCAAAAATCATGCCCGCCTGATTATAGTCGTCCCCTTCATCATCCTGTGCAACCGGAACAATGGAGCCGTCACCGGAACGCCCATTGAAGGCAACCAGCATGGCGATGGTGTTTTCGCCTTTCTTCAGATTCAAAGGAATCTCGTCATAGTAGCTGTCATAGGGCGTAGGGCCGCGCTTGAGGGAACCATCCAGTACCACCATCTCCCCATTGAGGAACAGCACATACTTGTCCACCGCCGAGATACAGGCCATAGCCGTCACCTCAGCATCCACCGGAACCGTTTTACGGAATGCCACATAGCTGTCATCGCTGCAGCTTTTGGTCCAGATCCAGTTGGCCGTCCAATCACTCTTGCGATAGTCCTCGATTGCAGACAAGTAGGGAAGATTGGAACGATCAGGCTCTCCCCGTTCCGGAGCCTGCTGCACTGTCTGCACCGGCGTCGTTGTTTCCACGGTTGTATTCTGTCCGCAGCCAACCAGGGAAAAGACACTTGCCGCAGCCAGAGCCATGCACAAAACCTTTTTTGTCAGTTTGTTTTTCATGCTGTACGCCTCCTATTTATCCTTGTAACAGAATAATACATCCGTGAGCAAGGAGAAAGGGAATGCGCATAACCTTATTTCTGTGCAGCATAACCTGATGCTTCCATGCCTTGCATACCAGACACGCACAGTGTATAATACGCAATGGTAAAAAACAGAAAGCAGATGGTAAAAATGAAGCAGCAGGCAGTGAATCCATTTCTTCCCAGCTGGGAATATATTCCCGATGGGGAGCCCCGGATATTTCATAACCGAGTCTATCTCTATGGCTCCCATGACCATTTTGGCGCCCCCATCTTCTGCGTTGGAGACTATGTCTGCTGGTCAGCGCCGGTGGATGATCTGGCGGATTGGCGCTACGAAGGTGTTATTTACAAAAGAAATCAGGACCCCAAAAACGCTCTGGGACTGCATCTGCTGTTTGCGCCGGACGTGGTGCAGGGTACGGATGGGAGATATTATCTTTATTATGCTTTTTGATTTTTTTGGCATGATCGGCGTGGCCGTCAGCGAGACTCCCGTTGGTCCCTTTCAGTTTTATGGCCATGTCCATTACAAGGACGGTACGATTTGGGGAAGAAGAAATGGAGATCAGTTTCCCTTCGATCCAGGCGTACTGGTGGACGATGACGGCTCTGTATACCTCTACTCTGGATTCTATCAGTCCATTCCTGCCTTGGCCAGCGGCTTCCGAAAGCTGAGAAGCGATGGCGGTGTGGTTGTGGCTTTGGAAAAGGATATGGTTACCATTCGGAAAGAGCCTAAGCTTCTGTTCCCAAAAGCAGGGCCGGGTTGCTTCCCAAACCACGAGTTTTTCGAGGCCAGTTCCATTCGCAAAGACGGCAGCAAGTACATTTTCACCTATTCCTCCCGTCATAATCACGAATTGATTCAGCTGCTGCGGAACGTCCCCCAGACCGAGGCGCGCTGCCGAAATGCCGGCACCAAGGACGGCCTGGTGGGGGAGTCTTTTGTGGGGAAAGACCGTGGGCATCGTGGGCGCCGGCGCCATCGGCAAAAAGGTAGCCGCCCTCTGCAAGGCCTTCGGCTGCACCGTTCTGGCCTACAACAGAAGCACCGTCTCCGACCCTGCTATCGATGAGCAGGTACCCCTGGAGGAACTGCTGAAACGGGCAGACATCGTGTCCCTCCACTGCCCCCTGACGGCGGATACGAAGGGCATGATCGGCAAGGAGCAGCTCTCCCTGATGAGAAAAGCGCCATCCTCATCAACACCGCCCGGGGCGGCGTTCTGGATTCCGCGGCGCTGGCCGAGGCGCTGGAGAAGAGCGAGATTGCCGGAGCGGCCTGCGATGTCTTTGAGACGTAGCCTCCCCTGCCCACCGACCATCCCCTGCTGAACTGCCCCAACACCATCGTCACCCCCCACATTGCCTTTGCCTCCGTGGAGTCCATGGAGCAGCGGGCAGGGAACCACTTTCTCACAATTACCGATGGGTTGGATCGGCTCCATTTGTTTAAAATATTTCTCAGTTTCTTCAGAATTCTCTCCTTTCGGTAATGTACAGCCGATTGCGAAATACCAAATGCTTTGGACAAGCCAGCCTCTGTTTCTCCCCCAAAGTAGAGAGCAAAAATCATACTCCGCTCAGTCTCTGAAAGAGTCTCAAGCGCACAGTACAACTGGCAATATTCTTGCTTTCGGAGCAACTGGTCTTCCGGGTTATTCACGGAGTCAGCAAGTTGACCAGATGAAGCCGCAAGTTCAAGTTGGGTATTGTCGCAAAGCTGGACATTGTGATTTTTATCTTTTTCGTTAAGGTATCTCTCATGTCGGTCAAATTTATAATACGTGAGATACACTTCTCGCTCAACTTCATGTTTTCCCCGCAATACGCAGGTAATATTGGTTTCTTTTTTCCATGGTTGCCCTCCAATGAATGAATGAATCAATGACATTCATTGACCAGAAGGCGGATCGCGGCATCCAACCGTGGAAACGGTTATATGATAAGCCAACCATAAAAGGGACCCTGTTCTGTCAGGCATTGTGTTTCCTTTATCTCGGTTTGGCTATCACATTTTATGTCAAAGTGAAGCAATGACATATAATAAGCACCTGGCCAAATCAACGGTCAGGTGCTTTTTGAAAATTAAGTGTTATTATGAGTACTTTCTTAGAAGCATTACTCGTCTTAATAGCGGTAGTACTATCTTATCAATGTAATTGAGACATCTCAAATCATACACTTTATACGTAAGCGTCAAAACTAACACCGACTTGCAGTAAGCCCTGCGGTATGAAACAATACTCCCGTAAAGTAGCGGATAGTATATGCGAGTAGTGTGTACTATCCGGGATACGGGGGTA
>JAETOP010000184.1 GCA_021771675.1 Oscillospiraceae bacterium | reverse complement strand
GACAGCTCCCCTTGCACAGGGGAGCCTTTGCTCAGAAGCCTTTAGCTGATTCTATTTAACGAAGTGCTGCAAAAACGTTACCGGGCGGGTTAGGGAAAAAGCGATTACCGACCAGCCCCAGGCGAAATTGGCTGCGGGCCCAGCCCGCCAAATTACAATTTACCGATTTCGCGAAGCATAGCCATAAGCGCCTATTTTTAGGAAGGGGATGCCTCGCTTGAGGCATCCCCAAATTGTAATGCTTGTTTATTTGCCGCAGAAGTCCTTGGCCACCTCTACGATGTGCTCCGCACTGAGGCCAAACTGCTTGAGCAGAGCGGCGGCGGGGCCGGAGTGGCCGAACTCGTCGTTGACGCCGATGCGCTTTACCGGGGTGGGCAGCTTCTCGCTGAGCAGGCTGCAAACGGCCTCGCCCAGGCCGCCGATGACGCTGTGCTCCTCGCAGGTGATGACCTTGCCGCACTTTTTGGCAGCGGCAAGCACCAGCTCCTCGTCCAGGGGCTTCACAGTGGCCATGTTGATGACCATGGCATTGATGCCCTGCTGGGCCAGCTGCTCCCCTGCCTGGATGGCCTCATAAACCAGCAAACCGTTGGCGATGATGGCTACATCCGTGCCCTCCCGGAGCACCTCGCCCTTGCCGATCTGGAAGTTGAAGCCCTCCTCATGGAACACGGGGATGGCCAGACGGCCAAAGCGCAGATACACCGGGCCCTCCATCTCATAGGCGGCCTTCACAGCAGCCTCGGCCTCCACCCCGTCGGCGGGGCAGATGATGGTCATGCCGGGAATGGAGCGCATGAGGGCGAAATCCTCGCAGCACTGATGGCTGGCGCCGTCCTCGCCCACGGAGATGCCGCCGTGGGTGGCGCCGATCTTCACATTCAGGTGGGGATAGCCGATGGAGTTGCGGACCTGCTCAAAGGCACGGCCGGAGGCGAACATGGCGAAGCTGGAGGCGAAGGGCACCAGCCCGGTGGTGGACATACCGGCAGCCACGCAGATCATGTTGGCCTCGGCGATGCCGCAGTCAAAATGCCGGTCGGGGAAGGCCTTCTGGAAGGTCTGGGTCTTGGTGGCGTTGGCCAGGTCGGCATCCAGCACCACCAGATTCTCGTGCTCGGCGCCCAGTGCGGCCAGGGCCTTGCCGTAGGCATCCCGGGTAGCAATTTTCTTTACGTCTGCCATATTACTTACCCTCCAATTCTGCCAGAGCCGCTTTCAGCTCGCCCATGGCGATGGCGTATTCCTCGTCGTTGGGAGCCTTGCCGTGCCAGGAGGCCTGGCCCTCCATGAAGGAGACGCCCTTGCCCTTGGTGGTGTGCATGACGATGGCGGTGGGTTGGCCCTTCACGGTCTTGGCGGTATTCAGGGCGGCCTCGATCTGGCCAAAGTCGTGGCCGTCGATGACCTCCACGTGGAAGCCGAAGGCCTTCAGCTTCTCATCGATGGGGTAGGGGCTCATGACCTTGTCCACAGGGCCATCGATCTGCAGGCCGTTGTTGTCCACAATGACGCAGAGGTTGTCCAGCTTGTAGTGGGAAGAGAGCATACAGGCCTCCCAGACCTGGCCCTCCTGAATCTCGCCGTCGCCCAGCAGGGTGTAAACCCGGAACGCTTTGCCCTGATGCTTGGCGCCCAGGGCCATGCCGGCGGCCACGGAGATGCCCTGGCCCAAAGAGCCGGTGGACATATCCACGCCGGGAACGGTGTTCATGTTGGGGTGGCCCTGCAAATAGCTGTCGATGTGGCGCAGCGTGGGCAGGTCCTCCACCGGGAAGAAGCCCCGGTTGGCCAGGGTGGCATAGAGGCCGGGGGCGGTGTGGCCCTTGCTCAGCACAAACCGGTCCCGGTTCTCGTTCTTGGGGTCGGCGGGGTCGATGTTCATTTCCTTAAAATAGAGGTAGGTAAACATATCCGCTGCGGACATGCTGCCGCCGGGATGACCGGCTTTGGCGCCGTGGGTGCCCTCAATCACACCCATGCGCACCTTGCAGGCGATGGCCTGTAAGGATTTGATTTCCTGTTCAGTCATTTGACTTCTCCTTTAATTATTTCACAAGCGTGTAAAAGCGTTACCAAGCCGTCAGCTCTCCGCCCGCTTGGTTGGATGCCCGAGCGTTCCGTTGAACGGAACCAGGCGACGGTTTCTGAGCGAAGGCTCCCGAAGTGTAAGGGGAGCCTTCTTCAGAAACCTTTACCTAAGAAGTGCCGAAAAATGTGCCGCACTGCCCTTTTCTGCGTAGGGGAGGCTATTAGCCTCCCGCTAGGTAACGTATTTTGAGTGCTCGGTTGAATGGTGAAGGGTGAAGGCTTTTGAGGGAGGGGCCCCCCTGTGTAAGGGGGGCTGTCGTGCGAACAGCACGACTGGGGGACTGTGCGGTGAGATGTTACAAATTCGCACCAGGTTAGGCGAAAAGGAAATACCTTCCCACATTGGACTTTCAGAGCGATTCTGTGCCTGCTGTACAGTCCCTCAGTCAGCTTCGCTGACAGCTCCCCTTACACAGGGGAGCCTTTTTCAGAAGCCTTTACCTAATTCCATTCAACGAAGTGCCGAAAAATGTGCCGCACTGCTCTTTTCTGCGTAGGGGAGGCTATTAGCCTCCCGCTAGGTAACGTTTTTTGAGTATTCCGGTGAATGGAGCCGAAAAATGGAAAATGATACGGATTTGCCTGACTTGGTGCCGCTTTTGGGGATTGTTCTGCGCGGGAGGCTAATAGCCTCCCCTACAGTAG
>JAETOP010000183.1 GCA_021771675.1 Oscillospiraceae bacterium | reverse complement strand
CTGTCCCGGTACACGGAAGATCACGCCTTGCAGTTCTCCGGCCAGTTCTTCTTTTGTTTTTCCGGTAAGCTGGCTCATATAGCCCATATCCACGCAGGCTTTTTCCGAGATGGACACCGCCAGTGCTTCGCTTGCCGTATCCACCACAGCCACCGCCTGATGGGGCTTGATGGTCCGTTTGGTGAACATATCCGCCTTGCGCTCCAGCTTTCCGTCCTCGTCGATGACTTCCAGCGCACAGAGCAGGTAATAGGAAGAATCGTCTGCATAGGCCAGACGGTTTGCACGGTCATTGATGAGACCGTATTTGGCAGAAAAGCTGTCATAGAGGCTGTTCAGTTCCGCCTGCTTCTCCCGAATGGTGCTGTCCGGAACCGCTGCGTCCATCTGAAGGTCGATCAGTTCCTGCACACAATCCCGCAGTCCCACAAGACCTTTCACGCGGGCTTCGGCGGTGGCGTTGAGGTCAGGGAGCACCATACGGCTGTTTTCCCGGTAGTACACCTGCCCGTCTACAATGGCATAGGAATAGTTCTTCACATTAGGGTCGGCAGGAATGGAGGTGTCAATGGCTTCGCCTTCGCCCAGCTCCGGTAGCTCTGCCTCCTGATAAGTGCCATGAATGTACTTCACAGCATCATGCAGCTGGTCGGAAAGCTCCAGTCCCTCGATAGGGTTCACGGTGTAATCCATACCATGAGCAGTGCTTACCGGCTCCTGCCTGCCCAGCACCATTTCCGGGTGGTCGATAAAATACCGGTTGATGGCAAACCCGTCCTCCGTCTGTCCGGTCTGGGTCCACTCTGGCACGATGTCCAGCGGGCGGTCCCGCTTTTGGAGGAAGATGATGTCCGATACCACCTCGGCACCGGCATTCTTTTTGAACGCGTCATTAGGCAGACGGATAGCCCCCAGCAGCTCTGCACGCTGGGCAAGATAGCGGCGCACGGTGGAATCCTTGGCGTCCATGGTATAGCGGGAGGTTACAAAAGCCACCACACCACCGGGACGCACCTGGTCCAGTGCTTTGGCGAAAAAGTAGTTGTGAATACTAAAATTCAGCTTGTTGTAGGCTTTGTCATTGACCTGATACTGACCGAAAGGTACATTGCCGATGGCAAGGTCAAAGAAGTCACGCCTGTCGGTGGTCTCAAAGCCGCCTACTGTGATGTCCGCCTTGGGATAGAGCTGCTTTGCGATGTGCCCGGAAACCGGGTCCAGCTCCACGCCGTACAGACGGCTGTTTCGCATTTCCTCCGGCAGCATACCGAAGAAATTGCCCACACCCATAGATGGCTCCAGAATATTTCCGGTCTCAAATCCCATACGGCCCACCGCTTCATAGATGGCCTGAATGACCGTAGGGCTGGTGTAATGGGCGTTGAGGGTGGAGCTTCTGGCGGCGACATATTCCTCCGGGGTCAGCAGCTCTTTCAGCTGGGCATACTCGGAAGCCCATGCCGGTTTCTCCGGGTCAAAGGCATCAGAAAGACCGCCCCAGCCCACATAGCGGGATAGGACTTCCTGTTGTTCCGGGCTTGCCTGCTGTCCGGCAGCTTCCAACTCTTTCAGCAAACGAATGGCATTGATATTTGCCTGGAACTTGGCTTTCGGACCGCCTTCGCCCAAATGCTCATCGGTAATACGGAAGTTTTGTGCATTGCGGCGCAGGTTGGCCTTGTATTCCTCATAGGAGGCTTCCTCGGCAGCTTTGGCATTGGGGAAGGTCTGCCACTGGCCATTGACCTGAATGGAAACCGGGTGTTCGTCCAGCACTTCCTCAAAGGTTTTCTCCGGCTCAGTCACAGGGGCTGGCGGCACCGGCTCCTCGATATGCAGCCGTTCCACCACCACATCATAAGGCAGATTGTTCTTGTCTCCCGGATAGACGGCCACGGTCTCGGAGTGGAAGACCGGGAATTTGACAGACGGTTGGGGCTGTTCCTGTCCAAAGCCATCCAGCTGACGGGCATACATCCCGCGCAGCAAAGGCGCAACTTCATCCCAACGGAAATACAGCACAGCCAGACGCTTTTCCTCTGCGTCCAGGACTTCCAGCTCCATGCCCTGTGCCGTGGTACGGTAATCGGCAATATCGCCGGTCTCCAGATTCAGGGTCTCGATCTCACCGGAATAGGCTCTGCTCAGCCAGTAGGCAATCTCACTGTTGCTCCTGCCGGATTGCAGCAGCGTGGAAACCTGTTTTTTATCTGCTTCATCCATCAGTCCATGGGACAATACATCCCGCAAGTCCTGATCTGCCTTGTCCGGGTCAATGGGAAGAAACTCGGTATAGTAAGCATTGCGGCGGTCTGCCCGAAGCAACTGCTCGAACTGTTCTTTACGCTCTGCCCGGTAGATGGGATATACCATACCGGCGGGCAGAAGCTGTACGGTGTCCTCCCGCAGCTCGGTGATCTGATAGGCGTCATCCTCGATATACACGGTATCTCCCACGGCATAAACCGGGGCGGCAGGGTCATAGGAAGTCCTTTGCGGAATTGGACTGCGAACGGCATCATATTCCTCATCGGAAATGGAAATCGCGGAAGTCTGCTCTGCCTCGGCAGCTGCGATCTGCTCTGCATCTGACATCACCTGTTGGATAAATGGGTCATTGTCCAGTTTTTCCGGGTCTGCCACCTGTCCGTTGACGATGCCCCTTTCCTCCAGGGCTTCCCGGATGGCGATGGGGTCGATGTTGTCAAAACGGTCCTGTTCTTCTTCGGTATAGAACCGGTCCTCCTGAATGAGCTGGGC
>JAETOP010000040.1 GCA_021771675.1 Oscillospiraceae bacterium | reverse complement strand
TTTCCGGGCACTTTTTCTGCCCTATGGGGAGTCTATCTTTTTTCCCTCCTCTCCGCCACATAATTACATTTTTTCCTCGGCGTTTTCTTACATTTTATCACTGGCGCTGACAGTATAATACTCCATTTGGGCGGTGAAGCTGGTCTGCTGCTCCTCGCTGCCGGTGGACACCCGGCAGTAGGGGGCCACCCGGAGATGCTGCTTGCGGATGTCCTTCTGCGTATATTTGGGGTCCGGCGGGGTGACGGTGACCTTCTTCGGCGCTTTTTTCTGGACGTTCATGCGCTCTGCGCCTCCTTTTCCGCAATCATCTGGCCGTTGACCAGCTCCAATTCCACGTTTTTGTCCGAAGTGAGCCGGACGGCCCGCACCGCCGTGGCCAGAAGGGACGCCAGCGCGCCGGCATCGGCGGGGCCCTGCTCCAGCCTCGCCCGGAGCTGCTCCAGGTCATGGGCCGGGGTGGGGTCCGGGAGCTGCCCGTACCGCTGGGCGGTGGCGGCCAAGGCCAGCGTCTTGATGTACTCGGGGTTTTTGGAGCCCCGGTTGAGGGCCATGGTCAGCTCGTTTTGGAGCCGGATGGCATCCAAGTCCAGCCCGGCCCGCTTGGCTTCCGGTGCGGTGAGCAGGTGCGGGGCCAGGGCCAGCGTCCGAAGCCGCTCCTCCACCAGCAGGGCCAGGGCTTCATCATTGAGGGAGATGCTCTGCCCGCAGTCCGGGTTTTGGCATTTCCAGTGAACCAGTCCGTGGGAGCGGTTGCCCCGGATCGTCTTCACCCCGCACAGGCCGCACACCATCTTCCCCTGGATGGGCCGGATCTCGGCAGGCAGCGGGGCGTAGGTGTTGCGCTGCTCCCGCTGATCCTGGGCGGCGGCGAAGTCCTCATCGGACACCAAGCGGGGATAGCCGCCAGTTCCAATGTATTTGGCGTTTTCCAGGATGCGCTTCACCATGTTTTTGTTCCACGCGGCGGTGTGCTGGTGGTAGCGGATGCCCTGCCGGGTCATATCTTCCGCGATAGACAGGAGGGAGGCCCCGGCCTGATACTGTTTGAAGATGAACCGCACCGCGTCCGCCTCCTGGGAATGGGGCTGGATTAGCCCGTCCCGAATGGCGTAGCCGAAGGGTGTTTTTCTCTGCCATGCCATGGTTCACGCCAGCCTTTCCGCCAGTTCCAGCCCGTTCAGGAGCCGGAACCGCACCTCGTCCGCCGAGACCACCGTGATCCGCTCCACCAGGTTCTCGAACAGCTCCGATGTGGCCTCGGCCTGCCACTGGGCACCGTCCAAATAGTCCAGCACGGCCTGCGTGGTTTGGATCTGCTCGTCCCCATCGGCGGCCTCCAGCACCTTCCGGCGCAGGCGCCGCAGATCCCGCAGCCTGCGGCCCAGCTCGTCGGCCTGGGATAAAGCAAGGGCAGAATCGATGCATCCTTTGCTTTTCAGCCGGATCAGCACCAGGTTCTGCCCTGAGATGTTTGCTATTTCCTTGTCGATATCGGATAGCCGTTGATTGGAACGCAGTTCACGCTCCCGGATTTCCCGGAGCTGATCCAGCAGGGGCTGGAGGAGCTCAAGGCCATGGAGGGCCAGCTTGTTGTGGAGGCGCAGGGCTGTTGCGGTAAGGGCCGTTTCTTGGATTTGAGGGATGGGGCACAGGTCTCTGCCATCGTTGCGGCGGTTGCAGACCCAATGGATCATCCCCCGGGTTGCCTTCCTGCGGCAGACACAGCCGCAGTGCCCGCAGAAGACGTGCCCGGTGTAGATTGAATCGGACGGTTTGGAGCCGCGGTAGAACAGCTCCTTTCTGGCGGCGATCAGCTCCTGCACCCGCTGGAAGTCCTCCCGGCTGACGATGCCGGGGTGGTCGTCCTCTACGTGGTATTGGGGCTTCTGCCCCCGGTTCTTCACCTGCCGGATGGGCAGGGTGTCGGTGGCGCAGGTCTTTTGCCACACCGAGTCGCCGGTGTAGAAGCGGTTGGACAGGATGTAGGCGACCATGGAGCGGTGCCACGTTTCCCGGCCATGGCCGCGCTCAACCCCTGATTCGTTGAGCCATTTCGTGATATCCTCCTGCCCATGGCCGCTGAGGGCCAGGGCGAAAATGCGCCGCACCACCTCGGCCTCCTCGGGGATGATTTCCGGCTCCAGCCCGTTCAGCCGGTAGCCGTAGGGCATGGAGGATGGGGTGAAGATGCCCTTCTCCATCCGCATCCTGACGCTGAACCTCATGTTGCTGGAGTGGCCGGTGGACTCCATCTGGGCGAAGGCCGCATAGATCGTGGCTGTCTGCTCGGAGCTGAGTTTCCCGGTGTCGATGTTCTCCTTCTCGAAGCGGACGGTGACGCCCAGCCGCATCAACTCCCGCATGAAGTGCAGGCTGTCCCTGGTGTTTCGGGCAAACCGGGACATGGACTTGACCAGGATGCGGTCGATCTTCCCGGCCCGGCAGTCCGCCATCATGCGGTTGAACTCATCCCGCTTCCGGGTGTCCAGACCTGAGATGCCCTCGTCGGCGTAGATGTCGGCCAGCTCCCAGTCCGGGTTCTCCCCAATGTGGCGGGTGTAGTAATCCACCTGGGCCAGATAAGAGTTGAGCTGATCTGTGGAGTCGCTGCTCACGCGGGCGTAGGCGGCCACACGGAGCTTGGCTTTTTCCGGCGCGGCCGGGTCGATCACGGTAACCTTTGGGGTTTTGACTTGATTTGCCATGGGTGGCTTCCTCCTTTCAGCAACGACAATACCACAACACCTGTTCTAAAGCTATTTGGAAATAGCAACGAGAAGCGTGGACACAAATTGGGCAGTTTACAGTTCCAAAATCAGGCCAGGAAGATGGTGGGCCGGAGCTTCCGCTCCAGCTCCTGCCGGGTGCGGGCCTCCTCATCGGCGGAGAGAAGTCCCTGCGCCACGAGCTGCTTCAGCATCCGCACGGCAGAGACAAAGGTGAGGTTATCGGTGAGTTCAGCTTTAGACATAGTGAAACGCTCCTTCGTACAGTAAGTTGCTTGATTGCAGAAAAACGTGGGCCACCTGTTTGCGATGGGACAGGTGGCCCACGTGGCTTCCAAAATCAAGAGGTTCTCGAAAGATATCTGAATTCCTGATCTTTCGTCCGCCTGTATTCGACACTACTTCCCCAGGCGTGGGCGGCAGACTGAAACCGCGCAAAAGGCGCGTCACGGGAATTTCACCCCTCCGAGGATCGCTCCGAGCTGCCCGCAGGCAGGAGTATCATTGTGTGCTGACGAGGTCATTGCAAAACAGCTTGTCCGCTGCTTCTGGTCGGGTGGGTACCGCTCGCCGCCTTATTTGGCCGTCTTTGATGGGGAGAATCCCCACAGGCGGGTCTTGGCGCACCCTCCAGGGTCGCTTGCTCGTCAGGGAACGTATTTCAGTAGCCGGATGTGACCGGGCGCGGCCCGGTATTTTTCAAGGTTCACCGGGGGGCATAGGACAACCCCCTCACTTCTTATCCAGATTCGTGAGGGGGTTGAGAACCACAAATTTTTAAGCGGTCATCATGCGGCGCAGCTTGTCCAGAACCTTATGACGGCGTTTATTCACTGCTTTTTGGGAAATGCCAAGGGTTTTGGCATATTCCCGTTCCGTTTTCTGTTCATAAAAAAGTGCGTGAATGAGAAGCTGCTCTGGAAGTGTAAGCTGAGATAAACAGAATCGGAGTTTTTCCCGGAGCAGATTGTCCATCGCCAGATCTTCCACGCTGGGGGAATTTGAATCCGGGATATTGTCCACCCCCAGCGTATCAGCTGTATCGAGGGCGTCATAAGAAGTCACGCCGTTGTATGTATCTTTCTCCTGGACGGCGGAGCAGCGGCGGCGCATACGGTAATAGGTGAGATATACCTCCTCGGTCACTTCAACCAGGGCTCCCGGCACTTTAATATAGTAATTCTTTTCTTCTACCATAGGGCAGACCTCCTTCTGAAATCAGGGGTAAACGCTTGATTTCAGAAGTCGGAGGGCCCCGGCAGCGGGGCGGTTGGGTTCGGCAGTTTTCGTTGTCATCCGAGCGGGGGCGCTGTCGGGTAGCAGCGAAAAATGTCGAACAGAGAAGGAACGCAAGCACCCGGTGTGCTTGCGTTCCTTCTTCAAAACACCAATTTAATTTGTTATGACCATTCTTCCGTGGATCACCAGCTGGCGGCGGCAGTGGATGGACTTCACTGACCGCTTTTAGTTTAAAATAAAGCAACAACACATAATGTGTTGGGCAAGCGGTGGAGGCGGGGGATTCTCTATCTCTCCGCACTCAATCGAAGCTAGATGCACATTGCTCGACTCGTGGCCTTACGGCTGAATCGCGCCACAGATCCAACTTAATGACAGGGTGCATCATGTAAGGTTGTGAACTATGAATAGGGGGATTGGTTTTTGTCATTTAATTCAATCATCTTAATTGGAGTCCTGTATGCTCCCCGCTTAACAGATTTCGCAAAAATTGATATATTAAGCTGAAAAAACGTGAAGCTGTGGTATGCACACAACGAATTGCCCGCCCCATTCAGAGATAAAGCCTGCAGTCTTTACGATCTCATCCGTCAGGTTCCACGGTAAAATCAGCAAATAGTCAGGCTTACGCTCCCATAACGCTTCCCGATTCATAATTGGGATCAGGCTGCCAGGAAGATACAGGCCCTGTTTATGCGGGTTAGAGTCCACTACAAAGTCAATCAGGTCATTTTTGATACCACAGTAGTTCAGGAAGGTGTTCCCCTTGGCCGCCGCGCCGAAGGCGGCAATGTGCTTCCCTGCCTGCTTCCACTGGCTGAGCTGGCCCAGGGTGTCCAGTTTGATTTTCTGAATTTTTGTTGAAAAGCTGGCGTAGGATTGGATATCCTCCAGGCCAAAGTCCCGCTCCCGCGTCAAAAGGGCGCCGACGGCATCCTGCATATGGATTTGGCCATATTCCCGGTGCGCCGCGTAGATCCGCAGAGAGCCGCCGTGGGTGGGCAGCTCCTCCACATCGTAGATCTCCAGCCCGTGTGCGTTGAAGATGCGCTTTACTGTCCCCAGCGAGAGGTAGTGAAAATGCTCATGGTAGATGGTGTCAAACTGGCACTGCTCAATTAATTGGAGCAAGTGAGGGAACTCCATCGTGATTGTCCCTCCGGGAGCCAACACAATTCCAAGTCCTTCCACAAAACTGTTGATGTCCGGCACGTGGGCCAGCACATTATTACCAATCACTAAGTCATAAAGGCCATCCTGGGCCGCGATATCCCGGGCGGTCTGCGCCCCGAAGAAGCAGCACGCAACCTCAATCCCCTTGGCCCTGGCCTCCTCGGCCACATTTTCCGCCGGCTCAACTCCCTTGATCGGAATGCCATAGGGCCGAAAATATTGCAGCAGGTAGCCATCATTACAGGCGATCTCCAGCACGCGGCTGTCCGAAGTCAGGGAAAGCCGGGGGACGATCTTGTCCACATAGGCTTTGCAGTGAGCCAGCCAGCTCTCAGAATAGGAGCTGAAATACTGGTACTCCCCGAAAATCTGCTCGGGCCGCTGGTATTCGGCGGCCTGCACCAGGAAGCACTGCTCACACACCTTCACATTCAAGGGATAAAACATCTGCCCTCGCTCCAGATCCGACCGCTTTAAGTACTCGTTGGACAGCGGGGACAAGCCCAGATCCGCAAAGGTGTGCTTCAGCTCATGGCCGCAGAAGCGGCAGTGTTGGTTATCCAATTTCATTTCCTCCTATGTCCGGCGGTAAAGACTGTTTGAACTGCTGAAGAGTTTGAAACCCTTGATCCCGTTCAGATAGTTGCGGCGGCTGTCCTGGTTCGACCGGCCAGTTGATTGCCAGATCGGGATCATTCCAAAGAATGCCGTCCTCGCTCTCCGGGTCGTACCGATCCCCGCAGAGATAGTGCATGACGGTGTGATCCCGGCACGCAAAAAAACCGTGGGCAAAGCCCTTTGGCAAATACAGCATCTCCCGGCTTTCTGCGGACAGCACAAAGCCCTGCCACACCCCAAACGTTTTCGAGTCGGGTCGCAGATCCACCGCCACATCGTAGACTTCGCCGGACAGCACCCGGATCAGCTTGTCCTGGCTGTGCCGGCGCTGGAAGTGCAGGCCGCGCAGAGTACCCTGGGCAGAGCGGCTTTCCAGCTCCTCCGCCACGTCAAAGCACACGCCGTGCGCCGCGAAGATTTCCCGCTCAAAGGGTTTGGAGAAGTATCCGCGCTGGTCGCGGATGAAGATGGGACTGATCAGGCACAGGCCCTCAAGCTTTGTGGTCTGAAACACAAAGGAACCCATATGCTTCGCCTCCTTTCGGGGGTCAGGAAAAGGCTTTCAAAAATACGGCTTCATAGGCCTGGGCGTCGGCATAGGGCTGCAAAAGCAACGGAACCCATTGGCCATTTACCTGGGCCAGCGGGGTTTGCTGCCGCAGCTCAAAGCCGAGGGACAGCAGCCCATCGCACCGCTCTCCCGCCCGGACGATCTGCCGAATCAGCAGCCGCCTAAAGCCACACTTCTTGCGGATCTCCTCCAGCAGCTTTTCCGTGAGTTGGCTCATGTCCTCCACCACGATTTCACAGTCCATGGTTTTGAAATCCGGGTTGACAAGCTCCACACCGGGGAAGCTGTCCTTGGCCCGGAGGAAATTCTCCTTTTTGGCCAGCCACCCTGTGATGGGCGCCGCTCCCTCCTTGCCCGTCAAAATCTGGCACAGGTGGGTGCAGACATACCGCACCTCCTCCCGGGTCATCTCCGCGCCGCTGGGCAGATTGAACGCCCTGTCATGGAGGCGGTGGGCCACAGGCGTGGGGACGCGGCGGCAGCTGCGATAGATGGGCAGCTCCGTACAGGGGTAGAAGAACGGGCGGGGGCTGACGGCACGCTGTTCCATCTCAGGCAGCACCTGGGCGGCATCCACGGGGAACTCATCACCCAGCACAGCCGTCACCATCCAGAAATTGTTCCGAATTCCCGGCAGCTCCGGGTTTAGGGTCAGGCCGCCGATATCGCCCAACTCCTCCTGATACCACCGGAATACCTGACGCTTTTTCTCCACAATCTCCTCCAGCCGCTCCATCTGCCCCAGGCCAAACGCGGCCTGGAGGTTGGACAGCCGGAATTTATACCCGATTTCCTCGTTGTAAAACCGTATGGTCGGGTGCTTGGCCTGGTCGCCCAAAAATTTGGCCCGGCTGTAGAGCTTCTCATCGTTGGTGGTAAACACCCCGCCCTCGCCCATCACCACCGTTTTGGAGCCGTGGAAGCTGAAGCATCCCATATCGCCCAGGGCGCCGGTGTGCCTGCCGTGGTACAGGCTGCCCATGCTCTCCGCCGCGTCCTCAATGACATAGAGGCCAAATTCCCGGGCAATGGCGTTGAGCTCATCCATTTTGCAGGGATGGCCATAGAGGTGAACCGGGATAATCGCTTTGGTTTTCGGCGTCACCGCCCGGCGGACCGCCTCCGGGTCGATGGTCCAGTCGTCCTCGCAGACATCCACAAAGACCGGGGTGGCGCCGGTGTACGCCACCGGGTTGGCGGATGCCACCCAGGTGCTGTCCGGCAAAATCACCTCGTCCCCGGGCCCTACGCCGATGGTCAGCAGGGCCAAATGGAGGGCGGCGGTGCAGGACGGGGTGGCGATGGCGTAGTTTACCCCCAGCGTTTCGCACACACAGGCCTCAAACCGCTTGAGATAGTCGAAGCATTTTTCGTTCCACCCGGTCAGCGCCGCGTCGGCGGCGTAATAGACCTCCAGTGGGGAGATGGAGCTTCCGGAAACTAAAATTGGTGTTGATAAAACATCCAGCATATTTTTCGCCTCGTCAAGTGATACAGTATCGGGTCAGGAATAGTACCCGTTATTGCAAATTGTCCGGGAACAGGCCATCGTCTGTTCCATACAGCACCTTTGTGCCATAGCGGTCTGCCAAACAGGTCCGGTAGACGGTCTCTTTGGCGCGGGTGGTGACATAGTAGTCCGCGCCTTGAAACAAAACACGCTCGTCAAGCGTCACCCCGGTTTGAAGCGTCACACAGCTGTCCCGAGCCTCATATTGTTCCAAAATACATTCTACGGCACGGATGTTTTCCTCAGCGGAGCGCTCCACAGATATATAGAGCAAAAGCTCGGCATTAGGACGGTCTTTTTGAAAATACTCCTTCAGCACTTTAGGGTAGAGGGGGAAGGGCTCTCCCACATCAACTGGAAAGTAAATGGTATTGTGGCCGCTGCCCCCGGGGGCAGTATCTTCCGTAAACGGAAGATATTTTTCTATAAATGCCTCCACCGGGAGGGCAAAGTCCTCCCGCCTGTCCCACTGGATTTTTTCCAGCCAGTCCCACCAGGCTATTTTCTGGAGTGCCGTGATCGTATCGGGCGCGAAGCGGTAGCCCAAAATCTTCGCCGGGTTGCCGCCAACCATGGCGTAAGGCGGAACATCCTTTGTGACAACGGCCTGCGCGGCCACAATACAGCCGTTATGTAACGTAACCCCGGCCATAATGGTTGCCCCATGTCCGATCCAGACATCATTTTGAATGATAACGGTGCCTTTTCTCGGAGTTTTTGTCATAGGGACAATACCCTCCAGAAAAGCGTTGGCGCCTTGGGAAACAGAACGGTAATCATGATTCAGGTCGATCACAAAGGTGATGCCGTCCGCCAAGGAGCACCCTTTACCGATGGCCAAGCAGTGCCGTCCATCTTTTGGACGAAAATTGATTCCGCTTTGCACCTCTGCCTGCACAATATAACTGTCACGGTCAATGGAGAGAAAAGGAAAGCCATCCAGTCCTCCACCCGATAGGGTAACTTCTGTATAAGCGCGGAGCCTTTCAGGAGGATTTACAGATATGGTTTGAATCATGAATGATCCCTCGTCCCTTAGCGTTTCGCAAAATACGTTTCGATCTGTCTTGCCGTATATACATCCATATCGTTTCCCGCCAGCCACTGCCTGGCCCAGGCCACCGTTTCTGACACCGCCTGCGGCGCGTGCCACTTCGGCCTCCAGCCCAAGACGCTTTGGATCTTCGAGCAGTCCAGCTTGAGGATGGCATCCTCGTGGGGGCCGCGCTCCCCTGTGTGCTCCCAGCGGGCAGGAGCGCCCCAGGCCTGGCAGAACAGGTCGGCCAGCTCCCCGGTGGTGAGGCAGTCGCAACTGTCCGGGCCCACATTGTAACTGCCGGCCAGGGAAGCGTCCTCATATTGCCGCTGGGCGATCAACAGATAGGCGGATAAGGGCTCCAGCACGTGCTGGTACGGGCGGATGGAGCTGGGATTCCGAAGCCGGATGGCCTCGCCTTTTTGAACGGCGCGGACGCAGTCTGGGATAATCCGATCCGGCGCGAAATCTCCGCCCCCAATCACGTTCCCCGCTCGGGCCGTGCTCACCGCCACCCCCTGGCCTGCCAGGAAGCTGCTCCGATAGCTGTCTGTCGCCAGTTCTGAGCAGGATTTGGAGTTGGCGTAGGGGTCAATGCCGTTCAAATTGTCCGTCTCCCGGTAGCCCCAGGGCCACTGGTGATTCTCGTAAACCTTGTCCGTGGTGACATTGAGAAAGCTTCGAACCGATTCCGCCCGCCGGACGCATTCCAGCAGATGCACCGCCCCCATCACGTTGGTGGAATAGGTGCCCACCGGGTTACGGTAACCCTCCCGGACAATGGGCTGGGCAGCCAGATGGAACACCATTTCCGGCCGTGCCCGGTCAAAGGCGGCCCAAAGGCTGTCCAGATCCCGGATATCCCCGTACACGCTGTGCAGCTTGCCGTCCAGGCCGAGCAGCCCATAGAGACTTTGATCCGCCGGGGGAAGGGCATAGCCCGTCACCTGTGCGCCTGCCATGGTCAGGATGGCGCACAGCCAGGAGCCTTTGAAGCCCGTGTGCCCGGTGATAAACACACGCTTGCCGCGGTAAAATTCCAGTTGTCTCATGTTGGTCACCATACGCGCCACGGCGCATCCCCGCTTTGCCAGAGCTCCTCCAGCTTGTATTTGTCCCGCTGGGTATCCATACATTGCCAGAAGCCACTGTGCCGGTAGATCCCCAGCTGCCCTTCCTGTGCCAAGTGTTCCAGCGGCTCCCGCTCCAAAACGCAGCTGTCGCCATCAAGCCGGTCAAAAATCCCCGGCTCCAACACCATGAATCCGCCGTTGACCCAGCCGCCGTCCTCCGTGGCCTTTTCGCGGAAGCTGGTGACAGTCTGCCCGTCTACGTCCAGCACGCCGTACCGCCCGCCGGGCTGGATGCCGGTAAGCGTCACGGTTTTGCCGGACGTCCGGTGCTGAGCCAGCAAGGCGTTTAGGTCAATATCGCCCACCCCGTCGCCATAAGTGAGCATGAAGGGATTTTCCCCAATGTACCTCCGCACCCGTTTTACCCGCCCGCCGGTCTGGGTCATCAGCCCGGTATCCACCAGGGTCACACGCCAGGGCTCGGCCACATTCTGATGCACAGTCATGCGGTTTTCATCGGAAAAGTCAAAGGTCACATCGGAGCGGTGCAGGTAATAGTCCGAAAAGTATTCCTTGATTACGTGGCCCTTGTAGCCGCAGCAGATGATGAAATCGTGGAAGCCGAAACTGGAGTAGTATTTCATAATGTGCCACAGAATCGGCTGATCGCCAATTTCGATCATGGGCTTGGGCTTTAGGTAGCTCTCCTCACTGATCCGGGTGCCCAGGCCACCGGCCAGAATTACGACTTTCATAGCATCAACCCCATCCCAATTCCCCTGTCATAGGGCCTCATATTTTGCAAGCAATTCCGCGGCATAGGGGTCTAAATCATCATTTGGGGCAGTAAAATAGTCGAATAGCGTGCAGTCCTTGCATACCGGCATTCGTTCCCGCTCTCCTTTTAAAAGGCGGAGTAAAAACGCCTTGTGCTCCGGTCCATGCCAGTAGTCAGCAAGCCGATCCGTCACTAAATTACAAATCGGTGCCGGATTGGGGAGTGGGCAGCAGGGATAGGCATACCCGTTTGGAAAAACAGTGGTAGAATAAAAAGGCTGCGGGCACACCGTGTGACGGTCAACCTTCTGCCCATATAGCGTGTTATCATACGCCGATTCTACCGCTTGTTTGGCACCGGGCGTTGGATACAGGCATTCAATTTCATACTCATCCACAATATCCCGGTATTCTTCAATAAAGCTCTGCCGCGCCTCCGGAGTGGGCAGCATTTTATCAATGATTTTTGCGAACAGCACAACATCCGGGCCTTTATGCTCGTGGAAATATTGCAGCTGCTCTTTAAAACGCTCATAATTTATCGCCACACCGCAGGTTTCCTGGTATGCTTTATCAGAGCAGCCTTGAAGAGATACTTTGATCCGATCTACTCCCGCCGCCAGTAGTGCGTCGCTCATCTCATGGGTCAGCAGAGCCCCATTGGTGGTGATTTCAATCGACTTTGTAAAGTCCTTGCTTTTGACATATTCGACCATGCGAACAATATCCCGATGGGTTAACGGCTCACCTCCCCCTGTAAAATTAAATACTTTAAATCGGTCGAATCCCTCAAGATGGTCAATGCTCTTTTTAAAGTCGTCAAAGGACATCACGGTATGATCCAAGCCAAGCTTTTTCCGCTGTTCTTCCGGTTCTGCCTGCCGGCAATAGTAGCATCTGAAATTACAAACGTTGGTTACCATAAACCGCACACAAAACGGTCCCCCCTCCAGGGGAAGAATCTCGTATAACTTTTCCCGCTTTTGATTACAGTCTACAGGGGTCAAAAACCTTGCCATTTTCAGTACTCCTCTCATTTTTTGATACAGTAAGCGTATTCTCTGGTCATAAGCCGCTTAAACGAGGCCTGAACGTCATCTGTCAACTGGGACTTTTTCAGCGACTCCACCAGCACATTCTGTGATGCGGCATCAACCTGGTGGGGAATACTCAAAACATTGTAGTTCCGCATATGGAGCAGTTTAAGGATATCGTTGAACTGCTCAAATGACACCTGCGTTACAAATTCCTCCAAGGTGAAATTCCGGCCCATCATGTTGAGATAAGAGATAATGTCCTGTGTGTTGCGCAGCTTCAAAAACAACGCCCCAGCAGGTCGCAGCGCATGCAGGAGGCTTCGCAAAAGCCGAGGGAAATCCGAATATGTGTTAACTGCGTTTCCAAGCACAATATAATCAAAGCTCCGGTGTTCAAAAAAATCTGGGAGGCGTTCTATACGGTCACAAACAACATCCGTGCAAATACTTTGCAGATCGCAAAAGTACTTTGCTTCCGTGGTAAATGCTGAGGTTTCCGCGTTTATCACACCTCTATGCCGGAGCTCGTTTTTTATTTGAAGAATAGCCGCCCCACACATGACATCAATTCCTAAAATCCGTGGCTCCGACAAGTTTCCTTTATCGGGAAAATTCTGCGCGATATATCCCTCATAATTAATCATTTCTGACCAGCTGTCCAGCCCATGATATTTTGTAGAAAAATTCTTCCGGCCTGTTTCAAGGGAAAGCTGAAACAGCTCCTGCTCTTTGTCCTCCCCGTGCCGGAAATCGTGATCGTGATGCACAAACGTATCCATGCATACCATCAGTTTGTACCCGGCTCGCCGAATCCTAACGCTGAAATCGTCCTCCGGAAAGTCGTGGTAAAAGCCTGTGTCGTAAACTCCAACTAAGTCAATTACCTCGCGCTTAATCATGCAGGTAATGGGGACAACCCTGAGCCGCTGCTCCCATTTTTTCGGATCGCTCCGGTTGTAAGCCGCCGCTTTTTCCTGCATCTCTTGATACGACGAAAATGTTATGGGAATCTCCTGTAGATTGCTGACATTGGAGCTGCCGGGGACAACCATCCCTATTTGGGAATCAGACTTTATGCAGCTCAGCATATTAGTGATCCAGTTTTTTGTTACGATTGTGTCGTTCGTAACTAACACAAGATATTGCCCCTGAAAAGACTTCATGGCCAAACAGGTTCCATACTGCGGACCAAGGTTTTTTGTTACGTGGATAATCCTCTTACGGTCATAATGAACAGATTGGAAGAATTCCAGTGTGCCGTCAGACGAGCCATGATCGAGCAACAACAGTTCATAATCGACCCCTTGCGTATATGTCAGGATCGCCTCGACACATCGTTTTGTTTTTTCCAGTCGGTTAAATGCCTGTATGCAAACTGTGACCTCCGGTGCGCCACTCATCCGTGTTCCATAAATTCCTTTTCTGGAAGTGGATAAATCATTTGCTGGCAATGGCGCTGCCAGATTTTCGGTTTCTACTATCTGAACCTGTTCATAATCCTGCATAATGAGGTTCCTCCCCACTGACAATTCAAATGGTTTTCTTTTTCTGATTTTGAGATACCGTACCGAACCATTATGTCAACATAGTCTCATATGAAAATAATATTTTTCAGCCTCACCTTGCAAAGCTCCGCACGGAACCCAACTGATCTCGTTTTCTTTCTCAACTTTCAGCAGCGGAATCACCTTTTCTTTTTCGAATCCACAGCGGTTATAAAATTCAATTCCCTTTATATTGTCCCACAAAACCATAACCGCAATATGCTCCAGCTTTAATTCCTGTTTTCCCCAACGAGTCATGGCCTCCATTGCATAACCCATAAGCCCAGGTACAACGCCTTTGACCCCTCTTACAACCAAATCAATTTCAGCGCAGTTTTGTTCCGGGCAGATCGCAGTAAGTCCCATATGTCCAACATACGTTCCATCCAAGGCTTGAACCAGAAACAGAATCCGCCTGTCGTTATCAATGATTGCGTCCTTCACCCACTGGCGGGTCCGCTCATGAGTAATTGGAAATCTGGATGGCGAAAGGGTCGGGTTCTCTGTCCTCCAACGGTCAAGCAGCTCTACGCAATGGGGGATGGTGGCCTCAAAATCGGCGGTAATCGGGCGGAGGAACCCAATCGTTCGTTCATCAGAATCGAGAATTGGAATCAAGATCAGTTTGTCCTTTGCCTGCTTGCGTTTATAGCGGTTTAAGATTTCTGTGGTATTCATTGCATCAGTCCTCCTGCCACCGGCGGTTCCATCCCCTCGATGAGATATGCCACCTTCTGGTATGCCTCGCTCTGCTTCAGCGCCGCCACCGCCGGATCGTCCGGAGAGAACTTCGCCAGCACAGACCGGATCTGTTCCGCCAGCTCTTTCAGCTCCTGGGACGGGTCTTTGAGCTCCGGCGTGTGGTCAATCAGGAACTCCACCATATCCTTTACGCTCTCGCAGGCCTCCAGCCCCTCCCGCAGCAGCCGTATATAGCCCGCGGCGTCCCCGGCGTCCAGCGCCCCGAACGCCTGGGCGCAGTAAAAGCCGAAGCGGTGCAGCGGAGGCAGCAGGAACAGGTTTTCCGCCGTCAGCATCTCCTTGGCATAGCATACCGGCAGATACGCCTTCTCCACTTGGGCAAAGGCCCGGGCCAGCAGCAGACCGATCTCCGCGCCAATTTCCTTCCAGGGGCACACCTTCAGCGCCGCCATGCACAGCCCCCGGGCCCAGCCCAGCCCCTGGGGACTGTCCGGAAGCTCCGCCCGCGCCGTCTGCCCCACCAGATCATAGAGCTCGTCCCTCTCCCGGGCGATGCCCCCCGCCAGGAGATCCATCTGCTCTATGGTCAGCGGGCGGCCCTGCAGCGGGAAGCGCACACCACACCGCAGCCCGTGGGCAAGTACATGGCCGGGCAGATCCCCCGGCTTTTCCACCTTGCCCAGCAGCGTTCCCAGCTTGGCGCCGTCCTCCGTCTCCAGCATTTGGGCGGCGATGCCCAGATCACAGCGATCGCCCAAGGGCAGGAACACGGTGTAGGCGTGGCGGACGGTGTCCGGCTCACCCGCCTCCTCCCGGATAAACTGCCCCTCAAACATCCCCGCGCCCACCTGGAGGAAGGCCGCCCGGCGCTCATCCGCCCGCTCCTTACTGGGTCCCGGCCGGGTGATCTCCTCCCAGAGCCGCAGCAGGAACGGCGCGGTGTCCAGGCTGTAATGGCTCTGCACATTGCAGAGGTTTTTCACACAGTCCCCCGTCTGCTTGGCGTTCATCTCGCCGCCCTTCAGCGTCTCCATGAGCTTCATGCACTTCTCCGGCTGGTGCTCATGGAGGTAGCCGGAGGCCAGCACGGTGGCCACGCTGAGCTTGCTGCCGGTTTCTGTCTTATGTAGCGCGGCGGCCAACAGATCGCCGCGGTTAAAATTCCCGGTGCGGTAGTCCTCTACCCCCTGGAGATACTTTTCCCCCCAGTAAATGCTCTTGTCATAATTGTCTTTGTTCCAATAGAACCCAAAAGTGAAATAGGCGATCTCCACCCGGAGAAAGATGGAATTGGGGAACATATCCTCCGCTGTCTGAAGCCATTCCTCAAATTCCGGCAAATTCTTCGCAAGCGCATAGCGTACCGCATGACGATAGATCACCGGGCCAAACAGCTCCCACTGGGATCGTTTTTCGGCCACCCCAGCCATGGCCCGGCGCAGATAGTCCTCCTGCTCCGGCAGGCCATCTGCAGATTCAATACATTGGGTCAAGACAATCAGATCGTTTGGATCCTGTTCCAAACGTTCCCGCAACGGTACCATGTTCCGCTCCTGCTTTTCTTGCTTCTTGGCCGGATCCTGGAAAACATACCCGTCATGGTGGAACACAGCGTTCCGGATCAACATGGTATGCAGGTCACCCTGATAGAGCCAATGTTCATGGATGCTCCCCTCATACCGGATACCCGTAGACAGGCGCAGAAGCCGCACCGCCAGGAAGTCGGAATAGCCCCCGTCCGCGTCCAGCTGCGGCGTATTATAGTTGCGGATGATCACCGACGCGAAGTCAAATTCCTTGTCCGTGGTCAGGAAGGCCACGAACCCCTCGATGTTAGTGTCCACCCACTCATCGCAGTCGATGGTCATATACCACGTCCCGGAGCAGCGATCCATCACCGCGTTGCGGGCGGCGGCAAAGTCGTTGATCCAGGGGAAATCAAACACAAGGTCGGCGTACTGCTCCGCCACGGCCCGGCTCCCGTCCGTGGCACCGGTGTCGGCCATCACCAGCTCGCAGGGAAGGGCGTCCCGCAGGGGTTGGAGGGACTTTAAGCACCGCTCCAGGCAGCGGATCTCGTTTTTGAAAATGATGCCGATGGACAGCAGGGGCTTTGTCATGGCGAATCTCTCCTTTTCGCGCTGGGGCGCATGGGGAAGCCGCCGGAGGCGGCTTCCCCGCGCGTCTCATAAAGAACGGGGGCGGGCACGAAGCCCGCCCCCGTTTTGAATGCGTTGGGCTGATGGTGTGTCAGGTTGTTCCGGCAGCTTCTTACTGGAGGAGCTGGAGGACGCCCTGAGGCACCTGGTTGGCCTGAGCCAGCATGGCCTGGGCGGACTGGATCAGGATGTTGTTCTTGGTGTACGCCATCATCTCCTCGGCCACGTCCACGTCGCGGATGGTGGACTCGGCGTCCTGGATGTTCTCCGTCATGACGGACAGGTTGTTGATGGTGTGATCCAAGCGGTTCTGGGTGGCGCCCAGAGTACCACGCACGTCGGACACGGTGTTGATGGCGGCCTTGATGGCGTCCACCGCGGCGGCGGCGCTGTCTTGGTCGGCGATGCTGATGTCGGCGATGCCCAGGGAGGACACGTGCATATCGCCCAGGCTCACCTTCAGCTGGTTGAAGCTGTCGGCGGTGTCGCCGATCTGCAGGGTCAGGCCCTTGCCGGTGCCGTTCTTGGCGGCAACGGTGTTGGAGGTGAAGGTGCCCTCCTGGATCTGCTTCTGAATCCCCGCCTGGGTGGTCAGGTCGGCCCGGCCGCCCTTGCCGTTGCCGTTGTAGCCGAGCTTCTCCTGGAAGGTCAGATTGTAGGTGCCATCGGCTTTCTGGCCCACGGTGAACATCTTGTTGTCCTTGGCGGCCACGGTCAGGCGGCTGAGAGCCTCGGACAGGGCATCGCCGGTGCTGGCCTTGGCGTCTGTCAGGGCGCCCTTGTCGTTCACCAGGTCGCTGATGTCCACGGCCTTGAAGTTGCCGCCGGCGGCCTTAATGGCGTCCAGGGTCTCCTGCTTGCTGGCGAACACATAGGTGGTGTCGCCGATGGTGATGGCCTTGCCGTCCACAATGTCGGTCAAAGTCCACGCAGTCTTTTGCTCCGTGTTGGCCAGCTGGACGCCGGACTTGGCCGCGCCCTCGGTGATGACCTGGGTGGCCGCGTTGATGGTGCCCCCTTCAACGCTGTCGGTCGGGCCCTCAATTTGGACCGCAAAGTTGCCGGAGAAGCTGACCCCATCGGTGGAGGCGTCCAAAGCTTCATCGGTCATCTCAAAGACCAGCTTGGAGCCGTCGTTCGTCATGGTGTAGCTCACGCCGTCGATCAAGACCTCCCTCGATCCGGTGGAGCCCACAAACTGCTTGGTCAAATCTGCGCCAGTCGCGCCGGACGCTATGCCAGCAGTAATCATGCTGGAGCCAATGGTGATGGTAACGGTCTGGTCAGTGGTGGCGGAAGTGGTGTAGGAGATAGTGTTCAGATCCACTTCGAACTTGGTCTTCTGGGCCTGCTGGCCGTCCTTATGGATGACAGTGCTGGTGCCAACGCCGACAGTCGAAGTCTCGCCGGCCAGGATGGTCAGATTCTTGCCGCCGGAAACACTGTACTCCACCTTATCGGCCTCCATGGAGCCGTCGAACAGCTTGATGCCGTTGAAGTTGGAGCTGTCGGCGATGCGGTTGATCTCGGAGCGGAGCTGATCCAGCTCCTTCTGCATCTGGGCGCGGTCGGTGTCGTTGTCGTAGGTGCCGTTGGCGGACTGGGTGGCCAGCTCCACCATACGGTTGAGCATATCGTGGACCTCAGTCAGGGCGCCCTCAGCGGTCTGCACCAGGCTGATGCCGTCCTTGGCGTTCTTCTGGGCGGTCTCCAGGCCGGTGATCTGAGCCCGCATCTTTTCGGAAATGGCCAGACCAGCGGCGTCGTCGCCGGCGCGGTTGATCTTGTAGCCGGAGGAGAGCTTCTCCAGGTTCGCCTTCATGGCGGAGACGTTGTTGGTGTAGTTCCGGTAGGCGTTCATGGCCATTATGTTGTGTTGGATCCTCATTTTATAGTCCTCCTATAAATAAAATGATTGCTGGGGTTCCTCCCTGTGCGTTCACCTTATCCCTGGATCCGGCACAGCAAGGGGTGCGCTTCGCTTATGTTCCGTGGCCTTTGGAATGTTCGCTCGGCGCTGTTATTTCAACCGGCTCGTCAGCCGGGTGAAACCGATGTTATTTCGGGGCGTAGATTGTCTCGTTGGACGCGAATTCGGGCGGGAACAGGAAGTCCAGCTGGCGGCGCAGGTTTTTTACGTTGTCGTCCCCGCTGTCCATCTGGCCCAGCAGCCGCCGCATGGCGATCAGTGCCTGGGATTTGTTCCGGTTCCAAGATAGATCCGGCCCAGGCTTGTGCTGGCGGCGTGACGTTTCCGCCACGCCTTCCGGGCGACCCGCGCCGGCCCGTTCCAGCAGCTCGCCCCGTATCACGGGGATTTCCCTGGGGGCCTTGATCATCAGCTTGCAGCGGTCGCCGGAAACATCATTGACCTGGATCACTACATCGTCGCCGATGGTCATGTACTCCCCTGTCCTGAGTTGCAGCACCAGCATGGCAAACTCCTTTCGCCAGCTTTTCATCGTCATAATATTTTGGACGGCCCCATAAGGGCCTTCAACCGCGATTCGAAAGAAAGACGGCCTCTCGTTTCCCACTCAACGGCCTGGAAACGCTGCGTGAAACGGAACATCGAAATCTTCTGTTTCACGCAAGGTTCCCAGCCGAGGTTCATGGGCGTTCACCGGCGTCCCGACCGGTATAGCTGGGGTTTTATGCTTTAAGCGACTTCTCGCTCCTGCATACTGAAATACTGGGAAAGGCCCTGGGCCTTGATGTTCTTTGCGGCGTTGACCTCCCGGCTGTGCACCGCGCCGCACTTGGGGCAAGTCCAGATCCGCTTCTTGTAATGGATGGCGTCATCCAAAACCAGCCCACAGGCGGAGCAGGTGCGGCTGGTGGGGGCGTAGCGGTCAACCACGATCAACGCCTTGCCCTGCCGTGCCAGCTTATACCGCAGGCACTCCCGGAACATCCCGAAGCCGCTGTCCGGCACGCTGCCCAGTTTGATCTCCCGGGCCATCTCCTGCAGGTCATCGTCCCTCACGCACACGGCGTCCCAGCCGTTGGCTATCCGGCTGGATTCCTTGTGGATGAAGTCGCGCCGCTGGTTGGCGATGTGCTCGTGGAGCAGACGGTATTTTTGGACGGCTTCCTGATAGTTCCTGGAACCTGGTTCCATCCGGCTGAGCCGTTTCTGGAGCTTTGTCAGCTTTTCCTGAGACTGCTTCAGCCAGTGGGGGGCGTCGGCCAGCTCACCATTGTCCACAACATAGAAGTGCGGCATGGAATATTTCAGACCAATCGTTGCCTCTGCGGTCGGGGCAATGGATTCCGGCTCCTTCACGGTGTACTCATATAAAATAGAAGCGAAGTATTTGCCGGTCTTGGTTTTCTCCACCGTCACCCGCCGGAGCTTCCAGCCGTTCCGGGGACGCTGGGGGAATTTGGCCTTGACGATGCCCGCCTTGGTCATGCGGATGCCGTCCTTCGTGATGTAAATGGTAGGGCCGGACTCAAAGACGTGGTTACAGGCGGTGAAAGAATCCCGGTCAGTTTTCTTCTTCTTAAAGTTGGGGTAGCCAAAGTGCTCGGGACTTTTGAAGAACACCCGGAACGCCTGGGACAGCTTGTTGTGCTCCTGGATTAACGCCTGATTGTCCACCTCGGTGAGGAAAGTGGCTTCCTTTTTGTACTTGGCCGGGGTGGGGATGAAGTGCTGGTCGGTCTCCAGGTAGAACCGCTGCTGGTCGGCCAGCATATGGTTCCAGATCCAGCGGCAGCAGCCGAAGGTCTTTTCAAACAGCTCTGCCTGGGCCTCGTTGGGATAGAGACGGGCCTTGATGGTGGTGTACTGAACCGTCATGCCGTCCGCGCAAGTTGTTTTCGGCCTCCGCGGCATGGCGATCCGCTCCTTTCCATTTGGCTCACCTGTTCGCTTCCGCCCGGAGGGCGGCGTCACGGAACGTAGACTTCGGGACGCCGCAGGCTTCCGCCGCTTCCTTTAAGGTCAGTTCCTTACTCCGCCATGCCTGCCGCAGCGTTTCAAAGTTTTCCGGCATCGTCCGGGGCAGCGGCCCAAAATGCACTCCATTGGCCTTTGCCGCCGCGATGCCCTCTGCCTGACGCTGGCGGCGCTCCTCGCGCCGTTCCTGCTCTGTTGCGGCGCGGAACACTTCGGAAACAAGAATCCCCAGCAGCTCCTTGCTGTGGGAGGGATCCAGCCTGGAAATCTCTGATACCACATCTTGCGCCAGTTTCTGGATGTATTCTTGCGTTCCCTCGCTGTTAATTTGCAAAATCGCGGACACTGGCCTGCCT
Source organism: Oscillospiraceae bacterium (assembly GCA_021771675.1). The sequence goes on along the minus strand of JAETOP010000040.1, from coordinate 9,956 downwards.
CCCTTCGGCTTATCCGGCTGTCTCCGTGTGGGTTCAATAAAAGCCCGCTTTGCAAAGGTGTACCTTTACAAAGTGCCGCTTTATTTTGCCTACACCCATTTATTCGGCGCAAAGGCTTGAAAAATAAGAGTGAAAACAAAAAAATTTCTGGATGCCTGTCCACTTTGTAAAAGTACACATTTACAAAGTGCCGCGTTGGCTGTTATATGGTTTTTTCAAATCGAACCGCCTTGGCATAGAAGGTTCCTTCTGGCATGGCGCACGCTTGTGCGGCCTGCCGGAGGGTCATTTTTTTATTTCTCCAGTCTCTGTGAACCTGGCAAAAGTTATCCGGCAGCGGCCGGGACGGCCTTCCGAGCTTGACCCCCCGCGCTTTTGCCGCCGCGATGCCCTCCGCCTGCCGCTGTCGGATGTTCTCCCGTTCATTTTGAGCCACATAGCTGAGAAGCTGAAGCACAATATCCGCGATCAGCGTCCCGGTCAGATCGCGGTGGATGCTGGTGTCCAGCAGGGGCATATCCAGCACACGGACGTCCACCTGCCTCCCCTTGGTGATAATCCGCCATTGCTCCAGGATTTCCTCATAGTTGCGGCCCAGCCGGTCGATGCTCTTGATAATCAGCAGGTCGCCCCGTTTCAATTTTTTCACCATTTTCTGATAGGCCGGACGGTTGAAGTCTTTCCCGGACTGTTTGTCCATGTAGATGTTCTGCTCCGGAACCGCCGCCTCCCGCAGTGCGATGAGTTGGCGGGCCTCGTTCTGCTCGTGGGTGGACACCCGGACGTAGCCGTATGTATTCCCTGTCATAGGTCGGCCTCCTTCTGTAAAATGATATCCTTCCATTTTACAGAAAACAGCAGAATAATGCACATGGTGATCTACCTCTATCTGATTCGATAAAGGTTGGAAGACAAACTCCCATTCTCCCGCCACCGTCTGGACTTCTCCACCAGCCCCGCCTTCACTAAATCATCCAACGCCCGCTTTACCGTCGAGCGGGACAGGCTCACCCCGGCGGCAATCGTCTTGATCCCCGGCCAGCAGGTGCCTTCCTTGTTGGCGTGATCTTTCAGGTAGATGTACACCGCCTTGGCCCTGTGGCTCAGCTCCTGGTCGTTGTAGATGGACTCATAGTAGGCCAAGATATCACCCTCCTCCCCCGGGCGGCGGCCCATTCTGCTTTTTTAGTGTGTCAGGGATCGTTGCCAGCGGCTGGCCCGCCTGGGCTTCTTGTTGAAGGGGCATACCATGCTTCGGAGAGGACCGTTCCCGCTGACGGGAGCGGTCTTTATCCGCTTCATCTACCCCGAGGAAAAACTTCTGCTTGATGGCTTCCTCCAACTCCTGCCGTCCGGCGTAGTACACCTTCCGCTGCCCATGCTCCGGGGTCTGATACGGCTCCCCGAAGGTAATCCCCCAGTCCAAAAACAGCCGCAGCCGGGTTTTCATCGGGTGCGACCCTGTTTTCATCACCACGAACTCACCTTTTGGGATGGACTTCAGCTCGTCCGGCCTCATCAGGGGCCGCTCCCCCATCTGGAGCGTCCGGCTGTCCTCGCCTTTGCTCCGGCTGATGTACCCGGACTGCACCGTGTAGCTGCCCAGTGCTTTGGACAGCACATCGGCGGTCTGGCTGTTGGGCGCGAACCCGCCGAAGATGGTATCCTGCACGTTATCTTGGATGATCTCTGAGCCCTCCTTGCCGTAATTCTTCTCCAGTTGTGCCAGCGACTGTATGATAGGCACCAGGGTCAAGCGGCGGGAACGCCCGGCGCTGAACAGCGGTAGGATATCGAAAGGCGGCATGGTGCCCAGCTCATCGCAGAACAGCACCACCCGGTTCTTCAGCTTGCCGCCGTTTTCGTCCGCCACGGAAAACAGTTCCCGTGCCAGGTTCTGGATCATCAGGCCCGCCATGAAATTCTTGGTCTGATCCTCCTCGGGAAGGATCAGGAAGATGGCGGACTTCCGGCTGGCAAAGGTCTCGGCGTCCAGCGGGCTGTCGAAGCAGATGGTCTGCTCCAGCTCGGTATCGAGGAACGCGTTCAGCCGGGACAGCACTGTGGACAGCACCGAGGCCATAGCCTGCTCCGAGGTGTTCAGCGCCGCCCCGGCGAACCAGCGGGCTTTGTGTTCGGAGGGGAGGCGTCCCATCAGCACCTGGAAACAGCTTTTCCCCTTGGTACCGGAAGGCTCCAGCAAATCCTGCACCAGCTTGAACACCGACACGATGTGGCGGCGCTCCCGGGGCTGGCCGTCGATCTCCCTGGGCGGCAGGAACTCCGCCAGCAGCAAGATCACGGCGGTGAGAAGCCCCTCTGCGGAATCATAAAAAAAGGCGTTCTGCCCATAGCTGCCGCTGTCGCCGTCCGGGCTGATGATGGTTTTGGAGAGAATCTTGGCGTACTTCTCCGCCTTGGCCCGCGCCGTCAGATCGTCCGGGTGGGCTACCGCCTGATCCATGTAGGCATTCACCAGCGTCAGGAAGTTGAACCCGTCCGAGCGAGTGGGGTTGCGCAGATCGATCACGGACACCGCATAGCCATAGCACCGCTGGGCGATAGCCCCGTAGTTGCGGGCCAGATCCCCCTTGGTATCCAGGGCCAGGAAGCTCATGCCGCAGGCACAGGCGTATTCCAGATTGGGGTAGAGGAAGAAGGCTGTCTTGCCCACGCCGGACGCGCCGATCATCAGGCAGTGGACATCGTCGCTGTCAACCAAAGCAGTGATTTTGCCCTTCTTCCCCTGGGAGCCCAGCACCAGCCCCTGGGCACAGGGCAGCTCTTTCCCCTGCCGCCACTGGGCAGGTTGGAAGGGGACGCGGGCGAAGGTTTTGCTGATTTCCTGTGGCGTGGCCCAGCGGGCGGTGCCGTGCTGGCCGTCGCCCACGGGCTTGGACTTGATGCTGTCCAGGGAACCCCTCCCGGACAAAAAAGAGACGCCAACCATGACCAGCAAGGCCAGGGCGGCGACGATCAGAATGATAAACTGTTGGGGCATGACACACCCTGCCTTTCACGATAGTTTCTGTTCAAATCGTTGCTCCTCCGTCTGTTGAAAATTGGCGCACAGATATAGCGATAGGTAATCCTTTGATGTTATCACCGGATTTTCCCCCGCTCTAAACCGGACGTGAGACTTTCGCCTCATCCGGCTTGCCATCAAGGTATTAGATTGCGTCAAATTGCAAACAACTCTCAACGTGAGCAAGGCTTCTGAGCTTTTCCAACTTCTTCAACTGCTTGGGGGTGAGCTTCAACTTTTCCATGTATTTCCTGATAGTTTCGGGGTTGGTGGCATGAATCAGGCGGTGGATGTTTTCGCAAACAATAACTAAGCTTTTATATTCATCCGTTCCGCCCAGGTACCTGGGCAGCTTATGATGACAATGGATATCACCAATATTGAGCGTTTCCCCGGTTACCGCGCATTTGCCAAATTGGGCGCAATACAGTGAGATGCGGTTGTCGTTATAGGCCGCCGAACGGTAGGGGATGGGATTGCGCATGAGGTAGTGCATGATAACGGTATTGATATTCTTCCCCAGTGCTTTGTGAATTGCTTCCCGTCCCTCTGGCGTGTAGCTGTTGATAATGCGCCGCTTGTGCATAGGGTTTCTGTGCTTTACATAACCAATCGGCGCAAGGGCATATCCATCGACATATCGCAGCTGCTCACTTTTTCCGTAGCGCACTTTAATGTAATCAGGAATCACATAGTTCGATTTTCGCTTGTGTACTTGCTTTGCAGTTTTCAGTCGTTTGCCCATTCTTGCTCTTAGGCTCTTTTGGACAGAAAAGGCCGTAAAACTTAAATCGTCACACACCATAGTTGCCATGCTATAGTAGTTATGGACACCAATCACGTAAGAATTGTAGCGGGAGACCGCCTCATATTCCGACCGTTTTTTGTGCCCGGGAAACTTGATGTCGTGAATCAGCCTTTCCAGATTGCTTTTGATTTTTTCAAGGGACTTTTCTTTGATGTGGCTTTCTACCACAAACTTTGGCTTCTTTGCGCTGCCGTGATTTGCCGCTTTGATGCGCAGTCCCAGAAACTCCGAATATGTTTCTTTGAGATTTACAATTTTCGATTTTTCCGGGCTAATTTCCAAACCCAAACGATGCTTTAGCCAGTCTGTCACCGCATAGAATAGCCTTTTTGCCTGCTTATAACTCTTGGCAAACAGCTTGAAATCGTCAGCATAGCGGACACAGGTCACTTCTTTTAGGCGTGAGCCATTCCGAAGTGCTGCATATTTACTCGCATCGTAGGAGTTCCCGTTGCCAAGGCGAATTTGCGAATATTTTTTATGTGTAGGAAATTTCTCCCACTGACTGGCTATCCACCAGTCCAACTCATTAAGGACAATGTTGGATAAGAGTGGTGAAATGATACCGCCTTGGGGGGTGCCTTTTTCCGGGAAACCGATTCCCGCCACTTCCGCTTTTAACATGGCTGAAATGATACTGAGCAGCTTTTTGTCCCGGATACCCAGCGTCCACATCTGCTTGAGCAGTTTTCCATGATTTACGTTGTCGAAGAACCCTTTGATGTCAACGTCAACCACAAAATAGTAGTGGGAAATCTGGATGTTCTTGTAGACTGCCGCGATAGCGTGCTCCTGGCTCCGATTGGGGCGGAACCCATAGCTGTGGTCGTGAAACTTTGCTTCGCAAATGGGCTCCAGCACTTGTAGCACACACTGCTGTATCAGCCTGTCCAATATCGTCGGTATCCCCAGTGGCCGCTTTTTTGTGGGGTCATTGCCTTTTGGAATTTCCACGCGGCGGACGCTTTGCGGTTCATACCAGTCGAGCTTATGCTGTACCAGCGCAACCAGTTTTTCGTCCGAAAGTTTTTCCAAGTCCCTGATTGTTCTGCCGTCTGTGCCAGCGGTTTTACTTCCACGATTTGCCTTGATGTTGCGGTATGCAAGACGTATGTTTTCAGGCAGCGAGATAATATCCACCAAATGTTTAAATTCCCGCCCCTTCAAACTGTCCGCATACAGTTCGTCTTGGATTTCTTGAAGGTCATAGTATTCCGCATGACGCAGTTTTGCTTTCTTTTGAGCCTTGTCCTTTGTTGCCATAGTCGGCCTACTTTCCTGTTTTGGATTCGGCCTTTCTTAGTCCTACTCGAACCTATGGAGTTTGTTTGCACTCTGATTTTTTTAACTTGCAACCTTACCTTGACTACAGCCCGTCCCTCCACCGCTTACTTTTTTCACGGTTTCACTGGTACCATGGCTGCTGTTTCATCCCCGATTAAGAGGAGTTATACCGCACCTCCGATGGGCGGCGACACGGCTTTCCTCCCCAACGCTTCTTTGCCCGCAATGGCTCCACGTCGGGAACTTTCCACGTTCCAATATTCCTATCCTTTTGCAACCGCACTTAGGTTTCCCTATAAGCCTGTGTGCTGGATGGCGCCTGTAACGCCATAAGGTGTTTCATAACGAGGAGTTTTACTCCACCTCACACACGCCGTTTTCACGGCTGCGGCCTTTTTGACCGCTCTGGATTTAGACTTGTACATTCGGGATTTTGTCAGCATTTCTGCGATTCTCGCCATATGCGGTTATGAACCCCCGGCCTATCACTCGCGGCCACCTCTGGCTCGCTTTTGCCCTACCGTCTTTTACCTCATGTAAGGCGAGTGTGCTCAGCCGACTTCAGCGTGCTGTGTCAGTCCGGGAGATTGCGCTCCCTTTCCTCCAACGCAGTCTCAGGGGAAGCGTTTCAGGGCGTTACCCCATCATTCCACTTCTCAGAATATCAGTTAGGAAAAGCAGGATTTTCTCTGCTTTTCCCGCTGCTTTTACCTCCTTCCAGGCTCTAAGCCCAGTCAAAGTTTATTTGCAGCAACGTGTCGCTGCACCCTCGTTCCAATCTTTGAGAACCGGCACCTGTGCGCCTACCGTCATTCCCCGCTCCCGCACCACCCCTGCCAGCCGCCGCGTGGCAAGCTGCCCCGCCTGGTCGTTGTCCAGGCACAGCAGGACGTTTTCAATGTTGGGGTGCCGCTCCAGCATCCCCAGCAGCGGCTGGGAGGACGTGCCGCACAAGGCCACATAGCTGTGCTTCGTCCAGTCGCTGTCGTGGTAGATGGAGATGAGGGAGAGCATATCGATGGGCGCCTCGAATACCAGCAAATGGCCGCTGGTACCCGGCCAGTTGAAGGCGTAGCGGAAGTCGCTGCCCTCTGCCGTCATGCGAAAGGTCTTGCCTTGGCTGTTGGTGCTGCGCTTGTGGGCGTGACGGGCGACGCCATCCAGGTCTTTGCCCACAAAGACGGCGTTGTGGTATTTCTGATCCTCGTAGATCAGCCCCGCCCGGGCAAAGGCGGTGAGCACGTCCCGATCCAGATGGCGGTGCTTGAGCAGGTATGCGAACACCCGCCTGTTGTTTTCGTTGGCGGGTGGCAGCTCGAAGGACTTTTTCACTTTCTCCTGTGGGGCGCTCGCCTGGGGGCAGAGCTGGCCGGCGTCCTCGTTGAGCAGGGTGAGCACCGCTTCCTGGTAGCTCATACCGTAGAACTCTTTGAGGAAGGTCACGGGCCCGCCGCCCTTCTCGGTGGCATGGTCGTACCACTCGCTGCCCCGTATGGTGACGCTGTGGTTGCTGGCCATGCGGAACTCCGACCCTTCGCGGATCAGCGGCTCCCCCTTGAAACGGAGGAACTCCACCAGGTCTGCCGCGTTGGCCCGGAGCTTTTGTTCCTCTGTGAAATGGATGTAGGGCATTCTTTTTTCACCTCACTGTTGCTTTTTTCCCGGTAAGCGGGTATACTGTTGGTAAGGAAAGTAAGGAATCCGATCTTTGAAAGGAGTTGCCGTCATGGAAGTCGCAAAAGTCACATCGAAAGGCCAGATCACGATCCCCATCGACATCCGCCGCAGGCTGGGTGTGAAGGAAGGGGACAAGATCCTGTTCGTCGAGGAGCAGGGAAAAATCGTCATGATGAATTCGTCCATGGAGGCCCTGCGCAAAGCCCAGGCGGCGTTTGCCGGGGAGGCCGAACGGCTGGGCCTGAAGGACGAGCAGGACGTGGCCGATTTGGTCAGTGAGCTGCGCCGGGAGCGCCGGAGGGAATGAGATGCGTGTGATGCTGGATACCAATGTACTCCTCTCCGCGCTCCTGTTCCCCGGCGAACGGATGAACCTGATGATGCGGTTCATTTTTGAGGAACATCGATTGGTGCTGTCCTCTTTTGTAGTAGAGGAACTGGCCTATGTGGTCAAGCGAAAATTCCCGGGCAAGCTCCAAACTGTAGACGCTCTTTTGACGGCGATGAGCTTTGAACTGGCATACACCCCCCAGGACTTGGAACCAGGGCTGTTCGATATCCGTGACGAGAAGGACTACCCTGTGCTTTACACCGCGATCCGGGAGGATGTGGATGTACTCATCACCGGCGATAAGGATTTTTCCGATGTGGCCGTGGAACACCCGGAGATACTCACCCCGGCGCAGTTCATGGAACGCTATGTGGATCATGCGCAAGGAAAATAATGGCATAGCAAGGCCCGCCCCCGGCATATGCGGGCGGGCTTTACATCGTCTGCCCCTGCTCCTCGTGATCATCCGGCTTGTGGCCCATGGCGATCTTCTTCTCCCGGATTTTGCGCTTGAGCTTGCTGTCCACCGTAACCTGCATCCCGGCCACAGGCTGGGGGCGCTGTTCCTGGAAGATGCGGCCCATGTGATAGAGGAGTGAGGCGGTGGAGTTGAACACCACACCTGGCGATGGAGCTTTGGCCTTGCTCTGAGCAGTGGGCATGGTCGGTTGCGTATGCGGCTGGCGAGGATCGCCTGACGGGGATTCCGCCTCAACCATCCGCGCCATTTCACCCAGCCGCACGGCCTCCTGGATGACGATATTTTTGATCCGCTTGAACTCGTTTTGCCGGGAAAGAGGGATGCGCTCCGGTAGATCATCTTTGTAGGTGCGAAGCACTTCCTCCCGCTCCCGATACCACAGATCATAGGCGGCGGTGATGCGGGGATCATTCTCCAGCTCGATCACGACCTCATCTACCAGCGACTTCACCGCTGGCGGCAGATAGCCGTACTGCTTCTTGCCGGAGCAGTGCTGGAGCCGCTGGGCCAGCTCTATCATCAGTTGTCCGATGTGCTGGCTCTCCAACGTCCCGGTCTGCATCTCGGTGACGAGCCGCGCCATGACCTCCCCAGCATCCCTGGTGAGCTCATCCCGCCGCTGGGTCTGGCGCTGGTAGATGGCGACCAGGTCTTGTTGAAAGATTTCTTTTGCCAGCATGGATTTGATGTCCGCAATGCCCCGCTTGGTGAGGAACCCGGACTTGGCATCCGCGCTGTAGCACACCATGTGGATGTGGGGGTGGTGCCCCTCGTCATGGAAGGCAGCGTACCAGCGGAACTGTGCGTCGGGGATTTTCATCGCCTTCGCCATATCCATGGCATGGGCACACAGCAGCTTGCGCCAGCGTTCGGCGTTGTCGTAGCCCAGCCGCACGGCGTCCTCCCGCCGCAGAGAAATGATGGGCAGCCACACCACGCCGGGGTGATGGGCAACCTCGTCTGCCACCTGGGACAGCACCAGCGGATCATTTCCAGCGGTGAACAGTCCGTGCGCCCCCAGTTTCTGCACACGGGGACGGCTGGCGATGTAGTCCACGTAATTCTCCCGCCGACCCACCTGCTCATAGTTGTCCTCAATGGCGCGGGTGATGAACTCGGAAGCGTTTCCCCGTGTGGGCGCGGCATGGTAGTCCTCGTACTCGAACAGGTCACGGCTGGAGGGGAAGTCCCGGAGAAGCTGTTCCACCAGCTTGGCCTGTTTGTCCGTGACAGGGAGCATAGATTTGCCAGGATCAACGCGTTCCACGCCATCCCGGGTGGCGGCGTACCTGACGTAGTTGCCCAGGTGGGCGGCGGCCTTTCCACCGCCGCCCTTGATGTGCGGGCACTTGAAAATCACGCGCGGCGTAGACAGCACCTCCCACGTTTTTGTTATCCCTCTGAATTAAAAAATCCTTAGAGAGAATACCTTCAGGGCAGTCCACCATGAACCGACACTCGGTTCACGTCGGGGCAAAGTCCACTCCACGGGGAACGCCCGTTGGGCATTCCCCGTTGCGTTCCCTTGCCCCTCCTCTCCCCACAAAGCCAGAGGACGGCTTTGCGGGGGCCCCGTTTGGGTATAAAAACCCCTTGGCGGACAATCAACATTTTTGCGTGGTCACTCGCCCTCGTGCTTTTTCAGCGTGTCCTTGAAGGTGATCGACCCGTTGGTCTTTTTCACCTCCTGGACACACTGCCAGCGTAGCGCGTCCAGCTGGCTGGCGTCGATCTCCAGCCCCGCCGCCAGCACATTCATCATCATGCTGATCTCCACCGCCAGCTTGAACAGCAGGCGGGCGATGCGATCTTCGCTGCACTGCACCGTAGCGCGCAGGGCAGACACCAGCGCGGCGGGGAGAAACTGCACCGCGTCCTTGCCGGAAAGATACCCGGCGTAGAAGCGGATGGCGTTCTCAATAAACTCGCTCCGACTCTTGCAATTGTCCCGCTCCATGGCCCGGTCTACCGCCTCCAGCGTAGAGGGGTAGAGCCACAGGGGAATCCTGGTTTTGATCTCCGGTGTTTCCATGCCAGCTTTGTTCTTCTGTTCCATAAAAACCTCCAAAAATTGCCGCGACCACCTGCCACAGCCACCTGTAGAAGCTGGCTGACAGGCTGGTTTGCGGCGTGTTTTTTCGTTCCACGACCACCTGCCACAGCAAAAAGGCCGGAAACCGACCACCCATGCCGCATCCCCGACCCGCGTTGCGGGGCGGTGTTCACTGGCGGGTGGGCGCAAAGCGACCACCCGCTTTTATCCCGCACAAAAATCGAACGTCTGGATTGCCCTTCAATCCCCGTCTGCCATGCCCTGCCGGGCGGGCAAAAAAGGGCCCTTGACGGGGAC